>JAFUQJ010000072.1 GCA_017480995.1 Alphaproteobacteria bacterium
CCGTCCGACATCAGGATAATGCGGTCTTCTTCCTGATTGGTCAGCTGCGAGATGTTAATCGTGCGCTCCTTCCATTTTTCGGAATAAATCTCGCGATAACGGACATTGACGGCTTTGTCGTCGCGAATAAACATAAATGGCGGATTGTCCATTTCAAAAATGCGCGTTTTGCCGTCAAGCTGCGTATCTACCACCGAAAAGGTCGCATAGCTGATTTTGCGGATCTGGCAGACCGGCAGCGCATCCATCATCACCTCCGACGAATGCATCAGCTCCATGTTGCTCTCGACAAATTTCATCGCCATCCGCGTGGTCATCGAAGAGAGAATATTGGCCTTAACGCCCGAACCGAGACCGTCTGACAAAATCGAGATAATCCGGCGTTCTTCGGGAATCTTCTTGGAATACACCGTATCGCCGAAACAATCCTCGCCGTTTTTCTGCTGCTGGGCCGAACCGATTTCGATAAACAGAGAGTCGCTCATCGGCTAAAACTTTCTTTCGGTGGAGTTGGTCCGGATTTTGACGCCTTCGTTTTCGCGGTCGGACGCGGCGTAATCCTTGGCAATCGAACGCAGCAAAACTTCGGTCTCGGCCATGTGCTCGCCCAACGTGCAGGCAATCTGCTGAACCGTCGCCAGATTCTTATGAATAACCTCTTTGGCTTTCTCGGCAATCTGCTCTTTGTGCATTTCGGCATTGGTCACGTCTTCGATAATGCCGCCGACGCTCTGTTTCTTGTCAATATTAAAGACCACTACGTCAAACATCTTGTCCTCGTGGCGGACATGCTCTTTATGAATGTCCTGCTCCAGCTCCAGCGACGCCGAAAACAAATTGGTAAAGCTGACGAAATCGCGCAGATTCGCGCCGTACAGATTATCATAGTCATAAATGTCGGCATGCTCTTCTTCATTCCAGAAGGTATCGCGGAACTGGTCGTTGTACTCCATGATGTTGAGCTTGGCGTCGGCAATCACGATCGGCGACGGGATACAGCGGATCAACGCGTTGGCTTTGCGCTGCGCCTGATGCTTCATGTGCGAAACGCACATCTCGGGCTCGGCCTTGCCGGCCAGCAGCGCGCAGGCAAAATTCCGGCAGGTGTCATAACCGCAGCCGCCGCAGTTAAGCTCGTCCTCAATGCTGTATTTGCCGATTTTGGTCAAAACTTTGCGAATGTCGTTTTCTTCAAACTTATCGCCCGCAACGTTCACATTCTGCGCTTTGTAATTTTGGCCGATGTTATACTGCGGTTTGCGCGAAGCCGCCTCGTCAAAACTCGAGTTTTTCAGAATTTCCATGCGTTTCTGCAACCCCGAAGCATTGTTTGAAGTGCACGGACCTGACATGCAGCCGCCGTAACAGGCCAGACATTCCAAAAACGTCGGCTTGGTCAGATGCTCGGCGTCAATATGCGACAATTCTTCCTGCAGGCTGTAAATTCCGGTAATCTGCGCCATGTAAACATCTCCCGCCAGATTATGCGGCTTAATCGTTTCAATCATTCCGCCTTCAATCGGATAAGCGCAGCCCTCTTTGGCGGCAGCCGGCGCAAACACGTCAAACACCCCCGGCGTCAGCCCCGTCGGATCAATATGCTCGTCTTTGAGCCACTGCCGCAGATCTTCAAAGCTCAGCGCCAGCGACAACAGTTCGGGATGCCGGTCGGCCTCGAACTTTTTGGCAATGCACGGGCCGATAAAAATTGTCTCGATATTCTGCCCGAAAGTCTCTTTAAGTATCCGGCAATGCGCCAGCAGCGGCGACGCCAGCGCCGTCAGGCACGGCGTCAGCTCGGGCAGGTATTTTTCGATATACTCGACAACGGCCGGACAGGCGGTCGAAATCATCAGCCGGTTTTCTTTTTTGGCCGCGGCGTCTTTGAGCATCTCAACCGTAGCCGCCGTCACTTCCTGCGCGCCGAGCGCCGTTTCGCTCACGCCTTTGATGCCGAGGCGCCGGATTGCCGCCACAATTTGTTCCCGGCTGTATTCCGGAAACTCCGTCACCCACGAAGGCGCCAGCGAGACATAAATCTCGCGGTTGGACGAAACCAGATATTTGGCGCGCGCCAAATCGCTGCGCGGCTGTTTGGCTCCGGCCGGACAAACCTTATAACAGATGCCGCAGGCAATACACAAATCCGGCACGATCATTGCCGAATTGTCTTCAATCTTAATTGCCTTAACCGGACATCTGCGCACGCATTTATAACAGTCCTGACAATCGTTCTTAACGGTATGCAGCGGAAAATCGCGGTTAGACATTCTCATTATCTCCGGAAGTTGCGTTCAGAAAGTGTTTTTCCAGTATGTCATAAAGCATGCCGCTCTCGATATTGTTGTATTCGACGCCGTCAATTGTAATGTTCGGCCCCTTGGAACAGCAGTCGCAGCAGCGCAGCCCTGTCAGCTCGACCTCCGCGGCCAGATTATGGCTTTCCAGAAAACTTTGAATCACCTGCAGATTTTTGGAATTGCCGCGGGCAAAACACGAACTCCCCATACAGACTTTTATTGTCGAAGCCATTTTCCCTCCAACTCAAAAAAACACCTGCCGGAATTATATCGTCAAGCTCCCCAAAACGCAACAGAAATAGTCACAAATTAAAACTTATTTTTACTTAGGAAAACAACGGTAATTTGCTTGCTATCGACACAAACCGGAGTTATGATAAAAGGCAAAATGTCAACTGCTGAGGATCAGATGTCGCAAACCAACAGATTCGTTGCCGAAAAAAACCTGCTCGAAACGCTCGACCGGATTGCCCGCAATCAATCCGCATATTCCGTTTTGTACGTCAGCCTCTCCAAACTCAAGCCCAAAAACCGCCACCCTTCTTTCATCAAAATCATCGCCAAACTGTTTGACGATCTGGTCGGCGCCGCCGAAGGAATGATGTATATCCTCAACAACGGCGACTTTGTAATCTTAGGCAAAAACATTACCGAAAGCATCGTTTCCGACGCCGTGGACAAACTGCGCAAAGGCCTGGCCTCCGATCCGATTCTGACCAACGCCAGCATTTCCGAGTTTGCCAGGCTCTACAACTTTCCCCATGATTTCGCAGCCTTCTACGAATATATTCAAGAGCAGATGGAAAATGCCGCCCGGCCTGATTTTTCAAACCTCAAATATCCGGTCGAAGCGTCACAGATGGACGGCGTGCTGGCTCATCTCGACGCCATAAACGTCCCCGAGCTCGTCAAGCGTCAAAGCATTGTCCGCATTGAAGGCGCCGACAAATTTCGGGTTATGTTTCAGGAATTTTTTGTTGCCGTCAAAGACCTCAGCGCGCAATACGACAAAAACATGGACCTGACCGCCAACAAGTGGCTTTTTTTATATCTCACGCAGGCCCTTGACAAAAAGACGATCGCGTCTTTTCAGGCCGCAGACATCAAAAACTGGCCGCGGCGCATCAGCCTTAACCTGCATCTGTCCTCAATCTTTACGCCCGAATTTGACATGCTGGCCGAAGAAGGTCTGCCCGGACATCCGCAGATTATCGCCGAAGTCCAGATGATGGACATCTTCAACAGGCTCGAAAACTATTTTGAAGCCAAGGAAAAGCTCCATGCCCAAGGCAACCAGATTCTGATAGACGGCCTCATTCCCGAAACCCTGTCTCTGATAGACATCGGCCGCCTCGAGCCGGATCTGATAAAGCTGTTCTGGAACCCGATGATGGAATTTGACACCGATAACCGGGAGCTGCGAGACATTATCGGACACTTCGGAAGCGAACGCGTCATCCTTGCCAAATGCACCGACGACAAAGCGCTGCGCTGGGGAATATCCTACGGCATCCGCACGTTTCAGGGACCTTATATGGACACGCTCGAAACCGCCGTTATCCGCGCCCGCTGCCCGAATGCGCAGAACTGCACCGCCGCCGACTGTCTCAAGCGCCGCCGGTTGATTACCGGTGTCAGCCGCCGTCAGTGCCGGCATACGGAACTCTTGGAAAAAATGCTGGGACAAACCGATGGAAACTAAAACCGAAACCCGTTCTTTGCGAACAGACATTGCCGTTGCCGAATATTTGCGCCGCCTTGACGATTCCGTCAGCGAATACGACGCCATTTACATCAACGTGTCCAAACTCGAAAGCAAGAATATCCGCGATTCTCACCGTCAGGAACTGGCCGATACCTTTGCCGCCTTCGTATCCAAAGCGATGGCCCGCTATTTTTGGTTTGCCAACGAAGACGTCATCGTCATCTACAACCGCCGCATCAAAGACGAGATTCTGTCCTGTCTGGTCAAAATCCGTTTTATGTTCCATGATGACGAACTCTTAAAAAATTCCGACAATCTGGAAGCAATCGGCTTTGTCAGGTTTTATAACATGGTCGATGACAAAAAAGAATTTTATCATCTGGTCAGCAAGCTGAGTCATCAGCAGAATCCGGTCAAACTCCAGACCAAAAAAGCCACCCCTTTTGTAATGAACGCCGTCAGTTCCAATTCTCAGAACAAACAAAAAAAGCCGCTGACGCCCGATATTCTGGCTCGCGTTCAGAAAATTCTGTCGGTTGCCGATTTTTCCAGTTTTATCCGCCGGCAGGCAATCTGCGCCGTCATCGGCAAGTCTGCGCCGCTGCGGGTTTTTGAAGAGGTTTATGTTTCGATTCCCGACCTGCGCGAAATGCTGCTGCCCGATATTGACCTGGTCGCCAATCCGTGGCTGTTCTTGTCGCTGAGCGAAACGCTCGACAAACGCGTGCTCGAAACCATCAACCGGCATGACGACGGCTCGCTGATCGGCAATTTCAGCATCAACATCAACGTCTCGACCATTTTATCGGACGAATTTCTGGTCTTTGACGAAGGAATCAGCGCTTCCATGCGTCCGAGCATTATCCTTGAGCTGCAGCTGACAGATATTTTCAGCGACATTAAATCCTTTGTTCTGGCCAAAACTTTTGCTCAGGCCCGGGGCTACAAGATCTGCATTGACGGCATCTCGGTTGACAAGCTCAAATACCTCAACCGCGCCAACCTCAACTGCGATTTGATGAAAATCATCTGGCACCCGGCATTTATGGACGTTATCAACGAAGACAAACACTTCATGGATTACGTTAACAAGGCGGAGCGCGCCAAAATGATTCTCTGCCGCATTGACGATCCTTCGGCAATCGAAGTCGGCAATGCTCTGGGCATCAACCTTTATCAGGGAAGATACGTTCAGCGGCTGCTCAATGCCACGGCGCCAAAGGTTCCTTTTGCAACGCGGCGCTGACAAAAAAAGAAGGTCTCCGTTCCGTACGGAGGCCTTCTCTCTCAAAACTTGTTAATTTGCCTGTAAGTGTCTTCTCAACAGTTCGTCTTTCTTGCGGAGCTTTTCTTTCTTGAGCTGCTCAATTTTGATCATATTTTTCCAGATGTGGCTTTCCTCTTCTCTGATAACGGCGTCAAGCCGGGCATGCTGGACTTTCAGATTTTCAACCGTAGCGTCAGTCTCCGTATATTCCATAATAACTCTCCTTTGAAAAGGTGATTTATGACCTATATTATAATCATCTTTTTATAAAATTACCACAAAAAAATAAGGAGTTAAAAAATGCCGGATTCAGAATGGTACGCCGCCCTGCCCAAACCGGACCTGACGCCGCCCGCGGCTGTCTTTCAGACCGTCTGGCCGCTGCTCTATCTGCTGATGGCGGTGTCTCTTTACCTGTATCTCAAAAACACGCCGAAAATACAGCGGCCGCTCGGCATTGTCTTTTTCTGCCTGCAGCTGTTCTTAAATTTCCTGTGGAGTCCGGTCTTTTTCGGCATGCGGCATATCGCCGGCGCGCTGCTGATTCTGTCATTGCTGATTGTGACGGCTGCCTGCACGCTGTGGATTTTTTACAAGACTTCCCGCCTGGCCGCCGGACTGATCGCGCCGTATGTCCTCTGGCTTCTTTTCGCCTGGTATCTCAATTTCGAAATCTGGCGGCTGAACTAACAACCGCACATTGCAAATAAAAATCGAAGAGCGCGTGCATATAAAGTGTTTTCGAGACCGCGCAAAATCGCTCTGAATGAGCCGTTATACGCGTTTTAATCTTTGCCTGATGTCCCAATTTGAAATCTGGCAGCTGAACGCATAAAAAACTACATTAAAATGCGGAGAATGGTTCAGACAGAGTGATTATTGAAGGCGAGAAAAATTTTAGCGTACAATGAAGTACGTGAATTTTTCGAGACCGCACAAAATCGCTCTGAATGAGCCGTTATACGCGTTTTAATCTTTGCCGATATTAATATTGCGGTTAATATTTACGGAGAGGATTATGCCGAAACCGGCCATAACGGAGATAATAACCGTCCCGCCGTAAGAAATCAGCGGCAGAGGTACGCCGACAACCGGAATCAGACCGAGAACCATGGCTATATTAATCATCACATAAAGAAAGAAATTGGTTGCCAGACCGACCGCGGCAAGTTTGCCGAAATAGCTGGTCGTCCGCAGGGCAAAAGCGTAGCTGTATGCCAAAATCAGAATATTGATCAAAACCACAAAAATCGCGCCGATCATGCCGAACTCTTCCGACAGCATCGTAAAAATAAAATCAGTGTGTTTTTCAGGCAAAAAGTTCAGATGGCTCTGCGTTCCTTTCAAAAAGCCCTTGCCGAACACGCCGCCCGAACCCAGCGCGATTTTCGACTGAATGATATGATAGCCGGCGCCGAGCGGATCCCGCTCCGGATCAAGAAAAGTCAGCACGCGGTTCTGCTGATAATCATGCAGCAAATTCCAGGCGATCGGCATCGAAATAATCGCGCCGAGCAGCACAACCCCGAACTTCCACAACTGCACGCCGACCGCAAAAAACATTGCTCCGGCCGTAAACAACAGCATCAGCGCCGTTCCGAGATCCGGCTGCGTCATAACCAGCAGAGCCGGCAGCAGAACCATCAGCAGCGGCGTAATAATGCCGCGCATCGTTTCGATGTTCTGCAAAGAAGTCGCGTGAAAATAGCGCGCCAAGGCCAAAACCATCGCAATTTTCATCAATTCCGACGGCTGGAGTTTCATAAAACCCAGATTAATCCAGCGCTGCGCCCCCATGCCGACATGACCGCCGACCTCAACCACAATCAGCAGCAGCAGCACGCCGAAATAAAAGAAATAGGCATAGCGCATAAAGTATTTGACGTCTATCATTGCCAAAACCAGCATGACGCCCAGACCGATAAGAAACCGCAGCAGCTGGTTCAGCGCCCACGGCTGCCAATGTCCGTTTGCCGCCGAATACAACATGACCACGCCGATGGCCGCAAGAATAAAAATAAACATCAGATAGGCAAAGCTCAAACCCTGAAATTTTTCTTTCAGGGTAAGGGACTGGCTTTTGAAACTTGTTTCGTAAAATTTATACATTTTTTATTCCACCGGTTTTGAACTTGCGTCAAGTTTTAAGGCTTCCAGCAGGAGCTTTCCGCCGATCGGCGCCGCCACCGCCGAACCGCTGCGGCCGTGCTCGACCAAAACGGCAACGGCATAACGCGGATTGTCATGCGGCGCATAACCGACAAACAAAGCGTGATTGCGGTATTTCCACGGCAGGTCTTCCTGCCGGACAATGCCGCTCTGCCGCTCTTTCATGCTAATGCGGCGGACTTGCGTGGTTCCGGTTTTTCCGGCCATTTTCAGGCCGTTAAAATCAAACCGCGACCGCAGCGCCGTTCCGCCGGGAAGATTGACAACGTCAAACATGCCTTGTTTGACCAGCGCGATATTTGTCGAACTGATATTCATTTTTTCGAGTTTTGACTTTTCGCCTGCCTTCTCAAAAGTCGGCCTGACATTATACCCGCCGTTGGCAATCCGCGCCGTCATCGTCGCCAGCTGCAGCGGCGTAGTCAGGATATATCCCTGGCCGATGCCCGAAATCAAAGTCTCGCCGAGCTGCCACGGCTCGCCGAAACGTCTGCGCTTCCAGTCGCTGTCGGGAATCAGGCCTTCCTTTTCGTTTTCCAGGCCGATGTTGATTTTCTGCCCCAGACCGAAACGGCGCGACATCTCGGCAATTTTGTTGATTCCGACTTTCTGGGCCGTTTCATAAAAGAATATATCGCACGAATGCTGCAGCGCCTGAACCACGTCAAGATAGCCGTGCCCTTCCTTTTTCCAACAGTGAAAAGCATGGTCCCCCAAAAACATTTTGCCGGCGCAGAACGACCGCGTCTGCGGATTAATGGCGCCGCTTTCCAGAGCCGCCAAAGCCACCACCATCTTGAACGTCGAGCCCGGCGAATACTGCCCGGCCAAAACCTTGTTCATCAGAGGCTTGTGTTCGTTCCGGTTCAGTTCGGCCCATTCTTTGCTGCTGACGCCCTGCGCTATCTGATTGGGATCATAGGCCGGCGTTGAGACGAAAGCCAGAATCTCGCCGCTGTATACGTCCAGCAGAACCGCGGCGCCGGTCTCCTCGCCAAACAAATCATAAGCCTTTTCCTGCAGCCGCGCATCTATGCTGAGGTCCAGCCGTTCCCCGGGAATACCGTCCACGCGCTCGATTTCCTTCATCACCCGGCCATAGGCGTTAACTTCCAGTTTCAGGTTGCCGCCTTTGCCGCGCAGCTTTTTTTCATGAAATTTTTCAATGCCGGCCTTGCCGATTTTAAATCCCGGAACTTCAAGCAGCGGATCGTCTTTCGCGCGTGCGTCCTGCTCCGACACCGAAGACACATAGCCGATGATATGCGCCGTCTTCTCGCCGAGCGGATAATAACGGCTCAACCCTTCGTCAATGATAATTCCGGGCAGATCCGGCGCGTTAAGCTGAATTTTCGAAACCTCTTGCCAATTAAGGTTATCTTTGATTTTAATCGGCACAAAACTGCGGTTTTTCTTCAGGTCTTTCTTAATTCTTTCTTCTTCCGCTTCCGACAAAGGCATAATCTTTTTAAAAGCGTCCAGCGTTTCCTGAACATTGGTGGTCTGCTCGGCCACAATCATCGCCTGAAAATTCTGCCGGTTGGTTGCCAGCATTTCGCCGTGGCGGTCATAAATAACGCCGCGCGGCGGCACCAGCAGCCGGGTGGAAATCCGGTTTTCGTCCGACAGGGTTTTGTATTTGTCGGCCTGATAAACCTGCAGATAATACAAACGAACGATAATGACAATCAGCAGCAGCATCTGCCCTGCCGCCAAAATCAGCGACCGGCCGATTAAAACCTTCCCTTTATCATTGTCTCGATTCATTATTCTTCATCCTGAATCAGATGGTTTTGCACAAAAGCCAGCAGCAGCGAGATAAACGGATAACAAAATACCGTAATCAAATAGCTGAAAAACACCCCGTCCAACGGCAAAAACCGGCTGTAATAAATCGAAACGATCAGCCAGCGCAGCAGAATTGTGCCCAAAGACAAAGCCATAAAGCCATACCACAGAACGACAAACGGTTTGGCCGTCAAAAACTTGGAAGCGGCATTGGTCAGGACATACAAGACCAGCATCGCGAAAATGCTCGAGCCCATCGGCGCCGCGCTGATAATGTTGTCAAACAGTCCGAGCATACAAATCGACCACAGATTAAACAAATCCGGCCGGTGTACCAG
Organism: Alphaproteobacteria bacterium; assembly: GCA_017480995.1. Taxonomy (GTDB): domain Bacteria; phylum Pseudomonadota; class Alphaproteobacteria; order RF32; family CAG-239; genus CAZU01. The sequence goes on from JAFUQJ010000072.1 coordinate 9,568, forward strand.
CCAGAAATAAGCGCATATCAAAGGAATTGCCGGATGAATGCTTTTCAGAAACATAAAATCCAGCGGCAGATAGGAAAACAAAACAAAAAAAACCGACGACAACAGCGGCAGCAGCCGTTGAAACAAAGAATTGATATTTTCGTCAATATCGTCACTCATCGGCAGCCCCGCCATTCAACGGCCGGCCGTCATCATGCAGCAGGCCTTCCAAACCGTAATTAACCAGTTTGATGTATTCAAGCTGCTCCAGAGAGCTGAACGGCTTGACCGCAATTTCGTTTTTGCTGACGCTGACCACCCGGCCGATCGGCAGCCCCGCCGGAAAAACGCCGGCCACGCCCGAAGTCACGATTCGGTCGCCGATGTTAATGCCGGCGTCCAGCGGCGTAAACACCAGTTTGGGAAAAGAGGTGTTGTCTCCCGACAAAATACCGCGCACCCGCGAGCTCTCGGTCATCACCGGAATCTTGGAGTTGATGTCGGTAATCAGCAATATCCGCGCATAAACATGACCGACGCGGTCAACCCGGCCGACCACGCCCTTGTCAGACATTGCAATCTGTCCCTTTTCGGCAGACGCGTCTCCGACATAGGCAATCATCGAATGAGAAAAGGCGTCGCCTTCTTCGGCAATCACCCGCGCGGTAATAAAATCCGATTTCGGTGGCGTCACATAATTGAGCAAATCGGCAAGCAGGCGGTTTTCAATCTCGAGAGACTTAAATTTGTCATAAAGCAGATTAAGTTTGCGGTTTTCTTCCTTCAGCCGCAGATTATCGGCATGAATTTGCTTCAAATCGCGAAAATAATCATACCCGTGCGCAATCATCTTGGCCGGGATCGCAAAAACTTCTATCATCGGCGAAACGACATCCGTCACCACGCTGGAAGTTTTTTCAATCAGAACGGTGTCGGTTTTGTTGACCAGCATCAGCGCAAAAGCAAACAAAAACAAAAATACCAGCGCAAACTTCTTGGCCAGTAATCTGATATGGCTTAAATGTAAAAATAAACTTCTGCGCCGCTTCATCAATCAAAAAACCTTACATGCTTCAAATAACGCCAGCACAATTTTCTCCAGAAAGTTTGGCGGCGTGTGTAACAATAAGAATTAAGGGCGGCAACACCGGAGTTTACAAAAATGTAAAGAGGATGCTGCCTGCCCGCAAATTCCGTATCAGCCGCCCACGGAGCAAACTTTCCGGACTAATACATCGTAGACAGTATAGACCGCAGTCTTCCAATCTCTTCCAATGCTCTGCCGGTTCCCTTGACGACGCAGGCCAGAGGATCTTCGGCAATCGAAACCGGCAGGCCGGTCGCGTTGCGCAGAACCTGATCCAGATTGGTCAAAAGTGCGCCGCCGCCGGTCAGCACGATGCCTTTGTCGACAATATCCGCCGCCAGCTCCGGAGCGGTATATTCGAGAGCGACCTTAACCGCCTCGACAATCTGCGCCACCGGCTCGGCCAGACTCTCGGCCACCTGACGCTCGGAAATGACGATCTCTTTCGGCACGCCGTTCATCAGGTCGCGGCCTTTAATTTCGAAGGTGCGGCCGTCGCCTTTTTCCGGCGCGCAGGCGGAACCGATTTCTTTTTTGATTTTTTCGGCGCTGCCTTCGCCGACCAGCAGATTGTGGTTGCGGCGGATGTAAGAGATAATGGCGCTGTCCATCTTATCGCCGCCGACGCGGACCGAACGGGCGTAAACGATGCCGCCCAAAGACAAAACCGCAACCTCGGTGGTACCGCCCCCGATATCGACAACCATCGAACCGGTCGGCTCGGTAACCGGCAGATCGGCGCCGATGGCGGCGGCCATGGGCTCTTCAATCAGCCAGACTTTGCGGGCGCCGGCGGCCTCTGCCGATTCCTGAATGGCGCGGCGCTCAACCGCGGTCGAACCGGACGGCACGCAGACAATGACCATCGGAGAAGCGAAAGCTCTGCGGTTGTGAACTTTGCGGATAAAATACTTAATCATTTCTTCGGCGATTTCAAAATCGGCGATAACGCCGTCGCGCAGCGGGCGGATGGCATGAATATTGCCGGGCGTGCGGCCGAGCATCTGTTTGGCTTCGTTGCCGACAGCCAAAACCTGTTTTTTGCCGCGGTATTCTTCAATGGCAACCACCGAAGGCTCGTTAAGGACAACGCCTTTGCCCTTCACATAAACCAACGTGTTTGCGGTACCCAAATCAATGGCCATGTCAGCGGACAGCCACCCCATAAATTTAGACAGCATCAACTCTTCTCCAAAATTAAATAAATTGTTATTGTTTAACTTCTATAACGATAATCCGTTCTGTGCAAGCGCTATTTACTTTTTTAACAAATAAATAAAGGGGGCAAAAGCCCCCTTGGTTTCATTTTCCGGCCGGTCAACGGCGCGCGCTGCCGCCGTAGGAACGCTGCATAAAAGCGGGATTGAGCTGCGCCCCTTTTTCTTCGATGTTGTCCTGCTTCCAGCGGTTAATCCATTGTCTCATCCGGCCTTTGTTTTCAACCCAGTTGCCATAGCCGCGCTGGCCGCCGTGAAATCCCTTGGACAAATCGTTTTTGTCGTTAGTGTTAATGGCGCCGGTACACAAAGCGTACTGGTTTTCGACACCGAAGTTCTGCACATAATAGCCGTCCAGCGCTTCTGCAAAAAGTTTGCCCAGGCCTTTGCCCTGCAATGCCGCCGAAACGGCAATCGTATCGTTGTAAATCAGTTTGTCCTTAACCGGGATTCCCGCTTCTTCCATTTCCAAGGCTTCCGGCGAACCGGCTTCAATCAGCTGAAAAGTGGCAAACCCGACCGGCTTGTTGGTTGC
>JAFUQJ010000073.1 GCA_017480995.1 Alphaproteobacteria bacterium
GATGCCGACGAATTGGTTTTGTGCAACGACAGCTGTTACGGTCCGGTGTTTCCGTTTGCGCAGATGTTTGCCGCCATGGGCAAAAGAGACGTCGACTTTTGGGGCGTTACCAAAAACTGCGAGGAAGATTGGGAGCATGTGCAGAGTTATTTTCTGGTTTTCGCAAGACAGGTTTTTGCCTCGGCCTTGTTTGAGCGCTTTTTCGAATCGGTTGCCGGAGAAAAAAATTTTTGGGACGTGGTGAGCAAATACGAAGTCGGGTTGTCCCGGCTGCTGATAGAAAAAGGAAACTTTCGTTTTGACGTTTATTGTCCGATTGACAGCGGAAGGCATGAGCCGAGCAAATTCGGCAACCTGCTGCTGACGGCGCGTTCGCCGCTTGTCAAGCGGAAGATATTTACCAGGGGCGGATATGCCAAATGTTCGCTTGCCGGGCTGCTGACGTCGGTTCCGAACGAAGAGGTGCGCCGGTATATGAAAGACGATTATTTTGCGTATTTTTTCAAAAGAATGATTTTTTCTTTGAAGCGCTTTGCTTATCAGGACAAAACCACCAAGTCGGGGCACCGGATTATCAAAATCTGCAAAATTCCGGTTGTCGTCATTTCCAAAGAATATGATATTTAGTTTTTGGTGTGTAAAAAAGGGTGGATAAGAGTCATCGGCGCTTGCGAATCAGACAAAGGTTAACTAAAGGTTAATTATCGGCCGGTTGGGGAACCGGCGGAAAAGTTTAATTTTTGCCGGGGAACAAAAATGGCTGAAACGCAGGATTTTTGGGTACAGGAAAGCGACGGTATCGTGGTGTCGGCGCGGCCGGTTCTGGTTGATGAAAAACGCGGCGACCGTTTCTGGTGGGGGTATTATCTCTGCATCGAAAACAATACCGATTCAAAAATCCGCCTCATCGGCAAAGACTGGCGGATTACCGACGAGGCCGGCAACAATTACGTCGACGACAGCGCCGGTTTTAAGGGTGAGCTGCCCGAGCTTGAGCCTGGCGAGTATTTTGAGTTTACTTCGGAAGCGCCGCTTGAGTCTGCCAATGCCGTCTTTTACGGTTCATGCAAGGTTTTGCGCGAGGGGCAGAACGAGCCTCATGAGGTGAGAATTCCGACTTTTAATCTGTCGGCGGCAAAAAATGCGCGGCCGCGGACGATTAACTAGTAATAAGTCGGCACCAGCGGCTGGTTGACGACGTAGAGGTTTAAATACTGGTAGACGTTGGCCGTCATTTTGTTGTTGTAGTCGTCAAACAGCTTGTCAACCATGGAACTCCAGTATTGTTCTTTTTCGGCGATGTCGGTACCGGCGTCGATGGTCAGTTCGCGCCAGCCTTCGACCTGAGTGGTGGCTTCCGACATGTTGTCGGGATTGTGGATCCGCAGCGCGACAATCAGCTTGGCTTTGTATTTGACGCGGTCTTTGGCCCACATTTTGTCATTGGGTTCAAGCGTCTCGGTGACGCTGGCGTCTTTGATGATGACGTCGGCAACGTTGGGGCTTGAAAAGTCAACCGCCTTGAGACGGTCGTTGGCCCAGAGTTTGGCCGTTTTTTCAATCGAGACGGGAAACAGGTGCTCAACATGCGGACGCGTGAACGAGGGCGTGAATTCGGAAATGACGTTTATTTTGCTGACCTTGAGCTGAATCGGCTCTTCGGTGTCGTAGCGTGGTTCGGTGTAGCGCGGCAGTTCTTCGTTGTCTGACGGAAACAAATAAGCGCAGCCGGAAAGTAATCCGCAGACGGCGCAAAGGGTGAGAATTCTTTTGGTAATCGTCATGTTCTTCATCCGAATGTTATAAAACAAAGAAGCTCCGGGTATGAGAGCTTCTTCTACCATATTAGATATTAATTAAAAACTGGTTAAATATGTTATTGCTTCAAAAGCTCACCCTTGTCAAAGACGTATTTTTCGGAGCAGAAATTGCAGGTGGCGGTAATTTTGTTGTTTTCGACCATGGCGTTAATGTCGTCTTCGGAAAAGGTGCCGAGCGTGTTGAGCAGCTTTTCGCGTGAGCAGCGGCAGCCGAAAGTATAGTCTTTGGTGTTGGAAATGCTCAGATTATTGGCGTGAAACAGGCGGTGCAGCAGTTCTTCCGACGACAGGGACGCATCGAAGACCTCGTTTTCGGACAGGCTCTGCATGAAAATCTTGGCCTGATTCCAGCTCTCGGCCAGGGTTTCGGCATCGGCGGCGGTTTCTTTGCCGCCGGCCGCGGGCATTTTTTGCAGCATAATGCCGGCCGCCGCCCAGGATTGGGAATCGCCTTCGGGAGCTTTTAAGAACAGTTTGAGGTCGGTGTCAATCTGCTCGGACTGCTTGAAATAGCGCAGAGCGCATTCGGTCAGGGTTTTTCCCTGCAAGTCGACAATCCCCTGATAAAGCTGGGTGTCGGGGCCCTGATCGACGGTAAAGGCCAGGTGACCGCCGCC
>JAFUQJ010000074.1 GCA_017480995.1 Alphaproteobacteria bacterium
CAGAACAAATCTTTGATGCCGAGCGGAATGCCTTCCAAATCGCCGCCCTCGCCTTTGTCAATCCTGCCTTGGCTGAGTTTGGCCTGTTCCATGGCTTTGTCCGGCGTCTCGCAGACATAGGCATTATACTTGCGGCCGGTTTCCATTTTGGCAATATAGGCCTCCGTCAGCTCCGGCGCCGTAAACTCTTTTTTGCGCAATCCATCGCGCGCTTCCGCTATTGTTAATTCAGTTAAATCCGTCATCGTTTTTTCTCTATTTTATACTTTAATCCAAAACCCTGAAAATTTGGATGGCGTGTGCGAATAATAAGAAATAAAGGCGAAAGTACCGGAGCGTACAAAAAGGTACGTGAGGACACTTTCGTCCTGCAATTTCTGTATTAGACGCCAGCCAAACGAATTTTCATCTTATTCGACTACCTTCGGCACCGCAAAATACCCATACTCCTTCATCGGCGCGTTAGCCAGAACTTCGTCGGCAAGATTCCCGTCGGTAACCTCGTCACGGCGCATGGTAATGTTGTTTTCATTGACCGAAACCAGCGGTTCGACCGCTGCGGTGTCAACTTCTTTGAGCTGGTCAACCCATTGCAGGATTTTGTTAAACTCCTCCTCGGTCGCCGCGATCTTGTCGTCTTCAATCTTCAGACGCGACAAAAAGGCAATTCTTTTCACAGTTTGCGTATCAATAGCCATGTTTATGTTCCTTTACTTAATGATCATCGGTGCCAGCACCGCATCGTATTGCAGCCGTTTTAGCACACCGAGAACCGAAATATCAAGCCCTAATTCCGTTTGCAGCCGGCGCGCCGCCGATACCTGCATCCCGCCCGCCAGCTCGCTTATCTTTTCCTGCAGCGTTTTCTGCTTGGGATAAAACGCAATCGAATAAGCCTCGTCATCTTTGAATCCGGCCAGCTTTCGAGCCTCGTTCAAAGCCTCGGCAAGGCCGCCGACCGCGTCAACCAAACCGTTTTCTCCGGCCTCGGAGCCTGTCCATACCCGGCCGCGCGCCAGTTTGTCCAAATCAGCCAAAGGAATTTGGCGCGCTTCCGATACCTTCCGGGTAAAATCGGCATAAACCCGGTCCAGCGACTTGTTGAACAGCTCTTTCTGCCGCGCCGTAAACTTCCGGTTGGCGCTCATAATGCCCGAAGTCTCGCCGCTGTCAACCGTCAGCCAGTTGACGCCGAGCTTTTTCCACAGTTCGTCCAGCACTATTTTTCCGCCCAAAACGCCGATAGAGCCGGTAATCGTCATGCCGTCGGCATAGATTTTGTCGCCGGCCAGCGCCGCAAAATAGCCGCCCGACGCCGCGTAATTACCCATTGACACAATCAGCGGAATTTTCTTTTCCCGTTTCAGCTTAAGCAGCGCGTGATGAATTTCGTTCGAAGCCGTATAGCTGCCGCCCGGCGAATTAATCCTGACGACCGCCGCCTTGATGTTTTCGTCTTCGGCAATCTCCTCTATCTGCGCCAAAACCGTGTCCGAACCGACCACCGCCTCGCCGCTGAGCGGATTGTCCAGACTGGTTCCTTCGCTGATAACGCCTTCCAATACCAACAAAGCTATCCCCTTGGTATTTTTGCGAAAACTCCACAGCGCGGCATAGTCGGCGGCATCGATAAACTCGCCCTGCTCGGCCTTCTTTATTTCGGCCCGCCAGTCGCTCTCATAACCCGTTTCGTCAATCAGACCGAGAGCTTCGGCTTCTTCCGCCGCCAGCGGAGCCCTGTCCGCCAGAGCCGAAACCTCCGCCGCGCCCGCCGATGAAAGGCGCGCCGCGGCAATGCCCTCAG
>JAFUQJ010000075.1 GCA_017480995.1 Alphaproteobacteria bacterium
AAAATCTTTTGAATCGTCTCCGTCAATCGTTACCAGCGGCACGTCGGTCAAATCGACGCGTTTGCTTTTGTCAAACGCCGGCAGCTGCTGCAATTCCTTTTCGATTTTGCCGTTCCAGCGATACGGAATGTCATATTTGTCAAGCACCAAAGTCGCCGTTGCCTTGTTGAGGTCAAAAGGTCCGAAGTTTTTGACGACTGCTGCCTCCTTAAAACGCCCGTTTCCGCTCAGTTCCACCCGCACATAATCGCCGGCTTTGGCCCGGTTCGGCCGCGTCAGCAGATAATCCGTCCGCTGGCTTTTCTCCGCAGATTTGAGATAAAAGCGGTCACCGCGTTTGTCGACGATACCGTATATCGTCTCGGTTGCGGCAGGAGCCGCGCTCTTGGTTCTGGCCAGCGGCTTAACCCAATACTCGCCGGCGTTTTTATAAACCTTTCCGACAAACTCGTCGCCGATCTCGAGCTTAAGCCGCCGGCCGGACGCCACATAGATCCTGTCTTTGATTTTGGAAGCTCTGGCAATCAGGTCTCCCTGGCTGCCGCAGTCCGTAACCGTCAAAATCAGAGTTTCTTCAATATTTGTTTTGTTTTTGCTTTTAGTCATCTATTCGAGTTCGGCTTTCAGTACGGTATGGTCGGAAGGCTTGCCGCCGAGCCGCGGCGCTTTGTCAACCTCGCAGCTTTTGAGACGGTCCGCGGCATCGGGCGACAGAAACAGATAATCAATGCGCATCCCGAAATCGTTTTGCAGCGCCGCACCGGCATAATCCCAGTAAGTATAGCCGTTTTCCTGCGGATGCAGCAAACGGAACGCGTCATAAAAGCCGAGATACTGCAAAGCCGCCAGCCGCTGTTTTACCTCTTCGCGAAACAGGGCGTTGCCGCGGTATTCGTCCGGCGCATAAACGTCGCGGTCAGTCATGATGACGTTGAAATCTCCGCCCAGAATCACGGGCCGCCGCAATTCCAGAAGTTTTTCCGCATGGGCATAAAGCGCTTCCATCCAGCGCAGCTTATAGGCATACCTGCTGTCGTCTTCGGGAGAATTATACGGCGGATTGCCGTTGGGCAGATAAACCGCGGCGGCAATACAGCCTTGCCTGCCGTCGTCGATTTCCGCCTCCAGATAGCGGGCGCTTTCATCTTCGATTCCGGGCAGTCCCCGCTCGCGGACTTTAATCTTGTGCCGGCTCAAAACCGCCACCCCGTTATAGCTTTTCTGACCGAGGATTTCGGCCTCGTAGCCGGCCGCCCGCAGCTCCAGAAACGGAAACGCGTTGAACTCCGTTTTAATCTCCTGCAGGAGCATGATGTCCGGCCGGTTTTTATTGAGCCATTCAAGCAGGTTTTCGAGCCGCGCGTTAATCGAATTGACGTTGTATGTTGCGATAATCATTATTAACCCTTTTTTATAAATATACGACTAGACTATACCAAAAAGATAACTATTGAAAGCGAAAAAAACATGGATCTGGCAACTTATGCTTCTTCGGACGTTTCCGGCCGCGGCCGGCTGTATCCCGATTACCCGAACATTATCCGCTCGCCGTTTCAGCGCGACCGCGACCGACTGGTTCATTCCGCCGCTTTCCGCCGGCTCGACGGCAAGACGCAGGTCTTCGCCTATCACGAGGGCAAAAACTACCGCACCCGCCTGACGCACAGCATCGAGGTCGCGCAGATAACGCGCACGATATGCAAAAACCTCCGCCTCAACGAAGAGCTCGGCGAGGCCATCGCGCTCGCGCACGATTTGGGACACGCGCCGTTCGGCCATGCCGGCGAACGCGCCCTGAACAACTCCATGGCCGGGTTCGGCGGTTTCAACCACAACGTCAACTCGCTCAAAATCATGACGCGCCTTGAACAGCATTATCCCGAATTTGACGGCCTTAACCTTACCTGGGAAACGCTTGAAGGCACCGTCAAGCACAACGGCCCGATAAAGAAAATAAACAATGCCTACCTGCGCGACTACAACAAAATTTTCGATTTGGACCTGAAGCATTTTTCGTCGCTGGAATCCCAAGTCGCCTCTTTTGCCGACGACATCGCCTACAACAATCACGACATCGACGACGGTTTCCGCGCCGGCTTTTTCACGATCAAGGAACTCTGCGAACTCGATTTTATCCGCAATATCGTCGAAAAGTTTGACAAGGAAAACCCGCTCTGTTCCGACAATGTCCGCATCTACGCAATCACCCGCAGTCTGATTGCCGCCATGATTTTCGACCTGCTGGACACCACGCGCAAAAACATTGCCAAACGCAAAATCGAAACCGCCGAAGACGTCCGCCGCAACAAAGGCTTTACCGCCGATTTTTCTGTGACGATGCACCGCTGCATTGCCGAACTTCACAACTTTCTCAAAGACAAATTCTACACCTCCAGCAAGATCGTCCGCATGGACATCAAATCGCAGCGGCTGGTCGAAGATCTGTTTCAGATACTCATGAACAATTACAAACTGCTGCCGATGCACGTTCGTCCGCATTTGAGCTCCGGCAGTTCCGACGAAGAACTCGCCGAATGCATCTGCACCTATATCGCCAACATGACCGACATGATGGCGATTGAAGAGCATCAGAAACTTTTTGACGTCCATTGCAGATTCTGAGCGTTTTGTTAATTGATTATAAATGATTATCTTATACGATAAATGATATAAATATCTGAAAAAAGAATTTTTTAAGGAGCAGAAATTATGTTCGCAGATTTTGAACAAGACAACAACGAAGACTTTTGGGACGACTTCCGCCAAAAGCTCAACGCCCCTTCGGCGGAGGCTTTTGAAGAGCGCAAAAACGAAATCAACCGCTCCAAAAACGTTTTTGTCGGCACGGTTTCGGGCATTGCGCTGGCCGCCGTCGTCGGCTGGTTTGTCTTGTCGCCGCGCTACGCCTCGCAGACCAATGCGGAAATTCCGGTTATCCGCCGGCCGCAAAGCGCGGTTAAAGTTCAGCCGAGCGATCCCGGCGGAATGGAAATTCAAAATCAGGACAAATCCGTCTACGACATCATAGAAAAAAAACAGGAAAAAGCCCCCGTCGTCGAAAATCTGCTGCCGCCGCCGGAAGTGCCGCAGCTTCCCGTTATTACGGCTGAAACCGCCGCTCCCGTCAATGTCGGCAATCCCGAAGTTGTCCAAAAAGCCGAAGCCATAATCAAAACGGCCGAAGAAAAAGCTCCCGCCGCCGCGCCTGCGCCGCAGCCCGAGACCGTAACCGTCGCCGCGCCGGCCCCCGTTGCCGTCGTCAAAAACGAACCTGCGCCGGTTAAGGAAATTACCATCAAAGAAGCCGCTGCGGTTCCGGCTCCCGTTCCGGCTGCCGAAAAGATAGACATTCCGGCCAAAACCGCAGCTTCCGTCGAACCCCGAACCCCCGCCGCGGCAGCCGCGCCCGGCGACTGGCAGATTCAGTTAATTTCTTCACCCAACCGCGCAGCCGTTGATTCGGCCTGGAACGGTCTGGTCAAAAAATATCCCTCGCTGCAGGGACAGCCGCGTGAAATCGAAACGGCCGACCTCGGCGCCAAAGGCACCTACTACCGCCTCAAAGCCGGCGCCTTTGCCGACAGAAGCGGCGCCGACAAACTGTGCGGCGACATCAAAGCGCTCGGCGGAACCTGCATTGTAAAGAAAAAATGATGATAACCAATTTTTTGCTCAGTGTCCTCGTCAACTTCGTCCCGATTATTCTGGCCATTGTTCTGCATGAAATGGCGCACGGTTACGCGGCCCGGTGGTGCGGCGACGACACGGCAAAAAAATTCGGACGTCTTTCGCTCAACCCGTTACGTCATATTGATTTGTTCGGATCGCTCGTCTTCCCGTTGATTCTGCTGCTGGCCAAAACCGGTTTCGTTTTTGGCTGGGCCAAGCCCGTCCCGGTTGACTTCGGAAAGCTGCGCCGCCCCAAACGCGATTTGCTCATTGTTGCCTCGGCCGGCATTGCCGCCAATCTGCTGCTGGCGCTGACGGCGGCGCTGCTGCTGCGTCTGAGCGTTTATATCCCGCACGAGCTGACGCACGGCATCGCCTCGTTGTTCTTGATGAACATGATTATCTTCAACATCGTGCTGGCTGTTTTCAATGCCCTGCCGATACCGCCGCTCGACGGTTCCAAAATTCTGTTCGGCTGGTCGGACAATCCGAAAGTGCAAAGATTTTTGGAAGCCGACCGTCAGGGGACGCTTTTTATCATCGCCGCGGCTTTCGTATTGCCGATGCTGCTGCGCTATGCCGGATATGACTTCAACCCTTTCGGTGCATATATGATAAAAACGTCCAAATTTCTGATTTCCCTGTTTTTGTAGGAGCCGCCGTATGACAAACATCCTGCCGGCCGTTTTATCCTGTCGGGGACCGCGCCTCAGCGATGAAGAAAAGTTCTTCTTTGCCCGGACAAATCCGCTCGGCATCAACCTGTTTGCCAGAAATATCGTTTCTCAAACACAGCTCAAAACCCTGATTTCCGAAATAAAAGAAACGAGCGGCCGCGAAGACGTCATGATTGCCGTCGATCAGGAAGGCGGGCGCGTCCGCCGTCTGAAAGAGCCTGAATTTCGCAGTTATGCGGCAGCCATAACTCTGGGCTCCCTGCCGCTTGACGAAGCCCGGGAAGCCTGCCGTCTGCACGCACATCTGATTTCCGAAGACCTGCGCGGACTGGGCATCAACGTCAACTATGCCCCGGTGCTCGACCTCATTTATCCGCAGACTTCCCCGGCACTGCTCAGCCGCTGCTTTTCTGCCTCGCCGCAAACCGTTGCCGCACTTGGAAAAGCCTGCGTTGATGAATATATCAAAAACGGCGTGGCTCCCTGCATCAAACACATGCCGGGACACGGCCGCACCCATGTCGATCCGCACCTGGGACTGCCGCGCCTGGATCAGACGCTCGACGAGCTGGAGCCGGATTTTTATCCGTTCCGAAAGCTGCGCGGCGCTCCGCTCGGCATGACCGCGCACGTCGTTCTGACCGCGGTAGACGAAACCGCTCCGGTTACCCAGAGCAAAAAAGCCGTTGACACCGTCATCCGCGGCCTTATCGGCTTTGACGGCCTGCTGATATCCGATGCCGTCGACATGAAGGCGCTCCGAGGCTCCGCCGGCGAAAAAGCGCGCCGTTCCCTGGACGCCGGCTGCGACTGCGTCTGTTACGCGCTCGGCGACTTGGACGAAATGCGCGATATCGCGGCAGCTTGTCCGCCGATGACCGAACAGGCACTGCGCCGATACGAAAATGCAAAAAAAGTGTGGAATAAAGAAGTTTTATTTGCAAATTCTGATAAATCAGCTCAAAATTACCAACGGTTGACGGGAAAGACGGAACCCTACCTGGAAACCTATGACGCCACCGAAGTTTTAAATAAACTACTTAAGGAGAAAAACAAATGTTAACCTGGATTTTACTTGCCATCATCGTTGCCGCTCTGCTGGGCTACATCAACGTTGACAAGGTCCGCGCCAAACTGATTGAATACTACAACCGCTATCTGCCGCAGGTCAAAAAGGCCGTTGAAGACTTCAAAAACAAAAGAAACGAAAACAACAACGACAAATAAAAACCGCCTCTTTCTGCAGGGGCTGCGCATTTATTCAACAAAAACAATCAAATAAATATGGCATATTAAAATTTTATGTGATATATTTAAGAAAGAGATTGAAGAATCTTAATCTTGTTTTGAATGGAGAATAATATGAGCATTGCCCCTACCAGAAGAGTAGGCAGCTCAGGCTCGGCTCCCCGAGCTGACAAAAGTTACGCTGCCGCCCGCCTTGACACTCAGTTTGTTGAAATGATTGACACCAACAACAACGTTTTGGTGCGGGATGAAACTTCCGAACATCACTCTCAGGAACCTTTTTCCAAAGAAAAACCCGAAAAAGCGCCGCAGAAACCCTTTTCTCCGGATACGCCTTATGTTGCCAGCAGTATCGAAGCTCTGGCCGTCAGCGGCGTTTTCGAAGAAGAAACCGCGGAATCCGATGCCGGCAACAATCACAAAGTCGGCGTCTATGACAACAACCAGTCGATTATCCGCGACGAAGAGCTGGAACGCACCGGCCGCAGCTATCTCAAGCATTTTTACGAAAAAAACGAACATATCGCCGACGTTGACGAATTTGTCTGAGCGGACAAAACCTCCGGCTTTGTCCGTTTTGCAAAATTTTCCGCGTTATTTTTACTTCTCTGACGCAGCCTTTTTGTCAGACAGGTCTTTGGCGGCCTTGTCATAACCGCTTTTTACCTCGGCTCCGGTCTCCCGCATCAGCTCGCGGCCGCCTTCGTCCACCTGCTCGATAACGTTTCCGACGGTCGTCTCTTTGGTAATATTGCCGTCATAAATGCCGCGGCCGACCAGATAAATCACCACCAGCAGAATCAGATAAAATAAATATTTGATAAATGTTCCCATAGCGTTGCCTCCTGATTTTTGCAGTATTTTCATCATCAATTAGATAAATGCGGCAAAAAGTTTTTCAAGGCGGCCGACAAGAAAATAGAGAGCTCCGCCGCCGCAGAACGGGAGAACGGCACCAGTCTGAAAGTGCGCAAAATCCTGCGGCGTTCGTCCGTGCAGGCTCCTGCCGAGCGACAGACTGTGCAAACCTGCAAAACAAAACCGCCGATTCCGAAGAAGAAAAGGCGGGCGGATGTTAGAAACCGTATTGAGTCAAGACGGCTCGGCTTATTTGGCCGAAACCTTATTCGCCGACATCCGTCCGGGATACAGACATAAATGTCGGCATAATTTTTTAAAGCCGTTATGCCGCGACTAACTCAATAAAGGGTTTCTACGCCCTGCCGCGGGGAACTGTTTTCCGCGGCAAAAACGATTATAAAACATCCTTTCCAAATTGCAATCAAAAATTTTACCTGAAATCGGGCAAAGAAAATAGACAAATATTTGACAAACGGCGTCGTACATGTTATATATAATACGAACAATTTATAAAATATATTTATTATGAAAATTTCTCGTCTCACAAAAGACTTCGAAATTATAATTTTCGACGTCTACGGTGTTATCAACTTCGGTCAGGGAATGTCCCCTAAGGTCCTCCAGACAATGGAAGAACTCATCAGACAAAGAAAGAAGGTTATCATCCTCTCAAATGCCTCTTTCGGCGTCTCTGATGCCAGAAAAAAATATGCTGCCAAAGGTATGTTCGAAAACGTGCACTACTCGCATGTCGTAACTTCGGGAGAATTTGGTCGCAACGCTGTTCAAAACGGTAAACTTCCCGTTTCCGGAACAAACGTCTGCATCTTCGGCACCGCCAATTTCAAGCGCCCCGAAGACAAAATGCCGGATCTGCTCAAAGACTCAATCTACCGCCTCAGCTCGCTGGAAGAAGCCGACTTCGTATACTGCGGAATCCCGCAGATAAACTACGAAGACAGGCTCGAAATCGACGATTTCCTGCCCGAATTGGAAAGTATCCGCAGCAGAAACCTGCCACTCGTATGCGCCAATCCGGACTTGCGGGCAAACGAAGGAGGACGCTTTGTCATTCGTCAGGGCTCTATCTGTGAAAAATATGCTCAAATGGGCGGAAAAACGATCCTCTACGGAAAACCGGATCCGCAGATTTATGACTGGGCATTAAGCCGGTACCCGGAAATCCCGAAAGACAAAGTCCTCATGATCGGCGACACGCTGCGCACCGACATTCTGGGAGCCAATCGCGCCGGCATCCGCTCATGTCTTGTCATTGAAGGCGGCATCACCGAATACTGCATGCAAAAACAAGGCATGGACATCACCGGGACAAACTTAAGAAAGTATATTCTTCGGGAAGGCATCTGCCCGGATTACATCTGCCGCAATGCCGCCGAGGAAGAACTTTTCTGAAATCTTATTCTTACTAAAAAAAGGCAGCTCCGCAGAGCTGCCTTTTTTTATGATCTTGCCGGCATTTATGCCTGTGTGCCGCCCTCTTCTGCCGGAGCGGAAACCGACGCCGCGGCCGCCGGAGCGGAATCTCCGTCCGCCGGAACCAGACTCTGCAGCGTGCCGATGGCTTTTTTGCGTTTCAGCTTGTTGACAAACTTCATCGAACGCTGGGCATCCCATTTCTTTTTGCCTTCTTCGCGCTGGAAAATCTGCTGATACACCTCAATGGCCTGATCAAATTCGGACAATTTGGTCAGACAGCTGGCCAGCCCGTCATACAGCTTGTGGTGATAACGGTTGCCGATAATCATCTGCGCTTTTTTGTAGCACTTGAGCGCGTCGTTGAACTTCATCATTTTCTGATACACGAAACCGATCGAAATCCACGCCTGAATCTCGCGGCTGTCGATATTCAGAATTTTGGTAAAGCATTTGATTGCGGAATTATTGTCCCCCATCAGCTGATAGGTAACGCCGACGCCGTTCCAGGCTTTGATGTTGTTTTTGTCGGCGGACAGCACCTTTTTGAAGAAAGAGATCGCCCGATCATACTGTTTGAGCTTTTGCAGCGTAACCGCGACGCTCAATAACGTTTGGGCATGTTTGTTGTCAATCTTCATGGCTTCTTCCAGCACATCCAGCGCCTCTTTGTAAGCGAACATGTGCTGCAAGGCAATCGCCTTTCCGTTCAGGGCTTCCAGCGAAGTCTGATCCAGCGCCACCGCCTCGTTGAAACATTGAATCGCGTCTTTGTAAAGACCACGCATGCTGAGCGTAACGCCTTTGTTGTTCAGAACTTCGACCGAATTCGGGTTCATCTGCAGGGCTTTGTCAAAACACTCGACCGCTTCGGTATAGCGGCTGAGTTTCTGAAAGGCAAACCCCTTGGAATTAAGCGATTTCCATGAATCCGGCTGTTCGGCAATCGCGGCGTCAAACTGCGCGATGGCTTCTTTGTACATTCCCTGGTCGAGCAGTTCTTGCCCTCTTTTATATGCTGTATTTTCGTTCGATTTAACCATGTTTTTTCTCTTCTTCAATTATAAGTTCAAAATAATTACTGCTTGTAAGCTACCATAGCTCGCAGTTCGTGTCAAGATTCGACTCTTGAAAATTCGTATTTTTCTTATAAAAACTTCAAATCCCGGCGCAAATCCGCATCGGTGCGGATTTGTATCCGCACGCAGCCGTTCTGACGGCAGAATTCCGCCCATTCGCGGCGTTTTTCGGCAAAATAGTTTTCATAATTGCGCCGGTATTCCTTGGAACCGGTGTCAAAAATCAGCCTTTTGCCGTCATACTGCGCCAGATATTCGCCGGCCTTGGGCGCCTTTTCTTCCAACGCGTCATAAACTTCCGCCAGATACAGCCGGTGCCGCCGCGCCAGCGCGCCGAGCTCCGGCTTCAGCCGCTCGAAATTGCGGTTAAAATCGCTGATGACAAACACCGTCGCGCGGTTGCCGGCATTCTGCTCCAGCAGTTTGAGCGACTTGGCCAGCTCCGTTTCGTCGGCTTGCGGCTTTTGCAGCGCCGCGGCGCCGAGTTCGGCAATTTTCTTCAAAACCGCCAACAGCTGGGCGCGGCTGTTCTGCGGCTTAAACCACCAGGTTTTGGCACCATCGAAAATAATCGCGCCGAAACGGTCTTTTTTCTCCAGCGAAAGCCAGCCGATAAGCGCCGCCAGCTTGGACGCGGTAATGCTTTTGAGCTCCTTTTTGGTGCCAAACAGCATCGAAGCCGACAAGTCGAGCCAGACATAGACCTGCAAATCGCGCTCTTCGGCAAAAAGTTTGGTATAAGGCTTCTGTTTGCGCGCCGTCACGCGCCAGTCAATGTCGCGCGCGTCGTCGCCGAAATTATAGGCGCGGATTTCCTCAAACTCCATGCCGCGGCCCTTAAAAGCCGACTTAATGTTTCCGGCCTGGTCGGAAAAGGCTTTTTTATGGCTGAAATTCCGCACATAACGCGTCAGCCTGCGCATACCGGTCAGCTCTTCCAGCGAGGCGGACAAACCGTTGCCCTCTTCGGGCGTTTTCTTATGTCGGAACCAGCTTTTCAGGTTCACGGTTTTTCTCCTACGGCAGCGGCACCAGCTTCAGAATCCGCGCGATGACGTCGTCGGCGGTCACGCCCTCGGCCTGCGCTTCAAAAGACAAGATAATGCGGTGCCGCAGAATGTCGAAGACAACCGCACGGATGTCTTCGGGCGTTACATAACCGCGCTCCTGCAGCCAGGCATGAATCTTGGCGCAGCGGTCAAGCGCCAGCGTGGCGCGCGGACTTGCGCCGTACATAATGTACCCGGCCATGCGCGGATCGTATTTTTCCAGATGTCTGGTCGCCATGACCAGCTGCACCATATATTCTTCGACCGCCTCGCTCAAATGCACCTCCGCAGCCTCGCGGCGGGCCTGCAAAACGTCTTCAACATCCAGCGCCGCCGGCGCGGCGACTGCCGTCTCGGCAATTTCGCGGCGCACGAGTTTGAGAATTTTCTTTTCGCTTTCCGCGTCGGGCTGGTCGATTTTGACATACATCAGAAAACGATCAAGCTGCGCCTCCGGCAGATTATAGGTTCCTTCGTGCTCAATCGGATTCTGCGTCGCCATGACCATAAACAGCTTGGGCAGCTCGTAGGTTTTGCCGCCGACGCTGACCTGCCGCTCGGCCATCGCCTCCAGAAGAGCCGACTGCACTTTGGCCGGCGCGCGGTTGATTTCGTCGGCCAAAATCAGATTGGCAAAAATCGGGCCTTTCCGAAATTCAAACGTCCCCTTCTCGGCCACATAAATATCGCTGCCGGTAATGTCCGACGGCAGCAAATCGGGCGTAAACTGAATCCGGTTGTATTGCGCCTTGATTGCCGAAGCCAGCGTCTTGATCGCTTTGGTTTTGGCCAGGCCGGGTGCGCCCTCGACCAGCGCGTTGCCGTCGGCCAGCAGCGTAATAATCAGCTTATTGACCAAATCTTCCTGGCCGATAATCTGCTCGTCCATAAAATTTTTCAAAGCGATAATTTTAGTTCTGACTTCCGACATCTTTCATCATCCTTTTTGTTGTTATCAAACAGATTCTGCTTTGACAAATAGCATATATCATATATATTTCCTAAAGATTAAAAAAACAAGAAGATTAGCGATGGATGATATTTTTGAACTTACCGACGCGGCGCCGGCGCAGACTTTTGACAACGCCTCGGCTTTGCGGCCGCAGTGCCCGTGGATAGACATGCTTAACCCCGAGCAGAAAAAAGCCGTGCAAACCACCGAAGGTCCGATTTTGGTGCTTTCCGGCGCCGGCACCGGCAAAACCAAAGTGCTGACCTCGCGGCTGGCCTATATCCTCGCCAATCGCCTCGCCAACCCTTGGGAATGTCTGGTCGTCACCTTTACCAACCGCGCCGCCCGCGAGATGAAAGAGCGCGTCCAAAACCTCATCGGCGACGTTGCCAATTCGGTCTGGCTCGGCACGTTCCACAGCATCTGCGTCAAAATTCTGCGCAATCACGCCGAACTCGCCGGCCTCAAATCCAACTTCACGATTTTGAGCGAAGACGACCAGAAGCGCGTCATCAAACAAATCCTCGAAGCGCAGGGCATTGACGACAAAAAATACCCGCCGCAGGCTATTCTCGACAAGATTTCGCGCTGGAAAGACAAAGGCCTCACTGTTGACAAAATCAGCGCCGAGTTCAAGGAAAACACCGTCACGACGGTCTATAAGCTCTATCAGCAGCGCCTGCTCGAGCTCAACTGCGTCGACTTTGGCGACATCATTCTGTTTGCGCTGATAATTCTGAATTCCGACAAAGAAATTCTCGACAAATATCAAACCCGTTTCAAATACATCATGGTCGACGAGTATCAGGACACCAACGTCAGCCAGTATCTGCTCATCCGCCTGCTCTGCCAGAAACACCGCAACCTCTGCTGCGTCGGCGATGACGATCAGTCGATTTATTCCTGGCGCGGCGCCGAAATCGAAAATATCCTGCGTTTCAACAAAGATTTCAAAGATGCCCTGACCATCCGCCTCGAGCGCAACTATCGTTCCACCGCGCACATTCTGGGCGCCGCCTCCAACCTTATCGCCCACAACGAAGGCCGCCTCGGCAAAACCCTCAAAGTCGCCGAGAACTCGCCCGCCCAAAAGGTCGAAAACGCCAAAATCAAAGTCGTCAGCACCTTCAACGGCGAAGAAGAAGCGCGCTATGTGGTCGAAGAAATCGGAAACCTTGCCCGCAG
This sequence comes from Alphaproteobacteria bacterium, assembly GCA_017480995.1. Taxonomy (GTDB): domain Bacteria; phylum Pseudomonadota; class Alphaproteobacteria; order RF32; family CAG-239; genus CAZU01. The sequence goes on from JAFUQJ010000075.1 coordinate 12,155, forward strand.
CGGATATCGCTATTCCGACATGGCGATTTTGGTGCGCACCGCGGCGCAAACCCGTGAGTTTGAAGACAAATTCATTGCCGAGGCCGTTCCTTATCAGGTTATCGGCGGCCTCAAGTTTTACGAGCGCGCCGAAATCCGCGACGCTCTGGCCTACTTCCGCGTTATTCTGCAGCCCGACGACGATCTGGCTCTGGAACGCGTCATCAACAAACCGGCCCGCGGCATCGGTGCCAAATCAATCGAAAAATTTCAAAATCAGGCGCGTTATTCCCATACGTCAATGTACCGCGCGATTGAACAAATGCTGGCCGACGGCGTCATCACCGGCAAGGCCAAAAATTCCCTGAGCGAACTGTTTGACAATTTTGCCCAATGGCGCAAAACGGCCTCTGCCGTCACACCGGACGAGCTTGCCGCCTCGGTGCTTGAAGATTCCGGCTATATCGACATGCTCAAAACGGACAAATCGGTTGAAGCGCCGGGCCGGCTCGAAAACCTCAAAGAACTTGTCAACGTTATGAGCGACACCGACAAATACCCGACGCTCGCCGACTTTATGGAACACGTCAGCCTGGTCATGGACAAAGACGACATGACCAATGACAACAAGGTCATGCTCATTACGCTGCACTCGGCCAAAGGTTTGGAATTTGACGTTGTTTTCCTGCCCGGCTGGGAAGAAGGCCTGTTTCCGCACCAGCGCGCTTTGGACGAAGGCGGCGCCGAGGCTCTGGAAGAAGAACGCCGCCTGGCTTATGTCGCAATCACGCGCGCCAAGCAAAAGCTCTTCATCACCATGGCCAACAGCCGCCGCGTCTACGGCCAGTGGCAGAACAACCTGCCCTCGCGCTTTGTCAACGAGCTGCCGCCCGCGCATATTGAAATCTGCAACAAATGTACTAACTTTTATGGCAGCGACTGTTATCGGCCCTCCGGCACGGCTCCCCGCAACCACTATAATGAGGAAAACACCTATGGCGACAACAATTTTTATCGGCGTCCCGCTGGGAATACTGCTCATCGCCCTGTTCATGCAAATCTGATGGGGCAGCGTGTTTATCATCAGAGTTTCGGCTACGGCAAAGTCGTCGCGCAGGACGGCAACACCGTCACCGTCTGCTTTGAACGTGCCGGCATCAAAAAACTTATGAGTTCCTATATCCAAAAAGCCGAATAAACGCGGAAAATTTCCCGTTTTATCTACAAAGCCCCTTGTTTTGTCGCAAGGGGCTGAAGTTTATAATGATTAAAAAGAAATGAAGGGACAGGAAAAACACTTATCAAGATAAGCTGACTTGTATTTGTTTCCGTTGTCCATATATGATGTCGAGTCTTCTTTAAAGTCCATATATACAGACATTTTAAAATCACTATATTTATCAGGCCCTTCATTGGAACTTTCAAGATAAGTATAGCTGCCATTGCCGTAAGGCAATTTTCCGCCGGCCTTGGCCAAGCCCATTTTTATGGCTGATTTATTTTGTTCTAACAGCCATAATTGCCCCCCGGAAGGAAGAAACCAGTCGCCTTTTGACGTTCCTGTCGTCGTATAGTTGTAAGCATAATATGCGGCAGGACAATTGCTTCCACATTCATTGACAATAAGTTTTGTATAAGACTTTCCGTTAAAGTCAGTTTTCGTATCTGATGGTGCAGAATCTGGAATTCCTGAAATGTTGCTTTTGTTATATCCGTTATTAGCCCATTGCTTCAATGAGCAATTTAATGCCATAGCCAGCCTGCGACTGGGATCAACGACGACACCGATAGGTGTTTTATCGCTATCCATAGAATAGTGTAAAGTTGTCTTATCAGAATATAAAATATCACCGGCAGCCATAACGTATTCTTTACAAAAGACTTTAGATGTATCAAAAGGACAGCGAATAACATCGCCCATACAATTACCTTCGGTTTTATTAAAACCAAGGGCCGCACAGTTATTAGATACACATGTTTGAGCCACTACTATACCGGCGGACAGAGAAAAACCGACGGCTAATAGAACTGAAGTTGTCATATTCATCTTAAATTTCATTGTTTTTCTCCTTAATTAAAATCAAGACAGGCTTTTTTAGTGCTGTCAAACGGGCAACCTATTGCCGTCAGGTTAGCACTGCACGAAGATTTTGTATAACCTAATGCCGCACAGTCGGTGTTCGGCTCATCACAAAAGTAAGCATAACCGGTTGCACAACCTGTAATCACATACTGGCCTGAGCAGACTTTTCCAGAAGTATCGCAGACATAGCCTGATGGACAGGCGCCGGCGGTGCCGGTGCAGCAGGTGTATTTCTCCGAGCAGGCCTCCAGATTGGAGCTTGAAGCCGTCGCCCCGATTGCCGAACACTGCGCGGCGGTGTATTTGCCGAGGTTCGGACACGGGTTGCATTCCAGACAGCCCGAGCAGCCCGAAGGCGCCTGCGTCTTGCAGGTGATGCCCGTCCCGCAGGTTACCGGTAGCGGACACAAACAGGTCGAGGCCTTGCCGTTGCATAAATCCGTTCCCAGGATTTTGGGGCTCGGGCAATTGGATGTCGTATACTGATACTCGCTTCCGCACGGAACGCAA
>JAFUQJ010000076.1 GCA_017480995.1 Alphaproteobacteria bacterium
CATACGAATATGCTTATATCGGCAGCTCCCCAAAAGAGGAGTTGTTTTGTTTCAAAGGAGCTTCTACACTCCGCTGCGGCAACCCGCCGCAAGTAATGAAAGTATAAAAGGCTTTTCTTAAAAAGCAATTAAAAAAAGGCGGATAACGGACATCTGATACAGAAACCTTCGGTCAGCCGCTCAGTCATGTGCTTCTTTGTACACTCCTGTCGCGTCTGCCTTGTTTCTTATCATCTGCCTCGTTCTCCGCCTTTTTGAACAAGGAACGGGTATCTGATACAGAGCCCGCCGGCCGGCCGCGTATTACAAAACGCTTAAATTTCCGGCAGCGGCCCGGCCGTTGCGGTCGGCGTATAATTCATAAGATACTTTCTGGCCTTCTGCCAAATTATGCAGGCCCAGTTTTTCCAGCTGGGAGATATGCACAAAAATATCGCGTTCGCCGGCCTCGGGGACGATAAAGCCATAACCTTTTTTAGTGTTGAACCATTTTACAGTACCTTTTGCCATGGATGTAACCTTTCAATATAAACAGAAAAACTCCCGTCCCCTCAAAGAGAAGACAGGAGTCATATAATCAGATAATCCGCTGATTAAAGCCGCTATATACTTTTTTATCTAGCGCTCCAGCTTTTTGTAGCGGACGCGGTGCGGACGCACGGCTTCTTCGCCGAGGCGGCGGATTTTGTCTTTTTCGTATTCTTCAAAATTGCCTTCAAACCATTCGACATGGCCGTCGTCTTCATAGGCGATGATATGGGTGGCCAGACGATCCAGGAACCAGCGGTCATGCGAGGTGACCAATACGCAGCCCGGGTATTCCATAATGCCTTCTTCCAGCGAACGCAGGGTATCAACGTCCAAATCGTTGGTAGGTTCGTCAAGCAGGATAACGTTGGCGCCTTTTTTGAGCATTTTTGCCAAGTGGACGCGGTTGCGCTCGCCGCCCGAAAGCTGGCCGACCTTTTTCTGCTGGTCGGAGCCTTTGAAGTTGAACTGACCGACATAGGCGCGCGACGGAAATTCGCGTTTGCCGAGCTGAATCATGTCCAGACCGTCGGAAATTTCTTCCCAAACCGTCTTGTTTGGATCAAGCTCGTCGCGGCTTTGGTCGACATAGCCCAAGTCTACCGTTTCGCCGAGGCGAATCTCGCCGGAATCCGGTTTTTCCTGTCCGGTAATCATGCGGAAGAGCGTTGTCTTGCCGGCGCCGTTGGGGCCGATGATGCCGACAATCGCGCCTTTGGGAATCTTAAACGACAAGTCGTCAATCAGAACGCGGTCGCCGTAGCCTTTGCTGATGTGGCTGGCTTCAATAACCAAATCGCCGAGCCGCTCGGTCATCGGGATATTGATGTTGGCGGTGAGGATTTTTTCTTTGGTCGACTGCGCCAGCAGCTCGTCATAGGCGTTGATACGCGCCTTGGATTTGGCCTGACGGGCTTTGGGATTCTTTTGAATCCATTCCAGCTCGCTGGCCAGCGTCTTTTGGCGGGCGGTTTCCTCGCGGGCTTCCTGTTCAAGGCGTTTCTGCTTTTGCGCCAGCCATGAAGAATAGTTGCCCTCATAGGGGATGCCCTGGCCGCGGTCGAGTTCCAGAATCCAGCCGGTGACATTGTCCAGGAAGTAGCGGTCGTGCGTGACCATAACGACGGTGCCGGCATATTCTTTGAGGTGGTTTTCGAGCCAGGCGACGGACTCGGCGTCGAGGTGGTTGGTCGGCTCGTCCAACAGCAGCATGTCGGGTTTGGACAACAGCAGGCGGCACAAGGCAACGCGGCGTTTCTCGCCGCCGGAGAGTTTGGTGACGTCGGCGTCGGCCGGCGGGCAGCGCAGCGCGTCCATGGCGATTTCGATTGTCCGCTCCAGGTCCCAGCCGTTGCAGGCATCGATTTTTTCCTGCAATTCGGCTTGTTCGTTGATGAGGTCGTTCATCTCGTCATCGGTCAGCTCTTCGCCGAAGCGCATGGAAACTTCTTCAAACTTTTTGAGCAGGTCGCGGGTTTCGCCGAGGCCGTCCATGATGTTTTCCATAACGTTTTTGGCCGGATCCAGTTTGGGTTCCTGTTCCAGATAGCCGACTTTGACGCCTTCGGCCGCCCAGGCTTCGCCGTTGAATTCCTTGTCGACTCCGGCCATGATTTTGAGCAGAGTCGATTTACCGGCGCCGTTGACGCCCAAAACGCCGATTTTGGCGCCGGGCAGAAACGACAGGGTGATGCCTTTGAAAAGCTCTTTGCCTCCCGGGAAAACTTTGGTGAGGTTTTGCATGACATAGACATATTGAACAGAAGCCATTTTGCTTAAATCTCCTTGGATAAATAAATTCGGGATTGACTATATAGGCAAGTGCGGAAAATGCAAGTCCTTTTATTTTCAGCGTCTGCGGCTGATGCGGCCGACGCTGCTCGGCAGCGGAGCCTGCGGCTGAGCCGATTGGGCTTTTTGCATGGAAGCGAGCGTATCGTCGCGGACGTCAACCTTGAGGATTTTGGCTTCGCGGCCGTTGTAAATGGCTCGGGCCTCTTTGAGGCTGTCGGGCTTTTTCTTGTAAATCATGGTGGCGTCATAAGGCCGGCGCGGCGTCAGAACCTGGCCGTCGGGCATTTTGATGGTGCCGTCGGCATAAAGCACGGCTTTGAAAATCTCCTGATTGTCAAAACGGCGGTTGATGGCGGCGCATTCGTAAAAACCGTCCATCTCTTTGGAAATATAGGCGTTGGCCTTTTCTTCGGAATAGGCGTAAATGGCGTCGTTTTGGAGTTTGTCGGAAGGGGACTTGGTCAGCAGAATGGCGCGCGCCAGCAGCTCGAAAGTGTCGTATTTGGCAGAGCCGCAGGCCAGTCCCTGACCGGCGATGGCGCCCAATGCGCGGACTTCTTCGATATAAGGCATTTGCGCGCGGGCGGGAGCGGCACATAGCAGACATATCAAAAAAGTCAGAATCTTTTTCATTTTGCGTCCTTACAGATTGTGGTTTTGAGGGGATTATACAAAATCTGCCGCAAAAAGCAAAAGCATTCTTAAAAATTTACCAAATTTAAAATTTTGAGTTGACAAAGCATATTATTTAGCATAAGTTGCGGATAACTTTTGACAATAAGGATACGGAAATGAAAGTTTACAGCTCGTTGAAAAGCAAAAAAGTACGCGACAAGGACTGCAAAGTCGTCCGCCGCAAAGGCCGCGTCTATGTCATCAACAAAAAGAACCCGAAGTTAAAAGCTCGTCAGGGTTAGTGATCGGCATTTTTGTGATAAGTTAAAAAAACCCGCGGGACTTAAGCGGGTTTTTTTGTGTCTTGATTCGTTTCAGAGCACCTTGACCATTCGGGCAAAGGTAATGCCTTTTTCGGCAAAGATGTCGCCTTCCTGATGATAGCCGATTTTTTCGTAAAAGTTGACGACGGTCAGCATCGCGTGCATGACGATTTTTTTGTAGCCGGCTTCACGAGCGCGTTTTTCGGCATAGTCAACCAGGTCGCGGCCGATGCCTTCATGCTGGTATTTGGTGTCTACCGCAACCTGCATGAGGCGGATGGTGTCGTTGTCAATGGGAGCCAGCAGGAGTCCGCCGACCAGTTTGTCGTCCAGACATTCGATGCAGCCGATGTGCAGATAGTTTATCTCCTGTTCGCGGTGGGAGTCCAAAAACTTCAGGCCGAGCGGTTCGAGCAGAATTTTGTAACGCAGCTGAACCAGTTCGTCATAACGGGTGGATCCGAAATCAATGTCTATAATCTTTCTCATGGCGGCTCTCCTGAATCTTAATAATATATATAAATTGATGATAGCCCTTTTTCCATATTGCGTCAATCTTTATAGATTTTTTCCCAGTCGTATTTTGTTGTTGCGCTTTTGGGAAAATCTAGTATTTTCTTACTGACTTAAGAATTTTCGGAAAGACAAAAGATGAGCGAACATAATCTTGACCTGATCAGAAACTTTGCGATTATCGCCCATATCGACCACGGCAAGTCGACTCTGGCCGACCGTTTGATCGAAGCCTGCGGCGGACTCGAAAAACGCGAGATGACCGAGCAGGTTCTGGACAATATGGATATTGAAAAGGAACGCGGCATTACCATTAAGGCGCAGACCGTGCGTCTGAACTACCGCGCCAAAGACGGCCGGACTTATCAGCTGAATCTGATTGACACGCCGGGACACGTCGACTTTTCGTACGAGGTTTCGCGCTCGCTGGCTTCGTGCGAGGGTTCGGTGCTGGTGGTTGACGCCACGCAGGGCGTGGAGGCGCAGACGCTGGCCAACGTCTATCTGGCAATTGACAATAATCACGAAATCGTGCCGGTTTTGAATAAAATCGACCTGCCGTCGGCCGAGCCGGAGCGCGTCAAGGCGCAAATCGAAGACGTTATCGGGCTGGACGCGTCGGATGCGGTGGAAACTTCCGGCAAAACGGGACTCGGCGTGCCGGAACTGCTGGAGGCGATTGTGACGCGTCTGCCCGCGCCAAAAGGCGATGAGAACGCGCCGCTCAAGGCGCTGCTGATTGACAGCTGGTATGACAGCTATCTCGGCGTGATTATTCTGGTGCGCGTGCATGACGGCGTTTTGCGCAAAAAAACGCAGATCCGTATGATGTCAAACAATGCGACTTATCTGGTTGACCGGGTGGGCGTTTTTTTGCCCAAAATGACCGAGGTTGACGCCCTTTACCCCGGCGAGGTCGGTTATATTACCGCCAGCATCAAAAGCGTCGGCGATTGCAGCGTCGGCGATACGATTACCGACAACAAACGTCCGTGCGCCGAGCCGCTGCGCGGGTTTAAGCCCTCGGTGCCGGTGGTGTTCTGCTCGATATTTCCGGTGGATTCGAGCCAGTACGATTTGCTGAAAGACGCGCTGGCCAAGCTCAAACTCAATGACGCGAGCATCGATTATCAAAACGAAAATTCGGCGGCGCTCGGGCTCGGATTCCGCTGCGGGTTCCTCGGCCTGCTGCACATGGAAATCATTCAGGAGCGTCTGGGGCGCGAGTTTGACCTTGATTTGATTACGACGGCGCCGTCGGTGGCTTATAAAATTCATCTGACCAACGGCGAAACCATTACGCTGCACAATCCTGCCGACATGCCGGAGCCGACGCAGATTGCCTCGATTGAGGAGCCGATGGTCAAGGCGACCATTCTGGTGCCCGACACTTATCTCGGCGCCGTGCTCAAACTCTGTACCGAGCGCCGCGGCGAGCAGGAAGAACTGACTTATGTCGGTTCGCGCGCGATGGTGGTTTACAAAATTCCGCTCAACGAAATCGTGTTTGACTTTTATGATCGTCTCAAGTCCATAACCAGCGGTTATGCGAGTTTTGACTACGAGCTGGTCGGATATCAGGCGTCCGAACTGGTTAAGGTGCAGATTTTGATTAACGAGGAACCGGTCGACGCTTTGGCCTTTCTCTGTCACAAGAGCGAAGCCGAGTCACGCGGGCGGCAGATTTGCGAACGTTTGAAAGACCTGATTCCGCGGCACTTGTTCAAAATCCCGATTCAGGCGGCCATCGGCGGCCGGGTGGTAGCGCGCGAAACGATTTCTGCCCTGCGCAAAGATGTGACGGCCAAATGCTACGGCGGCGACGTTACCCGCAAGCGCAAGCTGCTCGACAAACAGAAAAAAGGCAAGCAGCGCATGCGTCAGTTCGGCAAGGTTGAGGTGCCGCAGTCGGCGTTTATTGAGGCGCTGCGCATGTCCGAAGACTAAAAAAACGCGTTAAAGGCCGATCATGCTTGATTGCAGTTCGCTCGTGTACTTCTTTTGTACACGTCGCTCACCTTAATCGGCGCAGCATCGGTCTTTAACGCATTTTTATCTGGTTGGCAGCTAAAGTAATTTTACGTATGTACGTCTGTATACACTCAGCTTTCGCCGCCCTGAAATCTTATTATTTGTCTCATTCTTCAGCCTCAATACATGTCAAGGCCGAGCATGCCTAATTGCGGTTCGTTCGTATACTTCTTTGTACGCGTCGTTCGCCTTAATCGTCGCAGCATCGGCCTTTAACGCGTTTTTTGTGTCTTGTTCCGCCTTTTTAACACGTATAACGATTGCTTTTTGATGGATTTTAATTTCAGCTGTGGTAAACTTTTTTTATCGTAAATTTATCGGTAAGGAGTTTGTCCATGGCCAGAGCAATCATTTTGATGATGGATTCATTTGGAATCGGCGGCGCGCCCGACGCCTGCATGTTTGACAACGAGGGCGCCAACACGCTCGGGCATATTGCCAAAGTCAATCTCGGGCTCAATATTCCCAATTTGGTCGCGCTCGGGCTGGCCAAAGCCGCCAAGGGAGCCGCAATTTCCGAGCCGGCGCTCGGCATTCAGGACAAAGCCTCGATGACGCTGCCGAGCCGGTACGGTCATGCCAGAGAAATCAGCAAAGCCAAAGACACGACTTCCGGGCATTGGGAAATGGCCGGCGTTCCGGTTTTGCGCGAATGGGGCTATTTTAAGCCGGATTATCCGTCTTTTCCCGAAGAGCTTATAAAAGCGATTTGCGAAGAGGCCGGCATTTCCGGAATTTTGGGCAACCGCGCGGCTTCGGGCACGCAGATTATCGAAGAGCTGGGCGTCGAACACATCAAAACCGGCAAACCGATTTTTTATACTTCGGCTGACAGCTGTCTGCAGGTTGCCGCGCACGAGGAGCATTTCGGGCTGGAGCGCTTGTACGCTTTGTGCGAAATCGCTTTTCGGAAAGTGGCGCCATACCGGATCGCGCGGATTATCGCACGGCCTTTTGTCGGTGAGAAGCCGGGGGAATTTGTCCGCACCAAAAACCGTCACGATTATTCGGTCAAGCCGTTTGCGCCGACCGTTCTTGACAAGATGAAGGCCGCCGGCGGCGAAGTCTACGGCATCGGCAAAATCAGCGATATTTACGCCGGCTGCGGCATTACCCGGAAGATTAAGGCAAGCGGGCATGACGAGCTTTGGAACAAGACGTTTGAAGCGATTGACGGCGCGCCGGACAGGTCGATTATTTTTACCAATTTTGTGGATTTTGACATGCTTTACGGGCACCGCCGCGACGTCAAAGGTTATGCGCGCGCGTTGGAAGCGTTCGACCGCCGGCTGCCTGAAATCGAAAAACGTCTGAAAGCCGATGACGTGGTCTTTATCACCGCAGATCACGGCAATGATCCGACCTGGACGGGAACGGACCATACGCGCGAGCAGGTGCCGGTTTTGGTGTTCGGTCCAAAAGTCAGACCGGGGAGCCTCGGGCAGCGCGGCACGTTTGCCGATATTGCGCAGACGCTGGCCGAGATGTTCGGGCTTGAGCCGTTTGAATACGGAACGTCTTTTTGGAAGGACTGCCGATGAGTTGCCGGGCGCCGAATCTGCCGCCGGCCAAGCACTGTTTTTTCGGTTCGGCCGGCGGGTATTCCGAAGGTTTTTACCGCGGGCTGAACGTCAATACCAAAAGCGATGACGATGCGGCCCGTGTGGCGGCCAATCTGCAAAAGGCCGCGGCATGTTTCGGGTTGGACGGCAGCCGTCTGCATCTGTTGAATCAGGGCGTGTCGGCCGTTACGGAATATGTGGAGGAGCCGACGCAGGACAAAATGACGGCAGACGGCGCGGTGACGGACCGGCCGAACGTTGTATTGTGCATTCGCACGGCCGACTGCGCGCCGGTGCTGCTGGCCGATTATGAGCACGGCGTCGTCGGTGCGGCGCATGCCGGCTGGCGCGGCGCTTTGTCCGGCGTGATTGAAAACACGGTCGATCTGATGATTGCCAAAGGCGCAAAAGCCGAGAGCATTGCCGCGGCCGTCGGGCCGTGCATCGGTCAGGCTTCGTATGAGGTGGACGAGGGTTTTTATCGGCAGTTTGTTGAGAAAGATGCGGGATTTGCCCGCTTTTTTGCCGCCGGAAGAGCCGCGCATTATCAGTTTGATCTTGAGGCTTTTTGCCGCGGCAGGCTGGAAGCAAAGGGAATCGAAAATATCAGCGTTTCGGGGCTGGATACTTATGCGCTGGCAGACGATTATTACAGTTTTCGGCGTTTTACCCATCGGAACCAGGTCAAAAAACCGAAGTGTTTTCCGACCGAATTGTCTGCCGTTTTTTTATAAGGGGAGTATATGTCGCCGCTCGGAAAATTTACGCTCGCGATTATCGGCCTCAGATTCTTCGGCGCCGAGGGCTTCTTTGTCGGCATGCTGCTCGGGCATTTTGCGGTTGACCGCACGCATTTGATTGTTTCTTTACAGCGGCGGCTCGGTATTGTTGACGATAATATCCGCCTGCTGCTGCCTTATAAATACTATCATTATTACAATCAGATCGAGGGGCATTTCTGGGGCAAGGTCTGGGGCACGCTGCTCGGGACGGTGTTGTACGGCTGGTACGGATTTATCCTTTTGTTTATTATCGGGCATTTTGTTTTTGATACGCCGGACAGCCGGCATGCCCGCCGGTTTCGGCAGAAATTTGAGGACTTTTGGGATGCGCATTGGGGCAAGATTGCCGGTGCGGCGGCGGGGTTTGTCTGCCGCAGCGACATTATTTTGTTTTGCGGCGTCATAATCGGGTTTTTTGCCGATTATGCGCGGGTTGAAAACGCGTCGGCGCTGCCGCTGCAAAAGCTCGGGAGGCTGTTTCGGGCGCTGAATCCGCTGCATTTGTGGAAATATTCGCGTGAGGCCAGGCATCTGGCTTATGTGCGGGCGGCGGCCGGATTGGCGGCCAAAGTCGCCAAAGCCGACGGCGCGGTCAGCGAGAACGAAATCCGCGTTTTTCGCCGGTTGTTTGAAATCGGCGAGGCCGAAAGTTCCGCGGCGGCCAAGGTTTTTAACGAAGCCAAAAAAACGGCCAAAGGATACGAGGTCTATTGCCGTCAGCTGCAGAAAATTACCGTCGGCCGGATAGAACTCAAAGAAAGCATTATCGACAATCTGTTTCAGATTGCACGCGCGGATAACGAGCTTAGGAGCGAGGAAATTGACCTGTTGGCCAAAATCGCCGCGGCAATAGAGCTTCCGGTCGGTAATTTTGAGATGATAAAAAAACTGTATCTGCCCAAGGCCAAAGACCGAAAAATTCAAAAATGCTGCGATATCCTCGGCATTCTCAGCAGCGCTACCGACGTTGAAATCCGCGCGCGCTGGAAAGAGCTGATTGTGCAGTATCATCCCGACCGGCTGCAGGCACAGGGCGCCGGCGAGGCGGAAATCAAAAAAACGACGGCCAAAATGGCCGAGATTAATTATGCCTATCAGGAATTGATGAAAGTCAGAGGAGCGAGATGAAAGAATATTTGCTGCCGCATTATGACGAACGCAGGAGCGGTATCGACATGCTGGTTCTGCATGCCGTGGCGCATGAGGGAAACGAGGCCGCGCAGTGTCTGGACAGCCTGAAAGTGAGCGCGCATTATCTGCTGACGTCTGAGGGCGAAACGATTAAGCTGGCGGCCGAAGAATGCCGCGCCTGGCATGCCGGCGTCGGTTATTGGCGCGGTGTTGACAATGACTTAAATTCGCATTCAATCGGAATTGAAATCTGTTCACCGAGTTTGGGGCAGGAACCTTTTGCCGAAGCTCAGATTGAGAACCTGATACCGTTGTGCCGAAAGATTATCCGAAAATATAACATCGCGCCGCAGAATGTGGTCGGGCATTCGGACATTGCGCCGCAGCGCAAGCCCGATCCGGGCGCGGCGTTTCCGTGGAAACGGCTGGCCGAAGAGGGAATCGGCCTGTGGTATCAGACTGAAAACGCGCTCAAAATGCCGGATGACAATGCGGCGGAACTGCTTGGGCTTATCGGTTATGACACGCGCACGCCGGAAGCCGTGCGGGCTTCGGCTTACGCCTTCTGCCGGCGTTTTGCGCCGCAGTATGTCGTTTTGGATGCCGACGTGCATCATCTGACGGAGCATGTTTTGCCCGATGACTTCGGGTTTATGAAAGAAGAAAAGTTTATGACGACGCTGCGGGCGGTTGCGTATTCTTACCAGACGGCGCTTGTTTGAGCCGGCTTTTGCGGATTTCGGCTTCGTCAAAAAGCCGGGCGATTGTTTCGTAGCGGCGGTCGGCAGAAGGGTATGCCGTCGCCGCCAGCAGGTAGAGGTTGCGCACAAAGCTGCGGTTAGGGTTCTTTTCCAGCAGAGAAACCAACAGGCAGTTAACGGTGCTTTTCATCGGATCCGCTGCGCTGATTTTCATTTCTTTTCTGAAGGGGCGGCGGCTGAGGCACATCGGGCTGGTGTTAATCGTCTGCTTGTCCATTTCTTCAAAAAAGTAACCGACTTCGGTACGGAGAACTTGGCTGACGTCCCATAAACGGCTGCCGCTGATACGATTGATTCCTTTTTCGTATTTTTGGATTTGTTGAAAAGTTATTCCGAGCAGTTCGGCGAGTTTTTCCTGCGACAATCCCAGTGTCATCCGGCGCGTGCGGATACGCCGGCCGATATGGATATCAATCGGATTGGGAGCGCCGTCGGCGGTGCGTCCGCGGCTGCAGAGGTTGGTTGTAGTCCTGGATTCGGTTAGAGAAGACATGCGATAACTCCTTATTTTTTGCAATAAAAAACGCCTCAAAAGAGGCGCCGGAAAGGTTGCACTACCATAACACAAGAAATGGCCTCCGCCGAGGCGGAGCCTCTCCGGCCGTGTAAGCTACCGTACCGGAGATGATAATCCCGCTTATTGTTTTTTTCAATCAAAAAA
>JAFUQJ010000077.1 GCA_017480995.1 Alphaproteobacteria bacterium
TCCTTTTCGGACTGTTTTTCGGCGCCGTCACCGGACTGGCCGGCAGCTTTTAGCTGCATCGTTACAAATTTTCTTTTCCGGGACTTTACCCGGTCTTCAGCATCGGCATTGCCCTGCTCGCCTACAGCCTGCCGGTATTATTCGGCGGCAGCGGCTATCTGGCGGTTTATATCTGCGGCATTTTTATCGGCAATTCGCCGTTTTTGTACCGCCGCAATTTTCTGAGGTTTAACGATTCGCTCAATTGGATCATGCAAATCGGCATGTTTCTGATTCTGGGACTGCTTGTCAAACCCGCCCATTTTGCCGTCCTGCTTCCGGCCGCGGCGGCAACCTCGGCGTTTCTGATCCTGCTGGCCCGGCCGCTGGCCGTTTTTGTCTGCCTGTACGGCAGCAGCTTTTCGTTTTCGCAGCAGATTCTGATTGCCTGGGCCGGCCTCAAAGGCGCGGTGCCGATTATCCTTGCCACCTATCCGCTGATGCAAAACCTGCCTCAGGCTCAGTATATTTTCAATCTGGTCTTTTTTCTGGTTTTAATTTCGGTTCTGGTTCAGGGAACGGCGCTGCCGCTGCTGGCCCGCAGTCTCACCCCGCAGAAAGGCCCGAAAAATGAATAAGCATTTTTATATCTTCCGCCACGGCGAATGTCCGTTTAACGTCAGCGGCCACATTCAGGGACAAAAATTCAACGGCCGGCTGACCGCCAACGGCATCCGGCAGGCTCACCGCGTGGGCGAAACCCTGCGCGGCAAAGACATCGAAGTCATCGTCTCAAGCCCGATGCGCCGCGCGCTCGAAACGGCCGAAATCGTCCGCGGCTATCTTAATGTCCCGATTCTCATTGACCACCGTTTTATTGAGGTAAACATGGGCGTTGTCGAGGGAATGCACATTTCGGTAGCCGAAAAACGCTATGCCGAAATCTACGCCCTGTGGCGCAATCCGCGCAATCAGCACAAAAACATTCATTTCAAAAACGGCGAAAGCAAAGAGGACGTCCGCCGCCGCATCTTCGAAGCCCTGACTTATTATGCCCGCGAAACGCCATACAAAAGCGTGGCCGTCTCAGGCCACGGCATTACCATTTCGCAAACGCTGCTGAGCTTCGGAATGAACGTTCCCGACGTCCCCAACGGCGCCGTCATCCATCTCGGCTATACCCGCCCCCGGTGGCACTACCTCGGTTTTGTGCGCTGAAAACTCAGTAATGAGGCGGAGGCGTTTCCTCGCTCAGCGGTTTTATGCCGCCTTCTTCCGCCAGGTTCAGCAGATAACGGTTCTGCTTGATCAGATACTCTATCTTTTTGTCCTGCTCGATGATAACGGCATTAAGCTCGTCCAGCATTTTTTCCTGATTCGCCAGCGCCGTTTCAATCATAATCAGTCTTTCTTCATCCGGTTGCATATCTGCTCTGTTCCTCTTGTTCTGTTTTTGAGGCTATGTTATCATCGTTTGAGATTTTTACAACCGGAAACGACAATGCCCCTGCAATTGGAAATAACCCCCGAATTTAAGGAAGCCTTTGACCTTGTCTGCAACAGCCGCGAACACCTGTTCATCACCGGTAATGCCGGCACCGGCAAATCCACTTTGCTAGACTACTGCCGGAAGAACTGCCGGAAAAACCTTGTCGTGGTTGCGCCCACCGGCGTGGCCGCTCTCAACGTGCAGGGCCAGACGATACATCGTTTTTTCGGTTTTCCGGTCAACGTCACGCCCGAAAAAATCAAAAACTTTCAAATTCTGCCGCGCGCCAAACGTATCTACAAACAGCTTCAAACCCTCATTATTGACGAGGCCTCGATGCTGCGCGCCGACATTCTCGACTGTATCGACGCCTTTCTGCGTCTCTACGGCCCCGGCGAAGACATGGCTTTCGGCGGAGTGCAGCTGGTTTTGGTCGGCGATTTGTATCAGCTGCCGCCGGTTGTTTCCTCGGCCGAGCGTTCCTTTTTTGTCGGCAAATACGATTCGCCTTATTTTTTCAGCGCCGAAGTCTGCCGCGGCATTAATCTCCGCGTTGTCGAACTGAACAAAATATACCGCCAGAAAGACAACGCCTTTATCGAGCTTTTGGGCCGCATCCGCCACAACATCGCTTCCGCCGAAGACATCCGGACGCTCAATTCGCGTCTGCATGCGCCGCTGCCGGACGATGATTTCTGCATCAGCCTGACCACCACCAACAAGCTCGCCGATGACATCAATGCCGCCGGTCTGGCCCGTTTGGACAGTCCGGTTTATATTTCAAACGCCGTCATTGACGGCAGCTTCAAAGAAGACAGCTTTCCTGCCGCCGAGGCGCTTGAACTCAAAACCGGCGCCCAGATTATGTTTTTGAACAACGACATAAAAGGCCGCTGGGTAAACGGCACGCTCGGAGCAATCGAAGAAATCAAATCCGGCCCCGAAAAAATCCGCTTTCTGCGCGTACGTCTGCAAAACAGCCAAAAGCTGGTCGAGGTTTTTCCCTACACTTGGGAAATCTACAAATACGCCCTGCTCGGCAAAGAAATCGTCTCCGAAGTCGCCGGCTCGTTCACGCAGTTTCCGGTGCGGCTGGCCTGGGCCGTCACCATTCACAAAAGCCAGGGCAAAACCTTCGACCGGCTCCGCCTCAATGTCGGCGGCGGCACGTTTGCCGCCGGCCAGCTCTACGTTGCGCTCAGCCGCTGCACGTCGTTTTCCGGCCTCAGCCTCGACGCCCCGGTCTCGGCCGCGCATATTCTCACCGACGAACGGATTGCAGACTTTATGAGCCGCTGCGCCGGCCTCAAAGGCTTGTCGTCCGCAGACAAAATACGCCTGCTTCAAAAAGCCGCCTTCCGTCGCCAAAAACTCGAGATATCCTATCGCAAAACCACCGGCGAGCTGTCCAGACGCGTTATTATCCCCCTTCGCGTCAAAGACGAAAACATCCAGGCCTTCTGCGTCCAGCGCCGGCAGCAGCGCAGTTTTAACATCGGCCGCATTGAAATGCTGAAAACTTTTGTTGAATAATATTTCCGGACGCGTTATATTATCCGCACAACCTGATAAGGAGAAAACCAATGGACACACGCGTTGCAATCATCGGCATCATTGTCGAAGACTATAATTCGGTAGACGCCTTAAACGAAATCCTTCATGAAAACCGCAATGTCATCATCGGCCGCATGGGCATTCCCTACCGCGCCAAAAACATCAGCGTCATGAGCATTGCCGTCGATGCCGACACCGACACCATCAACGCCATTTCCGGCAAAATCGGCAAACTGAGCGGCGTCAGCGCCAAGACCGCCATTTCCGGAACCTGTATCTGCGATTAACAACAAGCAACTGAAGGGAAAGATTCGTCCTGACCCTGAAGAAAGGAACAAAAATGTACAATCCCTCTTCGCTCAAAGCGGAAGAATTCATAAACCATGACGAAATCATGGAGACGCTGGCTTATGCCGACGCCAACAAAAACAACCTTGAACTGATTGACCAAATCATTGCCAAAGCCAAACTGCGTCAGGGGCTGTCTCATCGCGAAGCCTCGGTGCTGCTGGCTTGCGAAAATCAGGAAAAAATCAACGAAGTCTTTGTGCTGGCCGAGCAGATAAAAAAAGACTTCTACGGCAACCGCATTGTGCTGTTTGCGCCGCTGTACCTCTCCAACTACTGCGTCAACGGCTGCGTTTACTGCCCTTATCACGCCAAAAACAGGCATATCGCCCGCAAAAAGATGACTCAGGACGAAATCCGCCGCGAAGTCATCGCCCTGCAGGATATGGGGCACAAAAGGCTTGCGTTGGAAGCCGGCGAAGATCCGGTCAACAACCCGATCGAATACATTTTGGACTCAATAAAAACCATCTATTCGATTAAACACAAAAACGGAGCCATTCGCCGCGTCAATGTCAATATCGCCGCCACCACGGTCGAAAACTACCGCAAGCTCAAAGACGCCGGCATCGGAACCTATATCCTGTTTCAGGAAACTTATCACAAAGAAAGCTACGAACAGCTGCACCCGACCGGGCCGAAGCA
>JAFUQJ010000078.1 GCA_017480995.1 Alphaproteobacteria bacterium
TTCAGGCAGTATTGATACAAAGTTGTGCCGTTGACGGTACAGGTCTTGCCGCCCAAGTATTTTCCGTCGGTGCAGCTGTCATGATACAGATTATTTCCTTCGGAATCACGCGGGCAGCTGCAGTATGTATGTTTGTAATAAAGCGGAATCGAGGCGCCGAAAGAAGAATCGCTGCCCGCGCTGGCCGCGCAGGACTGCATGACCAGGCCGTCATCGCCGCAATTGTCGCCGGTCATCTCGGGGATGCCTTCTTCCCAGCTTTCGCATTTGCGCAGACAGCCGGTCTCGGTACCGGCATCAACGCCGTAGCGGAAACGGGAGGCGTCTACCGCAGATGATTTGCCGTTGACGCCGGTTTTCCCCGAATCGTCGGAACGGATAGAAGTCTGCGCATTCCAGATACAGACAGCTTTGGCGGTGTCGTCTTTTGAGGTCAGGCTGAGCGGAACTTCGCCCGCGCCGCATTTGGAAACGCCGAGTTCTTCAATCTGCGCAGCGCTGAAAGTCGTGTCTGCCGGGACGTATTTGTAAGTATCGGCGCAGGAACATACCCTAACCCGCTGCAAAATAATGTTGCTGATCGCGTTGCAGGCGGAATTGTTGGGGATCGTACACCAATAACCGTCCTCGGTGCCGCCCGCATAAATGCCGCTGGCGGCATTGTTCTCGGAACAGGCGCTGTCCAGACTGTAATAGTCTCCGCTCAGCGGGGTGGATGAAATATTGCCGCCGCCGACGGTTTTGTGCCAGCCGGAGGTATCGCAATAGACAAGGTTCATCATCGTCATATCGGTGCTCTGGCAGAGCGGATAGCCGCAGGCCTGCTGATATTTATTGCCGATTTCATAGCTGCCGTCATCATTTTTCTTATTTTCGGCAACGCAGGCGTCATCCGTCATCGGGCGCTGCGGCAGCGTACAGCTCGGCAAGGCGTCAAAATTGCTCATATACTTGCCGGTATTGCACTGACAAAGACTGGTTCCTCCGCCGCAGGTAAGATCCGGAACAGGCTCGCCGTTGTATTCGGAACAGTCGCCGGAGCTCTGCCGGTACTGCGGATATTTCTGCCCCATGGTCGCGCAGCTCGCGTCGCACTGCCACATATATCCGCCGGCAGAATTGCTCCAGCACTGAATGACGTTACCGGAACATTCCCCGACATCATCCTTGTTTTCCACGGCGGCCGAATAGCCGGCAGAAGCCTTGCAGTTAGACAAACATTCGGCAGAATCGGGAATATAGGTTTGATTTTGAGAATTGGTGCAGGCGTCGCCGGGCGCGGGAAACTCGTTGTTGGCGCTGTTACAGGTTTTGGTATAGTTAGCGCCGCAAACGCAGTTGTATTTTCCTTCCGTTCCGCAGGCTACCGCCGTCGCTCCCTGCTTCGTGCACTCCGCTGCCGTCGCCTTGGCGCCGCTGTCGCAGGCGGGATTGTCGGCATAGGCGGAAACAGGAAGCGTACAGGTATACAATCCGCCGTCGCACGGCGTTGCCACCGCTCCCGAACTGATGCCCAGAGCCGCATTGCAGCCTTCTTCCGTCGACGCCGTCACATCGCCGCAGGTCACGCCCTCGGAAGTCGAGGTGTGCCCGGTATCAGACGCTGTTCCGGACGAAGAGGAACGCAACAGGTTTGAGCTGCTCGAAAAAGCGGTATCGGCAATGTTGGAAATTCCGGCATAGGCCAGCTTTGTCAAAACAACAATACTAAGCGCCAAAAGTAAAAACTTCTTCAATTGCGACATAAAACAGGTACCTGTAAAAACTTAATTTTAAATGCATTTATTTATTATAATAAACATCTTCGTCTTTTATTGCAATTGATAAAATAAGATTACCTTAAATTTTCCACAGATTTAGACAAAAAAAAACGGGAGGTTTCCCTCCCGTTTTACGACTGCGGCCGCTCAGGCCTTGCCGCCGTTGACTTTTTCCCGAATTGTCTGGAACAAGACATACAGCAGCGGAATCATAATCAGGCCGGCCGCCGTTCCCAGCAGCATTCCCCAGAACACGGGAACGCCGATGGCAATACGGCTCGAAGCGCCCGCGCCGGTCGCGACAATCATCGGCAGCACGCCCAGAATAAACGTGAACGCCGTCATCAGCACCGCGCGGAAACGCTCTTTGGTTCCGGTCATGGCCGCTTTGACGATGCTGGCTCCCCTTTCGCGCTCTTCCTTGGAGAACTCAACAATCAAAATCGCGTTTTTGGCTGCCAGGCCGACCAGCAGAATCAAGCCGAGCTGGGCATAAATACTCAGCGGCAGCTTGGTCATAAACAAACCGGCCAAGGCGCCGAGCATGGCAACCGAAACCGACGCCAAAACCGGAATCGGCGTTGACCAGCTCTCGTACTGCGCAACCAGGAACAAATAGCCGAAGGTAATGGCCAAAGCAAGCAGATAACCGATCTGACCGCCGCTGGCTTTTTCCTGATAGCTCATTCCCGACCAGTCATAAGTGAACCCCTGCGGCAGACGCTTGGACAATTCTTCCAGGGCCGTCATGGCCTGACCGGTACTGGCTGCCTGATTCTGAACGGCGGTAATCGAAGCGCTCGGATACTGGTTGTAACGCGTGACCACGCGCGGCGACAAAACCTTGCGCATCTTAATCAGACTGCCGAGCGGCACCATCTGCCCGTTCTGATTTTGGACATAGAGCTTGCCGATACTGTCAATGTCCTTGCGATACGGCCAGTCTGCCTGAATCATCACCTTGTTTACCTGTGTTCCGAAGTTGACGTCGTTGATGTAGCTCGAACCCAGATAATTCTGCAGAACCGAAAAGATGCTGCCGACGCTGACCTTCATCGCCTCGGCCTTGACACGGTCGATGTCAATGTAGATGTTCGGCGTTTTGGCAGTATAGGTCGAATAGGCGTAGGCCACTTCCGGCGTCTGGTTTATCATCGCCAGCGTGTTTTGCAGCACGGCGTCAATCCGCTGCGGATTATCCGTGTCGGTTGACAGGAGGCGGTAATCCATACCGCCGCTCATGCCGAGGCCCATAATCGCCGGAGGCTCAAACAGCTGGACCGACGCTTCCGGCAAGCCGGAAACTTTGGCGCGAATCCGGTTCAGGATGTTGGTGGAATAAAGCTCGTCGTCGGTACGTTTGTTCCACGGCTCAAGCGTGATGAAGCCCAGAGCGACGTTTTCGCCGGAACCGCCGATCATGCTGACGCCGGCAACAATCATAATACTGTCAACGCCCTTTTCTTCTTTCATCAGCGGATAGATTTTATCGATAAACTTCTGCGTCCGTTCGCGGCTGGCGCCTTCCGGCAGCTGGATGTCCAGCATGATAACGCCTTGGTCTTCTCCGGGAATAAACGATGTCTGACTGACTTTCAAAAAGCCGACAACGCCCAGAATCACCAAGCCCAAAAGCAGCGCAATGACCGTGACCTTGCGGGCAACAATCGCCACAATCGAAACATAGGTGTCACGCGATTTGTTGACCAGCTGGTTAAACCAGAACAACGGCCCCGCCTGCGCAGGCTTCAGCGGCCGCAGCAGCGTGGCGCACAAAGCCGGAGACAAAGTCAGCGCGTTAATGGAAGAGAAAGTAACCGAAGTCGAAATCGTCACGGCAAACTGCTGATAGATCTTGCCGGTAATTCCGCCCATGAAGCCGACCGGCACAAAAATTGCCAGCAGCACCAGCGTCGTTGCGACAACCGCGCTCGACACCTGTTCCATGGCTTTTATGGTCGCCTCTTTGGGAGAAAGTTTCTCCGTTTCCATCAGATACAGCACGCGTTCGACCACCACAATCGCGTCATCGACGACCAGACCGATGGCCAGCACCAAACCGAACAGCGTCAGCATGTTGATGCTGTAGCCCAGAGCCAGCATGACGGCAAAAGTCGCAAACAGCGACACCGGAATAGTCAATGACGGCACCAGCGTGGCCCGCCAGTCCTGAAGGAAGATATAGCACACAAAAACGACCAGAACGAAAGTCAGGATCAGCGTAAAGACAACTTCTTCAATCGATGCGCGGATATAGTCCGTCGAATCGTAACCGATCATATAGTTCATATCTTCAGGAAAACTCTGCGACAAGCGCTCGATTTCGGCCTTGACCGCGGCCATGGCGTCAAGCGCGTTGGCTCCGGCCAGCTGGTTGATGGCGATGGCAACGTTGGGCGCATTGTTATATTTGGAAACGGCGTGATAATTTTCTTCACCGACCTCAATGCGGGCAACGTCTTTCAGATAAACCAAACCGCCCTGTTCGGCCGTGCGGACGATAATGTTCTGAAAATCATCGACTTCGTTGACGCGCCCCTGCGTCTGCAAGGTATACACCATCTGCTGGGTGCCGTCGCCTGGCATGGCGCCGACGCTGCCCAGAGAAGGCTGATAGTTTTGTCCCTCAATGGCGGAGGTAATGCTCGAAAGCGGCAGGTTCAACGCCGTAATCTTATCGGCGTCAAGCCATACGCGCATGCTCAGCTTGGAAGAATAAACGTTGACCTCGCCGACGCCGTATACGCGCGCCAGGTTGTTCTTGATGTTGTTCTGCACATAGTTTGCCAGCTCCAGCGTCGAGTGCGTTCCTTTGGGCGAACCGATGGTAATAAAGCCCAAAATATTGGAAGAACGGCTGCGCACGGTCAGGCCCTGCCGCGTCACCTCGGTCGGCAGTTTGCTCTGCGCCTGCTGAATACGGTTCTGCACCTTAACCTGAGCCATATCGCGGTCAACGCCGACCTTAAACGTTACGGTCAGCTGATAACTTGAGTTCTCGGAAGAAGAACTCATATAAAGCATGTCCTCAACGCCGTTGATTTCTTCCTCCAGCGGGATACCGATGGTACGTGCGACAACTTCGGCGCTGGCGCCCGGATAACTGGCGGAAACCACGACTTCCGGCGGCGTAATTTCGGGATACAGCGCAATCGGCAGCGAAAAGATGGAAATCGCGCCGGCCAGCGTCAGCACGATGGAAATAACCATCGCGAAACGCGGTCTTTCAATAAAAATTCTAGAGAACATGGTTTATTCGGCCTCCGCCTCGGTTTTGACCAAAGAAGCCTTGACGGTCTGGCCGTTTCTGACCTTCTGCAGTCCCTGAATAATAACTTTGTCTTCCGGCGTTAAACCTTCGAGCACAACCTGCTTCTCGCCGATAAGGTCTCCGGTAACGACACGGCGCTGCTCGGCAACGTTGTTTTCCACAACGACCACATAGTTGCCGTGTTCATCCTGCGCCAGCGCCTCCTGCGGAACCAGAATGGCCATTTTCGGCTCGCTGGTGCCGATGCGGATATTGACATAGTTTCCCGGAAGCAGGTACTGCTCGGCATTGTCATATTCCAAATAAACGGCAACGGTAGCCGTCTCGGCATTAATCTCGTTATCGGCAAAGTGCGAACGGATTTTGCCGGTAAAGACGGTGCCGTTGGGCAGAATGATTTCGGTCGAAAGCGGCAGCGTATTGTCACCGTATGCCTGACGCATGGTCAGCATCTCTTTGTCGGTGACCGAAAAAGCGACGCGGATCGGATTGACCTGAACAATGCGCGCCAAAGTCTGCAGCGTTGAGGCGACATAGTTTCCTTCGGTGACGAGAGCCTTGCCGATTTGCCCGGAAATCGGCGCCTTAATTTCGGTATAACCGAGCTCGATTTTGGCCAGCTCCAAATTGGCCTCGGCCTGTTTTACCGCAGCCTTGGCCTGAAGATAAGTGCTTTCCGAAGTGTCCATGGTGGCCTTGGAAGAAATATTCTGCCGGCTCAGAGACTTTTGGCGCTTATAGTCGCGCTCGGCGCGGACAAGGCTGGCCTTGGCGCTTTCCAGCTCAGCCTGACGCAGCTCAACCGTCGCGATGTAGCGCTCCTGTTCGATAACGAACAGAATATCGCCTTCCCGCACAAAGCTGCCTTCTTCAAACAAAACTTTTTCAATATAGCCCGTTACCTGCGGCTTGAGGTTTACGCTCTTTATCGGCTCAACGCTGGCAATATAGGTCTGACGCGGAGAGACGTCCGCCTTTTCGACCTGCTTTATCAACACATAAGGCGTCTGCGCACCCATGCCGCCGGCCATAGGCGCCTGCGGCGTCAGCCGGCCCTTCAGATACCAACCGAACGCAACGCACAGTCCAAAAACGATTACCCTTTTAATAATTGCGCGATTCTTTAACTTACCTACGAGCATCTTTACCTCTTAACATAAAAACAAACCGAGCCTCGGCGTACATCAAAAGATATAAGCCGGCTGGGGTTTATGTACACCAAATTATCAAAACTTGCAAATTGTTTCTTTAAAAAACGAGCAGTTTATTCTTCAACAAAAGCATCTAACGCTTTGTTTATGTCCGAGAATCGAAAATCCGCGAACGCTTTTTCTTCCCGGCGCGGCGAAATCAGAACCGTAGTCATCCCGAAAGATTTGGCAATCTCGAGATTGCGCAGACTGTCTTCGAACATCACGCTGTTTTGGGGCTTTATTCCGTAAATCCGGAAAAATTCTTCAAAAGATTCTTTTTGAAATTTAAATTTGAAACCGGTCCGTTCGGCATCGCAGACGGCGTCAAACACCCGCAAATCAACTCCGAGCCGGCACAGCGTGTCCGCCACATGGCCGACGGTGCTGTCGGTATAAACAAAACGCCGCCCCGGAAGCCGGCGCAGCTTTGCCTCCAGCTGCGGATTCGGCGGCAGATGCCCGACCTCGACGTTGCAAATATAATCCATAAATTCCTTTTCGGAAACGCCGAAGCCGTTTTCCATGGCCTGGGCTTCATAACGGTATTTCTGCAATATCATTTCCCGCTGACGGCGCGCCTCTTCCGCCGAAAAGCCCAGCCGGACGCGGAAAAACTCGTCGACCAGACGCTCGCAGTCCGCTTCAACCTCGCCGTTGTCCCGATACAGCGTGGCGTCCAAATCAAATATATAATTGTCAAACCTGCGCATCAGCGCCACCTCTTTACGGCGTTGACATTGCGAACATATCTTTCGTCGGCGGGCACGTCTTCCAGCGCAACCGGCAGGCGGCGGCGCCAGTTCGGATAAACGTCAATATCGGTGCCGGGCAGATTCTGCTGACAGGCGACTTCAAAAACGTCTTCAAGCTGAAGCAGAAAAACTTTGGACGAACTTTTGGCCATAAAGGCATGAACCGCTTCCGCCAGTCCTTCGGGACAGCTCTCGCCGTAGAGATAATCGCCGCGGCGGAGGCGATCCTGTGGCCAGACGCCGGCAGCGTCGAGAGAATCGAGCAGATGACGACGGTCGGCCTCGCGCTTGTGATAGCTGTTTGTCTTTTCCTCATCGTTCATCATGCCGAGCGAGCGCGCCAATTCAATGTCATAGCCGAACCACCACATTCTCAGCGGCGGCATATCGTGCGTACCGACAGACGTGACGGCATCGGCCGGATAATGTTCCGGCGCATAAAAACCGCCCCAGCCGGCTCCCGAGCGCTCGGCCCATAATACGCTCAGGGAATAAATCCGGCGCGCCTGCAGCGCTTCCAGAAAACCTTCGGGCACATTGCCGATGCTCTCCCCGACAATCAGGCAGCGGTTCAGAGAACTTTCCAGCGTCAGCAGATTGAGCATATCTTCAAAATTATAGTAAACATAGGTTCCGCTGCCGCCGTCGTCGGGAATGACAAACAGCCGCATCAGGCTCATGACATGATCGACGCGAACGGCGCCGGCATTTTTCATATTGGCGCGCAGCACCCGGATAAAAGGCTCATACTGCCGCTCTTTGAGTTCCTGCGGCGAAAAACAGCCGAGCCCCCATTTTTGTCCGCACGGAAAAAAGGCATCGGGCGGCGCGCCGGCTCCGGAATGCGGAACAAAAACGTCTTTGTTGCTCCAAAACTCGGCGCTGTCTTTGCCGACGCCGACGGCCAAATCGCGGTAAAAACCGATCCGCAGGCCGTTTTTCTCAACCAGCGCCTGCGCCGCGGCAAACTGGCGCGCCGCCTCGAACTGCATAAATTTGAAAAAGTCCACCCGCTGCCGATGCTGCCGAACATAGTCTTCCACCGCCGCACCGTCGGGCGAACGCAGGTCTTCCGGCCAGGCCATCCAGCCGCCCCAGATCGTTTTGGTCTTTTCTTCATAAATTGCCTGAAAAGCGGCCAGATTATCCAACTCGCGGCCTTCCTGCGCGCAAAAGGCGGAAAACTCCGCATAACGGCCGGACTTTTTGTTTTGCAGCATCCGCTCGTAACACTGCTCAAGCCAACGAGTTTTCAGACGGTAGATTTTGTCATAACAGATAAACTCCTGCCCTTTTATCTCCGCAATCGCCGCTGCCGCCGAAGCACGGTCGGCTGCGGTAAATTCGGGCACTTTTTCGATATCGATGTAAATCGGATTCAGGTACAGGCGGCTGATTGACTGGTACGGACTGGCATTTTCGGGATAATCATGCGCCAGCGTGTTGAGCGGGTTCAGCCCGATTATCGAAGCGCCGCTCCGGGCGGCCAACTCCACCAGCGTTCCCAAATCCGTAAAATCGCCGACGCCCCAGTTGCGTTTGGAATTGACCGAATAAAGCTGAATCGCAAAGCCCCAGATTTTTTGCCCGAGAACCTCCGGCTCATAACCGTGACGCGGCGCCACCGCCAGTTCGGCGCGATAAATCTTGTCGGCAATTTTGACCGCCAAAACATAATAACCGATTGCGGCAACGCCCGAAATCCGATACTGCTGCCGCAGATATTCGACACCGTTCAGCTCTTTGCGCTCGGGAACGCCGTCGGGCGCGGCCTCGATGCCGACCTTATTGTTTTGGGCATCAAACAGCATAAAACCGTCCACCGTTTCGGCGGCCGGGTAAACGACGTCAAAAAACAGATTGTCTTCGACGCGCACATAAATGCTTTCCAACGCTCTCTGCCAGCGCACGTTTTCTATCCGCTCAAGGCTTTCCGCTATCTGCGCTTCGGTGTCGACGGCGTAACCCAAATCGCGAAGAACGAATTTTATGACGCCCTCATCCACGTCATAGCTTCTGCGACTCAGGCCGGCATCGCTGAAATGAACGGCAACGCCCGCTTTTTGGGCCAATCGTTTTAGTGCGTCAGACATTAGCATTACCTTCCCTTATTTTTTGATTTCGAAAACCAGCACGCTCCAGGCCGGAACTTTTATGACTTTGCCGGAAGCAGCTTCCGGCGCGGAAATTTTCTGCGAGCTGTCCAAGACCAAATTCCAGACCAGGTCTCCCGGCAGCGGCGGCAGCTTCCAGTCCATCTCGTTGAAATTGGCATTGAAAATAGCCATGACAAAACGGCTGCCGTTATAAACGCAGTAAGACAGGCTGCGGCGGTTGCCGTCATGCCAATCGGCGGCCTCAAACTCCCGACCTTTTTCGGTATACCAAGCGATGTCTTTAAATCCGCTTTTATCAATCGGCGCGCCGGTAAAAAATTTGCGGCGTTCAAAAATCTTGAGTTTTTTGCGAAGACGAACCACCTTGCGGACGAAGTTGGCAAACTGCTTGTTGGCGTCGGTGATACCTTCCCAGGTAATCCAGGTCAGGGCGTTGTCCTGACAGTAAGGGTTGTTATTGCCGAGCTGGGTGCGCATAAACTCGTCGCCGGCCACCAGCATCGGCGTACCGAAAGACAAAAGCAGCGTCGAGAGCATGGCGCGCGCGCGCTGAAAACGGTTTTCGAGAACGACGCCGTTGTCGGTGTCGCCTTCCAGCCCCGAGTTCCAGCTCCAGTTGGAATCGGTGCCGTCTTTGTTGTCCTCGCCGTTGCCGAGGTTGTGCTTGTGATTGTAGCTGACCAGATCATTTAAATTAAAACCGTCATGCGCGGTTATAAAATTAACGCTGGCCCAGATGTCGCGGTTGCCGTAGTTGAAAATGTCGCTGGAACCGGCCAGCCGGCTCGCCATCTCCGCAGCCTGAAAAGTATCGCCCTTCCAGAAGCGGCGGATATTGTCGCGGTATTTGTCGTTCCACTCTGCCCAGCCCGGCAAAAAAGCGCCGACCTGATACCCGCCGTAGCCGACGTCCCACGGCTCGGCAATCAATTTGACGTTTTTGAGCACCGGATCCTGATTGACCGCGTACAAAAATCCGCTTTCCTGAGAAAAGAGCTTGTTGTGACGAGCAAGCGTGGCGGCCAGATCAAACCGGAAACCGTCAACGTGCATTTCGGTCACCCAGTAGCGCAGAGAATCCATGACCAGACGCAGTACCTGCGGATTTTGAATATTGAACGCGGCGCCGCAGCCGGTGGTGTCAAAATAGTAGCGCTTGTCATCGGGATTGAGAATATAATACGAGAGGTTGTCAATTCCGCGGTAACACAGCGTGGGCCCGAGTTGGTTGCCCTCGCCGGTGTGGTTGTAGACAACGTCGAGAATAACTTCCAGTCCATGGGCGTGCATGGTCTTGACCATGTCTTTGATTTCCGAAATATCGCTGCCGGCCAGGTAAGACTGTTCGGGCGCAAAAAAGCTGAAGCTCTCGTACCCCCAGTAATTGTCGGTGATATACCCCTTTTTATGACGGTTGCCGAAGAACGCGTGTATCGGCAGAAACTCGACCGCGGTTACCCCGAGCCATTTGATATAGTTGATAACCGAACTATGGGCAAAACCGGCAAAAGTTCCGCGTTTGGAATCGGGAACCGAAGGCTGCAGCATGGTATAGCCGCGCAGCTGGGTTTCGTAGATAATCGTGTTTTCAAAACTGTAGCCGAGCGGCTTGTCGTCTCCCCAGTCGTAGGCATCGTCCACCACGACCGACTTGGGCACATAGGGCGCGGAATCAAGTGAGGAAAAAGACAAATCCTTGTCGGGACTGTCGATGTCGTAACCGAAAATCGCCTTGTTCCAAATCAGTTTGCCGACCAGTTTTTTGCCGTAGGGATCAATCAGCAGCTTGTGCGGATTGAAACGGTAGCCCTCCTGCGGCTTATAACGGCCGTAGACACGATAGCCGTAGACCAGCCCCGGCTTTGCGCCCTCGAGATAAATATGCCAAATGCCGTTGTCGTTTTCGGAAATGAGATAACGCTCCACCTCTTCCGAACCGGACGAGTCAAACACGCAAAGTTCAATCTCTTCGGCATGCGCGGAGAAGAGGGCAAAATTCACGCCTTTTCCGTCATAGTGCGAGCCAAGCGGCGCTGTTTTTCCAGAAGAGGCCCTGAATTGTGTCATTTAAATTCCTTTATCTTATCGGTTTCAAGACAATTGTCGCCAGCGGCGGAACGCGCAGCTTAATCGACATCGGCTTGCAGTTCCATTCGATGTTTTCGGCGTGCATCATTCCTTCGTTTTTGACGCCGCTGCCCCAGTAGTTTACATCGTCACTGTTAAAAATTTCTTGATACGCGCAATTTTCGTTGACGCCGAGCCGATAGTCCTCGCGCACGACCGGCGTAAAGTTGGAAACGACAATCAGATAGTCGCTCGGATCATATCCCTTGCGCATATACGATATGATGCTGTCATCGGAATTGGAATGGTCAATCCACTCAAAGCCGCGATAGTCAAAATCCTGCTGATACAAAGGCGGGTTGCCTTTATACATCAGGTTCAGATCGCGCACGCAGTTCTGCATGCCGCGATACATCGGATAATCAAGCAAGAACCAACGCAGGCCCTCTTCGGCGTTCCACTCCCAGTCCTGACCGAAATCGCAGCCCATGAACAAAAGTTTTTTGCCCGGATGCGTATACATAAAACCGTAATAGGCGCGCAGGTTGGCAAACTTCTGCCATTCGTCGCCCGGCATTTTGGAAAGCATTGAGCCTTTGCCGTGAACGACCTCGTCGTGCGAAATCGGCAGAATGAAATTCTCGTTAAACGCATAGAGCAGACCGAACGTCAGCATGCCGTGGTGATATTTGCGGTGAATCGGCTCGTGAGAAATGTATTTGAGCGTATCGTTCATCCAGCCCATGTTCCACTTGTAGCCGAAACCGAGACCGCCCATGGAGGTCGGGCGCGACACCATCGGCCAGGCGGTCGACTCTTCGGCAATGCTGACCGCGCCTTTGGTCTGCGAATAAACCAGCTCGTTCATCCGACGCAGAAAAGCAATCGCCTCGATGTTTTCGTTGCCGCCGTAGATATTGGGAATCCACTCGCCGTTCTTGCGCGAATAGTCAAGATAGAGCATGGAAGCCACAGCGTCGACGCGCAGTCCGTCGATATGATATTCCTTGAGCCAGAAAACGGCGCTGGCGCACAAAAAGTTCATGACCTCGGTACGGCCGTAGTTGTAAATTTTGGTTCCCCAGTCGGTATGCTCGCCCTTGCGCGGATCGGCATGTTCATAAAGATGCGTACCGTCAAACTCGTTGAGCCCGTGACCGTCTTTGGGGAAGTGCGCGGGCACCCAGTCCATGATGACGGAGATGCCGGCCTGATGAAACTTGTCAATCAGATAACGGAAATCGTCCGGCGTGCCGAAGCGGCTGGTCGGCGCGAACATGCCGACGACCTGATACCCCCAGGAACCGTCAAACGGATGCTCGGTCAGCGGCAGAAACTCGACATGCGTAAACCCCATGTTGACGACATAGGGAATCAGCGTGTCGGCCAGCTCGCGATAGGTCATATACTCGTTGTTGTCCTTGCGGCGCCATGAACCGAGATGCACCTCGTAAATCGACATCGGCCTGTCGAAAGAATTGTATTCCTCGCGATAATTCATCCAGCCGGCGTCGTTCCAGTTATAGTGATTGATGTCATAAACGACCGAAGCGGTGTTTGGTCTTTTTTCGGAATAAAAAGCGAGCGGATCGGCCTTGACGATGATGGCGTTGTCCTGCGCCTTGATTTCGTATTTGTAAATTTCGTTTTCATAAATTCCGGGAATAAAAATATCCCAGATACCGCATGCCGGATGCTTGCGCATGACGTTGACGCGGCCGTCCCAGTTGTTGAAATTTCCGACGACGCTGATGCGTTTGGCATTGGGCGCCCAGACCGCAAAACTGACGCCGCGCACACCGTTCAGCTCAATCGGATGGGCGCCGAGTTTTTTATACATTTCGAGGTGTTTTCCCTCGGCCAGAAGATAGAGATCCATATCGCCCAAAATCGACGGGAAACGATACGGATCTTCGGCTTCGTATTTAACGCCGAGATCGTTTTCGATGCGAAACTTATAGGGGAAATTTTCTCTCACGCCGAGCTCGATCTGATAGAATCCGCGTTCGTCGAGCTTGGTGAAAAAGCCTAAGGAATTGTTGTCATAATCAAGCAGTTCGACGCTTCTGGAATGAGGCTGATAAGTGCGGATAAAAACTTCTTTGCTGCCCTTGTTTTTGTGTATTCCGAGTACCGCAAAAACATTACCGTGATCACCGTTGATAACGGCTTCCATTTCTTCTTTAGACAATAAGTTTGGCATATACAAATCCCTTAAATTTTACAACATAATTCGAAGGCTTTCACCCCGTATGAATTATCTATAATTTCTTATAAATTTAAATGCAAGACTTTTAACCCCGATTTCAATTTTTTTTGGAAAAATAGTTTTTTAGTGCATTAGCTATTGACGTATTATTTTTTGACTGTATATTAGTCAGTGTTTACCGAACTTTATTTGGAGTTAGTATTATGAATAAATTGAATGAAAAATACATTCAGGAAGCTGCTTATTATCTCTGGCAAAACGCCGGCTGCCCGAATGGCCAAAACGAGTATTTTTGGTCTCTGGCCGTAGAGCAGCTTTCCAACAACTGCAGCAAGTCTTCCTGCAGCAAAAAGGCTTCTTCGAGCAGCAAATCCTGCGCTGCCAAAAAGTCCAGCAGCTCTAAGAAATCTGCCAGTTCCGCAAAATCTTCTTCCAGCGCAAAAAAATCTTCCAAGTAATTTTGGGCTGAAGATTTCAAGAATAAAAACTCCGCAAATCTGCGGAGTTTTTTTTGCTTATTTCCGCGCCGAAACAATCCAGCCGCGCACCTCTTTTCCACCCTCTCTGCGCAACACGGAATCCACAAAATCCGGGGTTGGGAATCCGCATTTTTCGAGCGTCTTTTCGAGGTAGTTCCGACTATGCGCAAAACGTCCCGACGGATGCAGAAAAAAGTCGTTTTCATTCTCGGTATTGCGGGTTATCGAAAAGACAAAAAAGCCGTCTTTTTTCAATGCCGAAAACACGCCCGAAAAAACGTTTTCCAACATGCCGAAATAGGTAAAAACATCGGCGGAAACAA
>JAFUQJ010000079.1 GCA_017480995.1 Alphaproteobacteria bacterium
AATCAGCCGGGAAATTGATCCTTACCGCATTTTGATGATTGCCGGCGACTGCGGTGCGCAAATGGTTAACGCTGATGTTGACACCAATATGAACCACGTCGATTTGCAGCAAAAGTATGACTGCAATCTGCCGCAAAATACATTGTCGCACATGCAGGCAAACGGCGAAGACATGGAACCCTGCCACGGCAAGCACACCGTATTGGGTTCCGGTTGGTGTCAGCAGCACGGTTTTTCTGAAGACGAGATTAAGGCCGTTGCCGAAATTACGGACGCCGACGGAAAAATTATCCCGGAAAAACTGACGCCTGACGTCATGAAAACAATTCTGGCGCTTGATATGGGCACATCGGAGCATAATGAAGTCGGTCACGTAAACAAAGCACCCATTCACACCGACGGCGTTTTGGAGCGCAATGCCGCCATGGTTGACGGAAAATATACGCATGCCGAAGCCGGAAAAGGACAAATATATACGACTTATGCCAACGCTCAGGGCATGAATATAGACAACATTGAAGAAAAGGCCCATTTCGAGCGGCTTGACCAGCTGTCAAAAGTCGAAATGCAGCAGGAAATTCCGATGACGACGACTTTTGACCGGTTTTGGGGCAAAATCAAATCCGTCTGCCTGCTCGGCAGAGCCGGCTCCAACGGCAAGAGCAAAGAACAGGAAAACGATATCCGCCCGATACGCACGGACGATAAAGCGAAACCGTCAGACAGAATTGATCAGAACGACGCCCGGGTATCTCAAACCGATACGGCAAAAGTCGACAAAAAAGACGATGTTCAGGTCGATAAACAAGACGGCGACAAATCGGATGATACTGTCCGTGATGATACTTCGCGAAAAAAGGTTTCCTCTCCTTCTCCCCGCTTTATTGACAAAAGCGCGCGCGTGAGAGCCTGGAAACAATCTCAGGGACTCAATCATTAAATTCCGATATAAAAAAACACCCCTGTCAGATTTGGCAGGGGTGTTTTTTATGTTCTGTCAAAAACAGTTATTTGACTTCTTCAAAGTCGGCGTCGACAACTTTTTCGTCGCCGGACGGCTGATCGGCTGAGGGCTGGTCGGCTCCGGCTCCCGCGGCACCGGCAGCGCCGGCGGCCTGCGCCTGGGCTTTGTACATGGCCTCGCCGAGTTTCATCGAGGCCTGCATCAGGCTCTCGGTCTTCTCTTTGATAACCGTCAGGTCTTCGGCCTCCAAAGCCGTCTTAAGCGCTTTGATTTCGTTCTCAATCGCTTCTTTTTCGGCCGGGCTGATCTTGTCGCCGTGTTCTTTCAGCGTCTTTTCGGTCGAATGAACCAGAGACTCACCCTGATTTTTGGCCTCAACCAGCTCTTTTTTCTTTTTGTCGGCGTCAGCGTTGGCTTCGGCGTCTTTGACCATCTTTTCGATATCGGCATCGGACAAACCGCCGCTGGCCTGAATGCGAATGGCCTGCTCTTTGTTGGTGGCCTTATCCTTGGCCGAAACGTTTACAATACCGTTGGCGTCGATGTCAAAGGTAACTTCAATCTGCGGCATGCCGCGCGGTGCCGGCGGAATACCGACCAAATCAAACTGTCCGAGCAGTTTGTTGTCGGCAGCCATTTCGCGCTCGCCCTGGAAGACGCGAATCGTAACCGCGGTCTGGCCGTCTTCCGCAGTAGAGAAGACCTGAGACTTGCGGGTCGGAATGGTGGTGTTGCGGTCAATCAAACGCGTGAAGACGCCGCCCAAGGTCTCAATACCCAGAGACAGCGGGGTAACGTCGAGCAACAGAACGTCTTTGACGTCGCCCATCAGGACGCCGCCCTGAATGGCCGCGCCGACGGCAACGACTTCATCGGGGTTAACGCCTTTGTGCGGTTCTTTGCCGAAGATTTCCTTAACTTTTTCCTGAACTTTGGGCATACGTGTCATACCGCCGACGAGGATAACCTCGCTGATGTCGGACGGGGTGACGCCGGCGTCGGCCATGGCCTTTTTGCAGGGCTCGACCGTACGGTCAATCAGGTCTTCGACAATGGATTCCAGTTTGGCGCGGCTCAATTTGATATTGAGGTGTTTCGGACCGCTGGCATCCGCCGTGATAAACGGCAGGTTGACCTCGGTCTGCGTGGTTGAAGAAAGCTCGATTTTGGCCTTTTCGGCAGCCTCTTTCAGACGCTGCAGATCCAGACTATCGACGCGCAGGTCAATGCCGCTTTCCTTCTTAAATTCGTCGGCCAGATAGTTGACCAGTCTCTGGTCAAAGTCTTCGCCGCCCAGGAAGGTATCGCCGTTGGTAGATTTTACTTCAAAAACGCCGTCGCCGATTTCGAGAATCGAGATATCGAACGTACCGCCGCCCAAGTCATAAACGGCAATGGTGCCGGAAGTTTTCTTGTCCATGCCGTAGGCCAGAGCCGCAGCCGTCGGCTCGTTGATAATGCGCAGAACTTCCAGACCGGCAATCTTACCGGCGTCTTTGGTGGCCTGACGCTGAGAATCGTTAAAATAAGCCGGAACCGTAATAACGGCTTTTTCAACCTTCTCGCCAAGATAGCTCTCGGCATATTCCTTAATCTTCTGCAAAACGATTGCCGAAATCTGCGACGGAGCATATTTCTGGCCTTTGACCTCAATCCAGGCGTCGCCGTTGTCGCCTTCAATAATCTTGAACGGGGCGTGTTCCTTGTCTTTGGAAACTTCCGGAGAATTAAAGCGGCGGCCGATCAAACGCTTGATGGCAAACAGCGTGTTTTCCGGATTGGTAACCGCCTGACGCTTGGCCGGAAAACCGACCAGACGCTCGGTGTCGGTAAACGCCACCATCGACGGCGTGGTGCGGGCGCCTTCGGAGTTTTCGAGAACTTTGGCCTCTCCGCCTTCCATAACGGCAAAGCAGGAGTTGGTTGTACCAAGGTCAATACCAATGACTTTATTGCTCATAATTTATCATCCTTTTTGTAAAACAAGTCGTATTTTTATCTTTCTACCTGCTTATATAGGGACGAATTTTAAGCGATGCAAGAGCGGCGGACCTTTTTTTGAAAAATTATTTCAGCCCCGGCCGACGGCTTCAAGCACGCGGCAAAGACGAACGTTTTCGAAGGCTTCTTCAAGACTGACAAGCGGCTCTTGTTCCCCGCGCAGCATACCGATGAAATTGCCGAGTTCATTGGCCAGGCTGTCGCCGCCTTCGGTAATCAATTCATCATTTTTCAGCAATTGGCGCTCCGGGAAATCGATTTGCCAGATGTTTTGCCCGTCATCGATAATCCGCATGCGGCGTTCTATCGGCACATCGGCGCGAACAGCCTCAAGCCGGACAATCGCCTTGTTCCAATAACGCATCTCGACCACCGCGTGCTCGTCCCAGCGGTAATTTTCCGACTTGGTGACGGCGGCCGTTTCAAAATCGCCGCCGAGCAGCGAATTGACAAGCGCCAGATCGTGAATCATCAGTTCGGATATGACATGCGTTTGTTTTATTCCCGGATTGGCGGAGGTGCGGATTGCGGCAATTGACATAACACGGCGGCCGGACAGCTCTTTTCGAAGCCGCATGACCGCGGGATTATAATTTTCGGTATGCCCCACCAACAGCGGCACGCCCTTGGCCGCGGCGAGCTTCATAAGCTCAAGGCATTCTTCTTCATTGGCTGCAAACGGCTTTTCAATCAGGCAGGGAAGCCCGCGGCCGACAAAATAATCGGCAATTTCATAATGAGTTTCGACCGGCGTGGCAATAATAACCGCGTCAACCCGGCGTTTGTTTATATCGGCGAGTTTTTCAAAATACGGAACCCCGAGCTCTTCGGCTTTGGCTGCGGAAGACTGCGGCGTCGAGTTCAGAATGCCGGCGATTTTGACGTCGCCGGAAAATTTATCAAGCAGGCATTTGACATGCTTGCTTCCCATGTTTTTGCAGCCGACGACGGTGACGCGGATTTTCTTCATCCTAAATTATCCTTAACTTCCGGCAGCAGGCTGTATATCGAACAGCCGCATTTTTTATCGAAATACTCTTTAATTTCAAAAAAACGGCGCCATTTCTCAAGCATGCCGGGAAAAACCCCGTAGCGCAGCGCCACGTCGACAAACCTTTTTTCCATTATACAGATTCCGTCGGCGGCGCCCAAGGCATCGCCGAGCTGAACCAAAAGATCGTAATCATTAAGCTCAATTTTGGCAATATAATCTTTTATAAAAGACCATTCTTCCGCCGTGCCGTCATATTCCGAAACGCCCAAAGCCGCGTCTTTGAACAAATGCGAATGTGTCAGGCTGACGCGGGCAACATCGTCCCAGCCCTTTGACAAAGCGTATTCATAACCGGCATAGGTATGTTTTTCGCCGCAAAATCCGATGCGCCGGCCGATGTCGTGCAACAGCCCGAGCACATAAGCCTTGTCGGCGTCCATTTCGGCCATGCATGCAATCCGCTCGCAGACGAGCGCCGCATTTTGCGAATGCTCAATCCATTTTCCGGGATTAAGCCGGCCGCCCAAAAGCAATTCATGTTCCGCCGTCTGCCGATCGGGATAAGACATCTAGTACCCCTTTGTATTGATTTCGTAACCGTTGTTGCCGTCAACCACGGAATTGGCGAAGGCAAAATCGGTTGAAGTCAGAGAATGAATACGATACAAAGTCTCGCCCTGCTCAACGCGGTCTCCGACTTTTTTGAGCAGATCCAGACCGGCGCCCGGATATTGTCCGGCGCCCGCCAAAATGCCTATTCTGTTAATACGCTCGTTGTTGATGCTTTCCACCACGCCGCCGGCCGTCGCCACTATGTCGCGCGTCAAATGCCCGAGC
>JAFUQJ010000008.1 GCA_017480995.1 Alphaproteobacteria bacterium
AACCCGTATCTTTGAATCCGACATGTTATAGTTGTCGTCGTACTCGGCGTCGGGATCATACATCGTAAAGCCGACGACTTCTCCGGTATACGCCATGCTGCGCACCGCATTCATAAAGTCGGTGTTGGGCTGCTCGGGCGTAACCGACAAATTCACCCACCGCTCCGGTATCGGACCGTACGTCACCATCACCTTGTGTCCCCCGTCCTCGTTGCAGGGACCGTTCGTTCCGCCGCCCAGTTCCTGCGTCATGTCTTCGTTCATGCAGAAAATCTGCGTCGTATACTGGCCGCTTAGCACATACCCGAACGGCAGATAATTGCGCAGAGTGGATTCGGAAATCACGCCCGGAGAATAATTGTTATATTTCTTCGAGCCCGTATAAGGCGGCTTGTGCAGGCGCACATACTCATATCCCGCGCGGTGCTGGGCGGCAAACTTGCCGAGCTCGGCCTGGGCCAGCGGCTCAACGGTGACTTCGCGCATATCCGACCTTGGAGCCAGAGTATACGAAGCCAGCATCGCCAAAAATGTAGCCAATATTACCCAAACATACATTTTCACCACCCGAAAACTTATATCTTTTTATATTCTAACACATAATTTGTTTCAATTTTGTTAAATTCGCAAAAATCGCACAGCCGAAAAGCGCTCGGAACCAACTAATCATTTAATAACTAGCAATTTTACGTTTATTTCTAAAAATAATGCGTTAAGATAATGAAAGAATGTCGGGCCGAACATTTATTGGGGAGTGTTCTTAAAATGCTGGAAGACGAAGATTTGGACAACGATGTCTCGGGCGACGAGAGCAAACCGCTCAGCCGCAAAAAACTGCTGATTTTTATTCTGCCGGTGGTTATTGTCATCGGTTTGTCGGCAGGGCTTTTTTATGTCTTCAACAACAGCTACGACAGCAATGCCGGAAGTTACAGCGTCATTCGCAAAGCCTCTTCCGACAGCAAGTCTCCCGATGACGTCACGGTCTTTTACGACCTGCCCGAAATCACGACCTTGCTCAAGGCCGAGCCCGGCTCCGTCAAAGAACGCCTCCTGATCCGCCTCAATCTTGAATTAAGCAGCATTGAAGACACCAAAACGATCGAAATTCTCACTCCCAAAATCATTGATGCCGTCATTGCCCACACCATTGAGCTCACGCCGCGCGAAATCTCCGATTCCAGCGGTCTCTACTGGCTCAGGGAAGAATTATTGTACCGTATCAATTTGATCACCAATCCCATAAAAGTCAGCAGTCTCAACTTCCGCACCTTTGAAGTCGAGCCTGCCGGCGGCAATAACAAATAAAAAGGAACACATCGTGGCAGAAGAGTTAAACACCAAGCCTTCGTCTCAGACATCAGCCCCCGATCCGGCCGATGAAACTTTGGGCGCCGCCGATTCCAAAATTCTGAACCAGGAAGAAATCGACAGCCTGTTGGGCTACGGCACCTATGACAACGAACACAGCAACCAGAAAACCGGTTTTCGCGCCATCCTGAATTCCAGCATGGTCTCTTACGAACGCCTGCCGATGCTGGAAATCGTTTTTGACCGCCTGATTCGCCTGATGGCCACCTCTTTGCGTAATTTCACGCAGGACAACGTCGAGGTTTCGCTGGAAAGCATTGAATCGATGCGTTTCGGCGAATACATCGATTCTCTTACCCTGCCGACGCTGCTTAACGTGTTCAAGGCCGAAGAATGGGACAACTACGGGCTGATGTCTTTGGACAGCTCTCTGATATATTCCATGGTCGACGTCCTGCTCGGCGGCCGCCGCGGCACTGCGGCCATGCGTATTGAGGGGCGTCCCTACACCACCATCGAGCTCAATATCGTCAAGGAAATGATCCAGCTCATTTTGAGCGACCTTTCCACCGCTTTTGATCCGATTACCTCCGTTTCGTTTGCTTTTGACCGGCTCGAAACCAATCCGCGCTTTGCCACCATCTCGCGCTTGTCCAACGCCGTCATCGTCGCGCACCTGCGTGTTGACATGGAAGACCGCGGCGGCAAAATCGACCTCATGATCCCCTACGCCACGCTTGAACCCGTCCGCGAACTGCTGCTGCAGATGTTCATGGGCGAACGCTTCGGCCGCGACACCATCTGGGAAAACCACCTTATGAGCCAGCTGTGGGAAACCGAAGTTGAAGTCAAAGCCGTCTTAAAAGAAACCGGCATCCGGCTGGCCGACATTTCCGCCTGGGAAAAAGGCTCTTTCCTGCCGCTCGACATTACGGCCGACGCGCCGGTCAACATTGTCTGCGGCGACGTCGGACTGCTCCGCGGCACCATGGGACGCAAAGGCGAGCATATTGTCATTCGTATCGACGGAAAGGCGGAAAAAGATGCATAATCTTGAACTTATCATCAATCTGATAATCATCGCGCTGCTGATTCCGACAATCGTCTATGCCTGCCGGCTCAATCACAGCCTCAAGGTCCTGCGCGAAAACCAGAACAGCCTGGCCCAGTTGGTCAATGCCCTCAATGAAGCGACTTTCAAAGCCGAAAACAGCATTCCCAAGCTCAAATCCGTCACCGAACACTCCTCCGAAGGCCTGAAAGAAGTCGTTGACAGCGCCAAAGAGCTCAAAGACGATTTGCTGTTTATCAACGAACGCGCCGACAATCTGGCCGACCGTCTCGAAAACGTCATCAGCAGTTCGCGCAATACCGTCAGCCCCGCCGCCGGCGGAACCGAAAAGCCTTCCGCCTCGGACGGAAACGTCGCCGCAGACGCCCGGTCCGAAGCGGAACTCGAACTCCTGAAGGCGCTGCGCTCAATAAAATAAGGTTATACAATGATAAAAAAACAAAAAATACATATCCTTCCTCTGTTTATCTTCATCGCCGTTTTGACGCTTACAATCAAAGTCAATACGGTGTTTGACATTTATAATCAGCAAAACCGGCAGGCCGTTACCGTTTCTGCCGCCCAGGCTCTTGCCGAAGAAAAAATCAATCGGGAAACCAAAGAGCTTACCGCCGTCCTGGAAAAAAACGCGCAAAGCGGTCCGACCGGCGTCAAAAAAGGCAGCAGCGCCTTCACCCAGTCCGAGATCATGATTCTGCAGGAACTGGCCGAGCGGCGCGAAGCGCTTGACCTGCGCGCTCAGGAAATTGACAAACGCGCCATTCAGCTCAAGGTGACCGAAGACGAAATCGAAAGAAAACTCCGACAGCTTCAGGACTACGAACAGCGTCTCAACAAATTAATCAACGAATACACTCAAAAAGAACAGGCAAACATAGATTCGCTGGTTCGCCTTTATTCGTCTATGAAACCCAAAGACGCGGCCCGCATTTTCAACTCTCTGGACATGAGCATTACCGTCGCTCTGCTCAAGGGCATGAAAGCCTCGGCGTCTTCGGCCATTTTGTCGCAGATGGATTCGGCCAAGGCGCAGGCCGTCACTTCGGAATTAATCGGCAACAACATCTAATCATCTCGAGGATTGAACTTGAGCAAAAGATTTTTTAACATATCCGTTTTCACCGCCTGCTGTCTCTGCGGCATAGCGGCTGCGGCTTTTGCTCAAACGCCCATCAGGATAGACGATCTCCCTTCGGCGGCCAAATCCCGTCCGATTACGGTCGAAAGCAGCAGCTCCGTCAGCAAGAAGACCTTTGTCGCCCTGCCCAACCAGTTCCAGAAGCCGACGCTGGCCAGCATGAACTTTGCCTGGAATCATCCGGTTAATCTGGCCGCGTTCGAACGCAACGGAAACATCTGGCTCATTTTTGACAAGCCGGAAGCGCTTGACGTGGAAGAGCTCAAGAAATCAGCCGGCGAACTGGCCGAAGACATTTTCGTCTTTATGCATCCGCTGGCCACGATTGTCGAAATTATCCCTGCCGAAGGCGTAAAATACTCTATCCGCAAAGAAGGCCTGCTCTGGGTTGTCGACCTTTTTACGCGCGAGCCGCCGCAAACCGAATTTAAGGATATGACCATTTTTACCCAGTACGACAGCCTCAAGCAGCCGTATTTGTATATCCCGTCGGACATTGCCGGCAACACGATCTCCATTATCGATCCCGAAGTCGGCGACATTATCAGCGTAGCGCCGGTTTCTCAGCCGCACACCGGTATATCTTCGCCGTACAGCTATCCCGAGTTTGATATTTTGCAAACGGATCAGGGCCTGGCGTTCGTCATCAAGTCTCCGGACATTATTCTCAGCCGGGGCAACGCCGGTTTGACGCTGCGGGCGCAGGGACACGGCCTCAACATCACGGGCAATCTTGACTCCCTCAAGCGCCGGCAGCTTCAAAAAGACAGCTCGGACGCCCCGTCCGCTTTCAATCTGCAAGTGCCGCAGCGTTTTCTCACCATGAAATTTAACGAAGTTTTGGCCGCCTACAAAAAAGACATTCTCAACGCGCCGCCGTCGCAAAAAAACAAACTTCGTCTGGAATTGGCCCGCTACTACATCTATAACGGATTGGGCACCAACGCGCTGTATATCCTCAACCAAATGGAAAAAGCCGAGCTGCCCGAAGCGCAGACCGACGATTTCCATTCGCTCAAGGGCATTGCCAATTTTCTGGCCCGCCGTTATCACGAAGCGGCCGCAGACTTCTCCGCAGGAACGCTGCCCGAAAGCGAAGAAGGCGTTTTTTGGCACACGCTGGCCCGCAGCACTTTTGAACAGAAAGACGAAAACAACGACATTATTTTTGAACACATTTCCCTGATTAAGGACTACCCGCAGGAGATCAAAGACCTCATCGCGATTAAAGCGGCCGAAAACGCGCTCAACACCGGCGACGATTTGTCGGCTCAGAACTTTATCGACATTTTAAGCTCGGTCACCAACCGCGTCAAAGACCTGTCTCCCCAAATCGGCTATCTTATCGGCAAAAAGCTGGAACTCCAGGGCTATCCGCGCAATGCCATCAAAGAATACCGCACCCTCATAAACTCTCCCAACACCCGTTTTTCGGCCCTGTCCAGATACGAGAACGCCGTTTTGAGCGAGCGCATCAACCTGATGTCTCTGCAAAACACCATTACCGAACTTGAACGCCTGCGTTATGCCTGGAATACGCCGGAATTCAAGTACCGCCTGCTCAACAAACTTTCCGACCTTTATATCAAAGACAACGACTACTACAAGGCAATCAATTCCCTCAATGACGCGCGCGCCGCAGCCAGCCCCGAACAGGAAGAGCAGCTGCTCAAAAAAATGCTGTCCATTTTTGAGAGCATCTATCTCAATCATCAGGCCGACGCCAAACTGTCTCCGATTACGGCTCTGGCGCTTTATCATGACTTTAAGTGGCTCAGCGAACTCAGCGACAAAGAAACCGCAATCATTCAGCGGCTGGCAGACCGCCTCTTCGCGGTAGATTTGCTGTCACGCGCTTCCAACCTGCTCAACAGCCTGCTCCGCTCCTATCCGCTGACGCCGGAAGAAACCGCCCGCATCGGCGCCCGCCTGGCCATTATCAACCTGTACAACGAACTTCCTTCGGCGGCCCTGCAGATATTGGACAAGACCGATTCTCCAGGCCTCAGCGACGAAACCGCCGCGCCGCGCCGCGTTATCCGGGCACGCGCCCTTGCCGCTCTGGAAGAAAGCGACGCGGCGCTTGAGCTGCTCAAAGACGACTACGGCAAAAACGCGCTGCTGTTCAAATTCCAGATATACTGGAACTCCCAAAAATGGGCCGAAGCCTCCGACACCATCAAATACCTGATTGAAGAACCGGTTCCGGGACAAAAACTCTCTCAGGAACAAATCAACTACGTTCTCGACTGGGCCACCACCCTCAAACAGGCCGGCAAAGAAACCGTTCTTGTCCGTCTGCGCAACAAGTTTATGCCTTATTTTGAAAATACGCCTTATCAAAGCGCCTTTAACATTCTCACCAAACATCTTGAAAAAAATAAGATTGATCTTAAAGAAATACGCAGTATTGTGAATGACGTAAAGAATTTCAGCCGGATTTCCCAAAGCTACTACGAATCTCTGGCTCAAACAACCGATCAGAAAGAAGAATAACCGCCGCCATGGCTTCGCTGTTTCAAATCGAAAGTCCTTTCCAGCCCGCCGGAGACCAGCCGCAGGCAATTGCCGAATTGTGCCGGGGCCTGCAAGACGGCCTCAAGAATCAGGTGCTGCTCGGCGTTACCGGCAGCGGCAAAACTTATACCATGGCCAAAATTATCGAGCAGGCGGACCGCCCGGCATTGATTATGGCGCCGAACAAAATTCTCGCCGCGCAGCTGTACAGCGAAATGAAAGAGTTTTTTCCGCATAATCATGTCGAATACTTTGTATCTTACTATGACTATTACCAGCCCGAAGCCTACGTTCCCAAAACCGACACCTATATCGAAAAAGATTCCGCACTCAACGAACAGATTGACCGCATGCGCAACGCGGCCACCCGCAACATTCTCGAAAGCCGGGACGTCATAATCGTAGCCTCCGTTTCCTGCATCTACGGTCTGGGCGACG
The DNA here is from genome assembly GCA_017480995.1 of Alphaproteobacteria bacterium. Taxonomy (GTDB): domain Bacteria; phylum Pseudomonadota; class Alphaproteobacteria; order RF32; family CAG-239; genus CAZU01. The sequence continues at coordinate 6,477 of JAFUQJ010000008.1, forward strand.
TCGAATCTTATGCCGCCATGACGCTGCCGCTTTCCGTCGGTCAGGAAGTCAGCCCCAAAGAAGTGTACAAACGTCTGACCGAGCTGCAATACGAGCGCAATCAGATGAGCTTTGTCCGTTCCACCTTCCGGGTGCAGGGAGACGTGCTTGACATCTTTCCGGCGCACTATGAAGACCGCGCCTGGCGGATATCTTTCTTCGGCGACGAGATTGAAGGCATTTCCGAATTTGACGCTCTGACCGGCAAGAAGACCGCTTCGCTCGACAAGATCACCGTTTATCCGGCCAATCATTACGTCACCCCGCGGCCGGCGATTTCTCAGGCGATTGTCAACATCCGCAAAGAACTCAAAGCCCGCTGCGAGGAATTCACCGCCCAAAACAAACTTCTGGAAGCCCAGCGCATTGAGCAGCGCACCCGTTTTGACCTTGAAATGCTCGAAGCCACCGGCAGCTGCAAAGGCATCGAAAACTATTCGCGCTACCTCACCGGCCGCAAGCCCGGCGAACCGCCGCCGACTTTGTTTGAATATCTGCCGCCCGACGCTCTGATATTTATTGACGAGAGCCACGTTTCCGTACCTCAGATTGGCGGAATGTTCCGCGGCGACTTCAATCGCAAGTCAACTTTGGCCGACTACGGTTTCCGCCTGCCTTCATGCATTGACAACCGCCCGCTCAAATTCGACGAATGGGACCGGATGCGCGGCCAGACGATTTTTGTTTCCGCCACGCCCGGGGATTGGGAGCTTGAACAAAGCGGCGGCACTTTTGCCGAACAGATTATCCGCCCGACCGGACTGACCGATCCGCTCTGCATTGTCCGCCCGGTCGAAAATCAGATTGACGATCTCATGAACGAATGCCGCAAAGTCGCAGCCGCCGGCAACCGCGTCCTGGTCACCACCCTGACCAAGAAAATGGCCGAGGACCTGACCGAATACCTCAATGACAACGGCATCAAAGTGCGCTATCTGCACTCTGACATCGACACGCTCGAACGCATCGAAATCATCCGCGATTTGCGGCTCGGCGTGTTTGACGTTCTGGTCGGCATCAATCTGCTGCGCGAAGGGCTGGATATTCCCGAATGCGCGCTGGTTGCCATTTTGGACGCCGACAAAGAAGGCTTTCTGCGTTCCGAACGCTCGCTGATTCAGACCATCGGCCGCGCCGCCCGCAATGCGGAGGGCCGCGTCATCCTCTATGCCGACAAAATGACCGGCTCGATTGAAGCGGCTCTGGCCGAAACCGAGCGCCGCCGGCAAAAACAGCTCAAATACAATGCCGAAAACGGCATTACCCCGCAGACGATTAAGAAAAAGATTTCAAACACGCTGAGCGAAATGACGTCCAAAGACTATATTGAAGAAAAGCCCAAAGACGCCGAGCAGATTAAAAACATCGACAAAAAGCTGCGCGAATACAAAAAACTCATGCAGGACGCCGCTGCCAACCTCGAATTTGAAACTGCCGTTATCTATCGTGACAAAATCAAAGAACTCGAACAGCTTTATCTCAGGAGTTGATAAAAGCCGCCGCCGTCTGCATCTCGGCCTCGTTCATCCGATGCGCGAGATTGTCGAATTCCGCCTTTTCAAAATCAAGCCCCTGCTTTGCAAACCAGGCGGTCGTCTCCGGCAGCGTCTTGTACTGCACCGTCGCGTCGTCTCGGCCGTGCAGCAGCAAAAAGCGCGGCCTGGAAACAATCTCGCGCTCCAGCCGGTCCTTTCCGGGCACGATTCCGGCCACCGCAATACAGCCCGCGACCTCGGCTTTGCGAACCAGCGACGTATAAATCGAAATCATTGCCCCCTGCGAAAATCCCATCACATAGGTATGAGCATCGTCAATTCCCCATTTTTGCTGCTGCTCGTCAATAAACAGGTTCATCTGCGCCGCGGTTTCGGCAAAATCGTCGCCGAGACGGTTAAAAATGTCAAAAATTTCGGCGGTCGACGCCTCCGGATTGCGGAATCTGACCTCGGGATCCTGCTTATAAAAACTCAGCCATTGCAGATTATCCCCATTTTTTTCGCAGGCAAACGGCGCCCGCGGCACCACGACGACGCAATCCCGCAACATTGCCCTAAGTCCTTGAACGGCATAGTCAATTGCCTCGGGAGAGCCGTTGTAGCCATGAATAAAAACGACCAGTTTGCGAGGTTTTCCGGCGCTTTTGTAATATTTATTATCAAAAAGTGACAACACTACCCTCCGTTAATAGTTTAGAAATATGGTATTGATGATAACGAATCCGTAACTTTATGCAAACAGAAACAACGAAACTATGAACAACAATCCTCTGGCCGCAGCCGTTCGCAGCGCTTTTGTCCGCAACGTGCTCAACAAGCCTCTAGAACAAACCGCGCCCGACACGGCCCGCAACACCATCGCCAACATTCTCCGCAACAAACGCGTCTGCCTTTTTGAACAGGCAATCAACCGTTTTCTTGTCAACTGCGGACAAAAACCCGTTCGCGGCACCAGCCAGTTTGCCGACGAAAAGAATCTGCTGACTTTTTCGCTGCAGCTCAGCGGCTACATCCGCGACGCCCAGAAAGCGCTCGACAAGCTCGGCGCCGCTCAGGCCTGCGATCCGGACCTGATTAACCTCTACCGCGCCGCGGCAAAATATTCCGCCGACTGTTCGGGCCGCATTGAAGGCAGCAAATACGTCTTCAAAGAACACTGCGATTACCGGTTCTGGAAAATAAACAACACCGACACTCTGGCCAACGCCGAGTTTTTAAGAGACGGTTTCCGCGTTAATCCGGAACGCCGCAATCTGATTATATCCATGCCCTTCCACATCAAAGACACTCAGGAAGAGCTGCAAAGCTGGAGCAGCAAATTTTTAAACGACACATTGGACAACAAAAGAATATTCGGCTCGCAGGTCGACGTTTATCTCGCCCATTTTCCGATTGAACAGCCGCGCGGCGAAAAATTTGCCCTTTCGCTTGAAACCGTGCGCAATCCGCAGAATCATTTTGAAGAAGTCGACATGCGCTTTGTCCGGCAACACCTTCTGCACTTTATCGGAACGGATATCCGCCTCGACCGGCAAAACCGCGTTATTTCCGGACAACCGTACGACGCCGAGACATTCAAAGAAAACTGCCGCCTTACTTTTCTGGACTACTGTGCCGGCGGCGCGCATGTTCACCGCTGGATAAACGCCTTTTCGCACGTTGCCACGCAGCTGTACGACCGCAACACGAGCGAAGAAGCGCTCCGAAACATGTTTGTCATCAGCCATGCCTTTTTGCCCGTCCAGAAAGAAAGCAAATACTCCGGCGCCCACTTTATGAGCAGTTATGCCGACGACAAAATGCGCAAAGAACCGTTTATCAAAATGTTTAATCCCGAGCTTTACGAACAAAGCAAATACCGTCCGGGAACCGATGCTCCGGCGCGTATCAGCATCATGCCCGACAACCGCAATTACATTATTGCGCTCAACCTGCCCGAAGATTTCGCCGTTTATGACAAACAAGGCGGCAAACAAGCGCTGCCGGACCTTGAAAACGGTCATCACATGGCGGTCATTACGCGCAAAAACGCCAACTCGTCGGACAACTACCCTTACCGGCAGTTTACCACCGTTCTCGAAAACGCCAGTCTCGGCCGCCGCGGTCTCGACGTCTTTACCCGCAGACCGCCGGAACGTCTGCCGCTCCGGCTTGAGCCGCTGGCTGTCTTTGCCTTGCGCGGCCCGCAAAGACAGGCGCGCCCCGGCAGTTAAAAAAGTACCCCCCGCGTTTAACGCGTGGTTTTCCTGATACAAAAAATCCGGATGTTCAAAACATCCGGATTTTCATTACTTGTTTTTTGCTTCAAACGCTTTTTTCTGGTGCACAAAGACCAAAACGCCGAGCGGAATGGACAGCGCATAGAGCGCGACCATGGTCCCGAGCGTCAGCCACGGCTGCGTGATGATAAACGACGCAAACAGGGCGACAACCAGCATCAATGGCATAAACATATAAGTCGGCACCTTCATCTTCTTGGTCGAAACCGTCGGAATCCGGCTGACCATCAGAAACGTCACGACCACCAGCAGCACCGCGCAAAACGCATTGGAGCGGATAAGCCAGTTGAGTTCCGGAAAGTCAAACGAAATCATAATCGGCATCATTACCAGCGCCGCGGCAGCGGGAGCCGGAACGCCGACAAAAAAGTTTTGCCAGTATTCGGGCTGCGGCTCGTCTTCCAGCATGGTGTTGAAACGGGCCAGCCTCATTGCCATACCGACCGACAGCAGCAGACAGAAAAACCAGCCGAATTTCGGCAGATCGTACATTGTCCACTGATAAATCATAATCGCCGGCGCCACGCCGAAGCTGACGCAGTCCGAAAGGGAGTCGAGTTCGGCGCCGAATTTGGTCGAACCTTTGAGCATACGCGCGACGCGGCCGTCCAAGAGGTCAAAAAAGGCAGCCACAAAAACGCAGATAACCGCCTTCACCCAGTCAGCCTGAATCGAATAACGAATAGAAGTGACGCCGGCGCACAAAGCCAGCATCGTAACGATGTTCGGCGCGATTTTGCGAAACGGCAGCGAAGTCAGCTTTTGTTTCGACAACTGCAGCTTTTGATTAATTCTTTCCATCAGCGGATAACTCCCTGCATCTCTTTGGCATTGCTGCCGAGATTGGCCAGGATGCTCTCGCCGGCAACCATTGTCTGGCCGAGAACGACCTGCGGCTCAACGCCCGCGGGCAGATAAACGTCCAGCCGCGAACCGAAGCGGATCATCCCGAAACGCTCGCCGGCCTTGTATTCCTGTCCCGGAACGGCGTCGCAAACGATGCGGCGCGCCACCAAACCGGCAATCTGAACAAAACAGATGTCTTTGCCGCTTTTGGTCTTCATCGCCAGCAGCTGGCGTTCGTTGTCCTTGCTGGCTTTGTCAAGCGTCGCGTTAAAAAACTTGCCCGGCACATAAACCGATTGGGTGATTTTTCCTTCGGCCGGCGCACGGTTGACATGAACGTTGAACACGCTCATAAAAATGCTGACTCGCGTAAATTCCTGATCCCCCATTTTGAGTTCTTCGGGCGCTTTGACTTTGGCAATCATCTGCACGGTGCCGTCGGCCGGAGAAACGACTACGTCGTCAACCACCGGCGTCACCCGCTCGGGATCGCGGAAAAAGTAGTAGCACCAAACCGTCAAAACAAGTCCGATCCACCCCAAAGGCTCCGCAATAATTGCCAGTAACGCTGTTACTGCCGCAAAAATTCCGATAAACCGCCATCCTTCGCTGTGGATGTTTGGCAGGAGGTAGTTCCGCCAAGAAATATTAATGCTTTTCATTATCTTTTCCTTCGTAAAAAGTGCGGCCTGCAACCGGAATATGCCGTGACGCTGTCAACTGCCGCAACGACTGCAGACCGGAGTTATAACTATTAATAAAGAGCATACTTTTAATAAAGACACAACTGTTATTTTCACCCTGCGCAAAGCCTGAGGTCTGACATTTTATTCTTGCAATTCGCCAAAAAGATTTGTATAAACGAGAAAGATTTTGCGCTTGTGGCGGAATAGGTAGACGCTGCAGACTTAAAATCTGTTGGCCGCAAGGCCGTGCCGGTTCGATTCCGGCCTAGCGCACCAATAAAAAACACCCTCTTCCTACGGGGGTGTTTTTTATTGGTATTTGCGCAGGCTGAATCGAGCCGGCACCGTGCCGGTTTGAACCGCAGTCCAAAGGCGGAACAACGCCGTTTTTGCCGTGAGGCAAAATTGGACAAGGTCGGCGCAGCGAAGAATGAGCAAGCCATTCCGACCTAAAAAACGCAGTTTTTTTACGCTGAACCAATCGAGCCGGCACCGTGCCGGTTTGAACCGCAGTCCAAAGGCGGAACAACGCCGCTTTTGCCGTGAGGCAAAATTGGACAAGGTCGGCGCAGCGAAGAATGAGCAAGCCATTCCGGCCTAAAAAACGCAGTTTTTTTACGCTGAACCAATCGAGCCGCCACATGACGCCTACATTGCTTCCAGCTGTTCTTTATAAAAGTCTATAACGGCGCGGTTTTTCGGAATATCTTTGGTATCGGCGCGCGCCACCAGATTAAAATACAAATTGTGAGGACATTTGATGTTGTCCAGACACACGATCCCCTCTTCGGCAAAATACAACGGCATCACCCCGATCCCGACGCCGCTGCGGACAACGTCGTTGATATCCCACAAACTATTTGAGCCATACACCTTATACACGGCTTCATTTAAGATTTCTTTCCAGGCATTGGTCATGGTGTTCGAATAATATTTGACCACCACCTTATGATTCTTCATCATATCGTCCCGGTCTTTCGGATAACCGTGCTTGGCCAAATATTCCGCCGATGCAAAAAAGCCGCAAAGGATTTTCTTGCGGCATATCAAAACCAAATTACTGTCCGGCGCCAAATCGTAACAAATTCCCAGATCAAAAGAATGATCCCGCATGTCCGGATCTCCGTCCGTCGCGACCGCCACCACCGAAAGCTCGGGATATTTCTCAAAAAACTCCTTCAGCCCGAGCCCCTTCATACAGGCGCGAACACCGAGATTCATAGCCACCCGGACTTCTCCGCGAACCTGTCCCCGTTCACCCGACATTTTATAAACGTCATACAGCGCCTCATGCATCTTTGCCATGCACTTCAGGGTTCGGCGCCCGTCAACCGTCAGTTTGGTTCCGCGGTCGTTGGAATAAATCAGCTTCACGCCCAAACTGGCTTCCAGATTTTCAATATATTTGTTGATTGTATCGATGGAAGTGCCCAAAGCCTCGGCAGCTCTTCGTTTTCCTCCGAAGTTGTCCACCGCAGAAAGCATAAAAACACCTTCAAGGTTACTCAGATCCTTTTTGTTAAGCATGGCAATTCCTTTTTTATTACTTTACCAGTAATAGTAGAACTTTTTGTATTTGTAAAGTATAATGCGACTTATCCACGGTTGTGATTTTGTTTTTTATGCTTTTTGTAGTAGTTTTTGCCAAAGCGGCGGACTGGCGGCGGCCCGATTTTTCCTCTTGTTTTCACATCTGACTTATACTATAAACAACCCCGAATGCAAAATATTAAGGAACCGCGTATGAAAGTAGACATTTTTGACTTCGACCTGCCCAGAGAATGCATTGCCTCGGAGCCCGTGCACCCGCGTGACACCTCCAGACTTCTGGACCTTTCGGAAGAAGGAAAAATTTCCGATCGCCGTTTTTACGAACTGCCCGACCTCCTCAACGAAGGCGACGTTCTGGTCTTTAACGACACCAAAGTCATTCCCGCCCGCCTCTACGGCGCCCGCGGCGAAGCCCTGGTTGAGCTGACGCTTTATCGCCCGGTTGACGGCATTCAATGGATGGCTTTCATCAAAAACTCCAAACGTCTTAAACCCAATGACGTCATCAAATTTTACACGGATACCGTCTCGGCCGAACAATCCGACTTTGCCGCCGTGGTTATCGAAAAGACCGCCGAAGACGGCGTGCTCGTCTCTTTTAACTGTTCTCCGTCCGAACTCGGCCGCAAACTCGAGCAGTTCGGCTTTATGCCGCTGCCGCCCTACATCAAGCGCGAACGCCCGCAGCCCAATTCCCTGTGGCATCGTTTTAATGACAACGAAAACTATCAGACGGTCTATGCCCGGCACGAAGGCGCCGTCGCCGCGCCGACCGCCGGCCTTCATTTTACCGAAGACGTTTTGCAAAAACTGCGCGACAAAGGCGTCAGGGAAGTCTTTCTGACGCTGCACGTCGGTGCCGGAACCTTTCTTCCGGTCAAAACCGACGACACCAAAGATCACAAAATGCACGCCGAATACGGCGTTATCACGCAGGACGCCGCCGATATCATAAACGAGGCCAAAAGAAACGGCAAACGCGTCATTGCCGTGGGCACTACTTCTCTGCGTCTGCTCGAAACCGCTGCCGACAATCATGGAATTCTGCGCCCCTACGCCGACGAGACGGATATTTTTATCACGCCGGGTTACAAATTCAAAGCCATAGACATGCTGATAACCAATTTTCATCTGCCCAAATCCACTTTGTTCATGTTGGTCTGCGCCGTCGCCGGAACGGAACGGATGCAGCACGCCTACCGTCACGCGATTGAAAACGGTTATCGCTTTTATTCCTACGGCGACAGTTCCATTCTCAAATGTGTAAATAAAATTTAACCATTCCGCTTTATACTGAACTCCGGTTTTAACAAAAGTCTGAGGCTTATTGGATAATGCAGAAACTGGCTCTGGCAGAGAAAATCGTTCCGCTCATTGCCCACATGCTGTTGCCGGCCGTCTTATTCGGCGCGGCGCTGCTGTGGTTTTATCTCGGCGCCCCTTTTGGCGGCGGCGTCACTGCCGGCATGCATGTTTTCTTCTATATTTTCAGTTTTGCCGGCACTATTATCCTGCTCTATTTCAATCTCAGCAAAGCGCTTTTTTCCATTCTGAGCATTGTTGTCGCCTATGTCCTGATTAATCTGCTCAAAAATGTCGGCGGCGAGACCTACGCCGCCTCCGCCGCCTATCAGAACCTGAGCGTTTTGCTGCCGCTCAACCTGCTGTTTTTTTACTTTTGGCCCAATCATCGTTTTCTTTCTCAAAAAACCGTTGCCCTTCTGCTCGGTTTCTTTGCCGAATATGCTCTGGCCGAACACCTGAGCCGGGCCGGAATAAGTTTGAACCTCTCGGCCGGTTCGGCAGAAAACGGCTTCAACCTGCCGTCGTTCGGCCTGTTTCTCGTCTTGAGCGTCTGCACTTTCGTCAATGCCGTCCGCCACGGCGACATCTGGAACTACAACGCCTTCTTCGCCGGACTTTTCTGCGGCTGCGGACTTTATTACTCCGCCTCGCCTTCGGGGCTGACAATCTTTTTTCTCGGAGCCGTCCTCTGCCTGCTGCTGTCGATAACGCAGAACATTTATCTCGAAACCTATTATGATCCGCTCACCGGACTGTTCAGCCGCAATTCTTTCATTATTCATGCCAAAAAATTTCCGGTCAAATACAGCCTCGGCATTGTCAGCATCGACGACTATGACAAATTGGCCGCCAACTTCGGCAAGCCCGTCCAAAATGCTCTGATAAAGCTGATAACCGCCAAACTGCTCGAACTGGAAAAAGAAGATTCAATCTATCGTTACAGCCCCGACGAATTTGTCATCTTCTACAAGAATCTTGATAAAAACGAAACTTTTGAGCGGATAGAAACCGTCCGCCGCGCCGTTGCCTCCGCGCTTTTCGAATATTCGCCGCGTAAAAAAGCGTTAAAACTGACCATTTCCGGCGCCGTTTCCGAGAAAAAGCGTCAGGATCTGACCGCCTTTGAAGTTCTGGTCCGCGCCCGCAAAGTGCTGCAAAAAACCCGCAGTTTCAGCCACAACGTCACTTCCAAGGCCTAAACCTCCGGCCGCCGCCACGCCCGCCAAAAAACAAACGCCCCGACGGCAATCAGCGGCACCGACAGCATCTGCCCCATGGTAACATGCCCGAAAAAGAACCCGAGCTGGGCATCCGGCTCCCGAAACTGTTCCATCGCAATCCGAAAACAACCGTAACAAACCACAAAAACGGCCGAGACCAGACCTTTTGCATTGCGCACGCGCGGAAACCGCCACAACCAGTTCAGCAGCGCAAACATCAGCAACCCCTCAAAAAAGGCCTCATACAACTGCGACGGATGCCGCGGCACATACCCGCCGGAAGGAAACCGCACCGCCCACGGCACCGTCGTCACGCGCCCCCACAGCTCGTCGTTGGCAAAATTGGCCAGCCGCCCGAGAAAGATACCGAGCGGCGCGTACAAAACCGTCAAATCGGTCAGCCGCAAAAAACTGTACTTGATTTTGCGGGAATAAAGCCAGGCCGCGACGACAACGCCGACCGCTCCGCCGTGAAAAGACATTCCGCCTTTCCAGATTTCCAGCAGGCGCCACGGCTGCATCCACATCGCGCTGCCGCCGTAAAAAACCGCATAGCCGAGCCGGCCGCCGATGATGATTCCGAAAGTAAGATAAAAAATAAAATCCTCTACCTGCGCCTTGTCGAGCCCGAGCTGATTTTTTCGGACATTGCGGTTAATCATCAGCCAGCCGAATATAATTCCGATCAGATAAGCCATTGAATACCAGCGGACGGCCAAAGGCCCGACCGAAAACATAATCGGGGAGATATCCGGAAACTCAAAACCAGTCATTCGCACCTCTGTACTGAGAATTAATTTACTAACACTATATTAACAAAAAAAATTATATCCACATCTAAAAAAACAAAAAAAAATATTTTCAATCAACGCTTTGTTTTATAAGGATTTTATAAAATAAATTTTATCCACATCTGTGAATTAAGTGGAAAACTCGACTCGCGAGGTTGAATTTACCGACTCGCCGTTGTTATGCTGTTTTTATCAAAGCCCAACCTCTGTTTCGGAGTAACGAAATGCAACTGGCACAGAAATTCGCCCCGCAGCCTAACCCCATCGACCTTGTCGAAAACATTTTTTTATCAAAGTCTTTTGAACTCGAACGCCGCAATGCCAACGAGGTTGTCGTCGAGGTCCAGGGCAAATGGAGCAATATGCTGCTCTTTTTCGCGTGGGAAGCCAGTATGCAGTGCATGCACATTTCCTGCCTGATGGATATTGAAAACAAAATCGAAAACCGCAGCAAAATTTTTGAGCTTCTGGCTTTGATTAACGAAGAATTGTGGGTAGGGCATTTTTCTTACTGGACCGAACAAAACACCCCCGTTTTCAAACATTCGATTTTCATGCACCAAAACGAGGAAGCCTTTGAAGACCGGCTTTCTCAAATTATCGACATTGCCATTAACGAATGCGAACGCATGTACCCGATTTTCAAAGTCGTCCTGACCAAAGGCATGGAACCCAGACAGGCGCTCTATCCGATGATGATGGAAACCGCCGGCCAGGCCTGATATTTTTTCAAAACAAAAGCGTCTGTTCCCGAAAGAACAAACGCTTCTGCCTGAAAGGTTTAACCTTGGATTTTCTCAAAAACGAGATCTGCCAGGTCTTGTACGGTTTTTAACTCGTCGACGCCTTCTCCCAGAGCAATGTCGAAAGTTATTTCGCAATCCAGCAATAACTCAAACATGTCCAGACTGTCAAACCCCAGCGTATTATACAAATCATCTTCCGGATTGATGATTGCGGCGGTTGTTTTTGGGCGGACCAACGCGATAATTTTTTCGCGGACTTCCTGTTTTTCCATAGGCGGTTGAATTATTTAATTCCTTGAATAAAGTCGACTAAATCGCCGACCTTTTTGATTTGCAGCTCCTCGCCGTTGAAAACGACATTAAACTCCTTTTCGCAACGCAGGGCGACTAATGTCATATCCAGACTGTCAAAACCGAGGACGTCTCTGAAATCATCTTCTTCGTGAATTTCCTGAATTTTGCTGCGCACTGTCCGGCGGACAATAGGCAGCAGCCTGTCCAAAACATCTTTTCTTTCCATAACACAATAATGTTAAGTTACTTTCCTCTCACGCCCCGGCGCTGCGGCTGTTTTTTAAGCTGTTTTGCCTTTTGGCTGCGATACAGTTTTTCGCGGCGCTGAGCCAAATCACAACGGTAGATTTCCGGCGGCGTAATAATCAGACGCATTCCGATATAACCGAAAAGCCGCAGATGGTACGCCAATCTTGTAAGTAAATTCATACGCGGTAATTTTTAATTGTTTAACTTAAGAGAATATCTATATCTAAAGAATTTTTTCGATACGGACAGCCTACAAAAATTTTTGTCCAAAAACAAGAAAAA
>JAFUQJ010000080.1 GCA_017480995.1 Alphaproteobacteria bacterium
ATCTCGGCGTCGACCAGACGCGCCGTCTCTTCGCTCATGTTTTTGCTTTGCGTTACCGACTTGCCCAAAAAAACCTCGCCGGTATTCTCGGCATAAAGAACCGGCCCGAGCTTATCGCTCATGCCCCATTCGGTCACCATCGAACGCGCCAGATTCGTCGCCGCCGCAATGTCCGAAGACGCGCCGCTGGTCACCTTTTTGGCGCCGAACTTCAGCTCTTCGGCAACGCGGCCGCCCATCATGATAACCAGACGCGACAGCATTTTGACGCGCGAATACGAATACTGGTCTTTTTCAGGCAGCTGCTGAACCATGCCGAGCGCCCGGCCGCGCGGAATAATCGTCGCCTTGTGAATCGGATCGCTTTCTTCCACAAACAGCGAGCAAATCGCATGTCCGGCCTCATGATAAGCCGTCAGTTTCTTCTCGTTCTCGTCCATGGCCATAGAACGGCGTTCGCTGCCCATCAAAACCTTGTCTTTGGCCTCGTCAAAATCTTTGGACGTCACCTTATGCTTGTTCTTGCGGGCAGCCAGCAAAGCGGCCTCATTCACCAGATTCGCCAAATCGGCGCCCGAAAATCCGGGCGTGCCGCGCGCCACCACCGACAAATTGACGTCGCGCGCCAACGGAACGTTTTTGGCATGGACTTTCAAAATTTCCTCGCGGCCTTTTTTGTCCGGATTCGTCACTGTTACCTGCCGGTCAAAACGTCCCGGACGCAGCAGCGCCGGATCCAAAACGTCGGGCCGGTTGGTCGCCGCAATCAAAATCACGTTTTCGTTGGCTTCAAAACCGTCCATCTCGACCAACAGCTGGTTAAGCGTCTGCTCGCGCTCGTCATTGCCGCCGCCCAGTCCCGCGCCGCGGTGACGCCCGACCGCGTCAATCTCGTCGATAAAAAGCAGACAGGGCGCGTTTTTCTTGGCCTGAGCAAACATGTCGCGGACACGGCTGGCGCCGACGCCGACAAACATTTCCACAAAATCCGAACCCGAAATCGAGAAAAACGGCACATCCGCCTCGCCGGCCACGGCCTTGGCCAGCAAGGTCTTGCCCGTGCCCGGAGGGCCGACCATCAGAACGCCCTTGGGAATCTTGCCGCCCAGACGCTGAAATTTTTCGGGATCTTTCAAAAAGTCGATAATTTCTTCCAGTTCCTGCTTGGCCTCATCCGCGCCGGCCACATCGGCAAACGTCACCTTTTTGGTGTTTTCGATCAGCCGCGCGCGCGACTTGCCGAAACTCATGGCCTTGTTATTGCCGGAGTTGGCCTGCCGCATAAAGAAAATCCACACGCCGATGAGCAGCAGCATCGGAAACCACGAAATCAGGATTCCCCACAAATTGTCAGAGGCGTTGTTTTCCGGCTGAGCCGAAACCTTAACGTCGTTTTTACGCAGCATCTCTACCATTGTCGGATCAAACGGCGCATAAGTGTAAAACCTTTTGCCGTCGGTATAGGTTCCGGAAATACTCGCGCCCTCAATCGTCACCTCGGCAATCTTTTTGTTTTCGACGTGATTCATAAACTCCGAAAAAGCGAGTTTTTCGGCGTTGACGCGTTCGCTTCCGCCGGCAAACATGCTCATCACCGCCGAGAGCAGAATAAAGGCAACCACCCAGACAATAATATTTCTTGCGTTTCTCATAAAAACTTCCTTACCCCAAATTATTAACTTTTTTATATATAGTTTTTTTATCGCCAAAACTCAAGCACGAAAGTTCAGCCGCCCCCAGCAAATAAAAAAACGGCCGGAGAACCGGCCGTTTCGAACCATTCGAAAAACCAAAACTATTTGGCCTGGTCAATAGCGTCCTGCAAAACGCCCTCGTCCAGAGTTTGAATGATTTTGCCGTTCAGAATCAGAGTCGGAACGCCGTTAACCTGAATCTTGGCAGCCAGATTGGAAGTTTCGTCCAGAGTCTTGCTGACTTTCTCGGATTCCATATCGGCTTTCAGCTTTTCGAGATCGACACCGGCCTTAACGGCGGCTTCGTCAATCTTGGCCTCGGTCAGAGGACCGTTGATTTCAAACACGGCGGTATAAACCTCGGCAAATTTGCCCTGCTCTTTGGCGGCCAAAGCGGCTTTGGCGGCATATTTGGACATCGGAGACAGGAACGCCAGCGGTTTGACAACGAGTTTCAGATCGCCGTTTTTGGCAACGACGTTTTTCAGAACCGGATAAATCTTGTGGCAGTAGCCGCAGGAGAAATCAAAAAATTCGACCAGAACGATTTTTCCGTCCGCGTTGCCGAGGAAACCGTCATTCGGATTCTTGGTCAGTTCGTCTTCGCTCTGAGCCAGAAGCTCCTGAGCCTTTCTCTGGGCTTCTTCTCTCTGTCTGGTCTCATAGTTCTGCATGGCCTGAATAATCATTTCCGGATTATCGTTCAAAGCCTGCTCGACACTGGCCGAGTTACCGCCCTTGTTGCAGCAGACGATGCACATAACCAATGCGGCAATGGCAACGACAAGAGCTGCCAAAGATACATATACAGCATTAATTTTATTCATTTCAAATTCCTCAAGTTATAATTATCAACTCGTTTAATCTAGCAAACTATTAGATATTTACAAGCGGAAAATAATATTTATTTATTGGTTTTGCCCAAATAATAAATTATTTTTTCATAAATAAGCGATATAATGCGTCTTAAGTTTAAACCTTTCGAAAGCAATAAAATGTTTCACCTTAACCTTTCCCTTTTTTCCAAAACCAAAAGCCTCGAAAACAAAATAGACCTGTTTCACGACAAACTGCTCGACGCCGCCATGACCTTCAAAAAAGCGGTGCGCGTTTTCCTGGACGAAGGCCGCAGCGAAAACTACAAAAAACTGTCCAAACAGGTCAAACAAATCGAACACGACGCCGACAACCTGCGCCGCGACATCGAGAACAACCTCTATACCCAGAACCTGATTCCCGATCTGCGCGCCGACGTGCTGCACCTGGTCGAAAACCTCGACAAAGTCATCAACAAGTTCGACGAAGTGACTTACATGTTTTATATCGAAAAACCCGAGATTGACCAAAACTATCATATCCGCATCAACGAATTATGCGACCTCAGCGCCGAATGCGCCGAAAACATGGCCAAAGCCTCGCGAGCCTTTTTCCGCGACCTGAGCTCGGTGCGCGACTATTCGCAGAAAGTCTACTTTATCGAACATGAATCCGACCTCAGCGCCGATAATCTGCGCAAGGCGATTTTTGATTCGGAACTGCCGCTCGCCAACAAGCTGCAGCTGTCCAACTTTATCAACGAAATAGCCAATATCGGCGACATTGCCGAAGATTTTATCGACGAGTTGCTCATCTTCACCATCAAGAGAGATATTTAACCATGGATCTGAGCTTTCTGCTGTTCTTAAGTTCGGGATTGTTTTTAGGGTGGTCGCTCGGCGCCAGCGACGCTTCCAACATTTTCGGAACCGCCGTCGGCACCAAAATGGTCAAATTCCGCACCGCCGCCGTCATCTCGTCGGTCTTTATCATCATCGGCGCCGTCTATGCCGGCTCGGGCACCTCGCAGACGCTCGGTCATCTGGGCTCCATAAACACCCTGCCGGGCGCTTTCATGTCGGCTCTGGCCGCCGCGCTTACCATTTATTGGATGGTGGAACTGTCAATGCCGATTTCCACTTCTCAGGCAATTGTCGGCGCCATCGTCGGCTGGAACTTTTTTGCCGGCAAACCGACCGACGTCTCGATTTTGAGCCAGATTGTCAGCACCTGGGTTGTCTGCCCGATTCTCTCCGGCCTGATTGCGGTTTTTCTCTACTGGCTGGTACGCGTTATCATCCGCAAATCGCACACGCATTTGCTCCGTCAGGACACCTACACCCGCGTCGGCCTGATTGTTGCCGGCGCTTTCGGAGCTTATGCGCTCGGCGCCAACAACATCGCCAACGTCATGGGCGTCTTTGTCGCCTCATCGCCGCTGCAAAGCGTCAGCTTCGGCTTTGGCATCACCCTCAGCGGAACACAGGTTCTGTTTTTAATCGGCGGCATCGCCATCAGCGTCGGCGTCGCCACCTATTCGCGCAAAGTCATGAACACGATCGGCAACTCGATTATGAAAATGTCGCCGCTCATGGCCTGGGTTGTCGTCGTATCGCAGGCTTTGGTGCTGTTCCTCTTTGCCTCGCAAAACCTCAAACATTTTCTGATTTCGTACGGCCTGCCGTCGCTGCCGCTGGTTCCGGTTTCCAGCTCGCAGGCGGTTATCGGCGCCGTCATGGGCATCGGGCTGGCCCGCGGCGGCAAAAGCCTGCATTGGGACCTCATCGGCAAGATATCAATCAGCTGGGTAACCACGCCGATAATTGCCGCCGGCGTCTGCTACATTTCTCTGTTCTTTTTGCAAAACGTTTTCGGACAGGTTGTTTTCCTGCCCTAGGAGCATAAGATGAAAGCCACAATCCTCGCCATCGGCAAATGCAAAAAAAATTCTCCCGAAGCGGCCCTCGTTGCCAAATACCTCAAACGTTCAAGCTGGGAAATCGTCATCAAGGAAAAGGACAATTCGTCTCAGGAAGACGAAGCTAAATTTCTGCAAAACAACATTCCCCACGGCGCCAAAATCATCGTCTTGGACGAACGCGGCGAAAATCTGAAATCGCTCGAGCTTGCCAAACGTATCGAAAACTGGCAGCTCAGCGGCTGTTCCGAACTCTGCTTCCTGATCGGCGGTGCCGACGGACACCTGCAATCGACCAGAGACAAGGCCGACCTGCTGCTTTCTTTCGGAAAGCTGACGCTCCCGCACATGCTGATGCGCGCCGTCTTAAGCGAGCAGATTTACCGCATTCAGACCATCATTGCCGGACATCCGTATCATCGCGAATAATAATTCGTTGACTTGCACCGATGTTTTGTCTATATTTGTACACAGACAAATATACATTTTAAATTATCCGATATGAAAATCTTAAAAAAATTTGCAGATCTGTTTTCCGAGAAAACAACTGCGCAAGAACAATCTGCCGAAACGCAGACAGTAG
>JAFUQJ010000081.1 GCA_017480995.1 Alphaproteobacteria bacterium
CAGCGGCTATCGTTATGACAGCCCCAGCGCAATTCTTTATGTTAACGAAACCTATGACTGCGTTTTGTGCGGCGGCAGCACCAAATATAAGGCCAAGAGCTGTATTACGGGCTACAAGGTAGATGATGCGACCGGCGGCTGCGTTCCGATGGAGTGCGATGAGTATCTGGCGGCCGAAGGATATGCGGTGGTTGAAAATCAGTCGCAGTTTGAGCAGGCGATCGCCGCCAAAAAACAAATCGTGATAAAAAAAGACCTGACCGCTTCGGGAACTTATACCTCGACGCAGAATATTTATGACTATGCAAAGGTCAAAACGCTCGGTTATGCGCAGTGTCCGAACAGCTCGGCCAAGCTGACCGTAGGCTCGCTGGCGCTCAACAAAAGCGGCGGCATTCTCGAAGTTTATCCCGAAATGGCGCCGACAACGCTCAACATCAAGGGAAATACGCAGTTGTACGGCGGAATCAGCGGCACGCCGACGGCGATAAATCTGGACAGCGGAGTAACGCTCAGTCTGCTCGGGGTAAAAACCTATGCCGCCGGCAGCAAGCTGAGCGGAACCGGCACCGTGACGGTCGGACCGGCCAGTACTTTGAACGCAACGACGACAAACATGTCGATTTCGAGACTCAGACTGCAGATAGGCGCCTGCGCCATTCAGGATTCCTTTGAGGTTTGCGGCGGTACTTCGGAAGCGGACATTTCTTTCAGCGGAACGTCTTATCTGCCGTCGCGCTGCTCGACTTCCAGCTGGTCTAACGGCAAAACGACCTGCAAAGGCAGTATTTATACCAATTGTTCGGTCGGTTCGACGCCGGTGGATCTGCGTTCGGACACGGATCGCAACAGCATTTGCATGATTACGAACAATACCCGGGTAGCAAAGCCGGTTTTGGCTTCCGGAGGTACGGAAAGCTATTCGCTGATATCTGCCGTGCCGACGAGCGAATATCGCGTCTATTGCGCCCGCTGTGAGGCAAAAGACGGCTGCGACGAGCTGGCTACAACCTGCTATCGTGAGGCGGAAAGCCAGTTTCCGAATTGCTTTACGGCCAATCAGAATCCTTCGTATTGTATGGGAACCATTGTCAAAAACGCCAAAGACATCTGCGATCAGAATCGCAGCACCTGCCGCGGCGAAGACAGCTGCGGCGTTCAGTGGGCCGAAGGAAAAGCCGGAACGGTCGTGGTGAAAAATGCCGAGGATTTAATGGCCGCGGTGGCTCAGAGCAATATTTCGACAGTGGTGATTGAAGCGGACATTTCGCTGACCGGAGCGCTCAACGTCCCCGCGGGCAAGATGCTGCTCGGCGCGGCGGGCTCGACCGTCGGCTGCGCATGCGAGGAAAGCGAAAATGCCGAATGCTCTTCCGGAAAATACCGCCTGCTGGTTAACGGCGACGCGACGGCAGATGCGGCGGGAAGCCAAAAACTGACGATTGCAGGCAAGGCGGAATTGCGCGACCTCGGCATCGAGACCTATTATCGCACGGCCATTAATCCCAATGTGGCGGCGGTTTATGTCAACTCGGCCGAAGATGTTACTTTTAACAACGTTTATGTCGAAGGCAACGAGGGATACGGGATTCAGGATGTCAGCAGCGGCGGTTCCGGCATCTTGCTGAGGGGCGAAACGCTGGTGAACGGTTCGACGGCCGTCAAAGGCAAGGCCGTGTCTTCGGCCGATACGGGAACCAAATTACAGCTGGCGGAAGACGCGCAGGTGGTGGTAACGGGTTATGACAAAGGCATTGACGGTATCGAGACGTTTAAGATGACGGCCGGAAACGGCATGTTTACAAGACTGCGCATTAACGCCAAATCGCTTGGGATGTCGTTGTATAACACGGACGGGGCGGTAACTCCTTATTCTTATGTGGATTTTGCCACGGAGGGCGGAACGGCGCTGCTCTTTAAAAACATGAGCGGCGTTTCTCCGGTCTGGCCGTACAACACCAAAATGCGGCTGGAAGGAAATACCGTCGGCATCTATTCGGAAGGAAACCGAACCCTTAAGATTTCAGGCGATTTCGACTTTAAGAACACGTCGACGGCTTCTTCCAGCAAAGCGGTGGAATCGGAAGGCTCTCTGACTATCAAAAACGAGGGCTATACCGGCGAGGGCGTGGTCAAAATGGAGGCCTATACGGCTAATCCGCTGATTGACGTCAAAAATATTTTTGAAACGGACAGCTATTTGCAGTTGTATAACCGCAGCGCCGGCGGAATCGGCATTCGGGCCGCGCATGTTACTTTCGGTTCTACTTTGTGCTATAAACCGCTGGGTTCCGAAAGCTGTCAGGGATTCTTTTCCAAGAGCGCCGACATCAATGCCGAGACCGGAATTGAGCTTACGGCCGGAACAAGCGCGGTGAACGGGCAGCTTACATTCAAGAAGGGATCCGACGTTAATCTGGTGGCCGAGGGTATCTTGACCGCTACGGCGATCAAACTCAACGAAAATACGGGCATGACGGTTGAAGACGGCAGCGCCGTAAACATTGAGATGGACAAGGGCGTGACTGCGGCCGCCGGCGCGGTTTCGACAATTAACGGAGATTTTTCGGTTACGGCAACCACAAAGGCATTCAGCGGCGGTTCTTATTCGGTCGCGGGCGTGCTGACGGCCGGCGCTCCGAGCATTTTTGCCGACGGCGCCGCGGCTTCGTTCGTTTCGAACGGCGTGCTGATGCTTAATTCTTCTACGGTTAACATCGCTTCCGACACTTCAACCCTGATTATGCCGGGCAGCGCCCTGCTGGTGGTAAATTTTGAGGAGAGCGAAGACGAAGAAGGCGGCGATACATCCGAGCAGACGAGCGTCGATAGAAACACGCTGTTTAACAACGGTCTTTACGGTTTGGACAGTACGCAGCTGACGTCGTATTATGACGGAGAAAACATGGTATATGCGATTAAGAGCAATTGCGCCGCGTCCGAGACGGCCTGCTCAATGGCCACTTTCAGGCTCGGAAGCTATATTGCCAGCCTTGGCGGCGGCAGCGGTTCGGAAACCGATTCCAAAGGAAACAGTCTGACCAAGCTGTCGACCTGTCCGGCATTGTTTACGGATACGACGTGCGACATCGACACCGGTACAAAATCGATAAGCTGTCCGTATGACGAAACCAAACTTAAATGCTACGGCGTTATCAACAGCAATCGTTCGCTGGCGGAAACCGAAGGACGAACGCTGCCTTTGTATTACTTTGAAAACTAGAGAAAAGAAAACCCGCTCTGTTCAGAGCGGGTTTTGCGGTTAATTGTTGCGGCGGTAAAATTCCTTGCGCGCTTTGCGGCTTTGGGACCAGAGGTTGCCGATGCCGTTGGCCGGCTGCGTCTTGTGCCGGGATTGGAAATTAAAATCGCGGCGCAGGAACAAAGAGGTGGCTTTGGTATAATTGTTCATCGGGCAAAAACCGAAAAAATCGATTTGCAGCAGGTCGGCTTTTTTGAGTTCGGCAACGGCGCCGGCGTATTCCCGGCTGGTGTTGATGCGGTCGCTGTCATCAAGGATAACCATGCCGCCGGGGCTGAGTTTTTGCACTGCGGCGGCGCAGCATTTTTCGCGGCGTTTGCCGTCTATGACAATGATATCGAAATTGTGTTCGGTTTCAAAAATCGCGTTTTCGTATTTTTCGCTTTCGTCACGGAGCAGGATTTCGAGATTGGGAGCGCGTAATGCCTTCTGCCATTTGGCAAACCATTGCGGGTTGTCTTCAACGCCGGTGACGGATAAGGCGCGGCCGGCCCAGAACAGGGAAGAGCTGCCGCAGCCGTATTCAAAAACCCGTTTGGCGGCATAGTCGAACTGGTCCAGATATTCTATGGCCGGGTAGGTGTACCACGGAAGCGGGCGGCCGCTTTTGTCGACGCAGACTTTGTCGTCAATGGTTTTTTCGATGGCAAATTCCTGCTGCCATATTTTGATGAAAGTTTGAAATTTGTCGCTATACATGAAATGTGCTCGAAAGGCGGTGTTGAAATTTTTGTTCCTCATTTTATATCAATAAGGCGAAAAGTGCAATTTTAAAGAAAAGGAAAAAATCATGAATACATTTTGGAGAAATCTGGCTCTGATCCTGACGATTATCGGCGGTTTGAACTGGGGATTGGTCGGCGCGTTTGACTTTGACCTGGTTGCGTATCTGTTTGGCCCGATGAGCGTTTTGAGCCGTTTGACCTATATTGTCGTCGGACTGTCGGCTCTGGCGATGATTTTTGTTCCGTCCTGCTCGCTCAAAGAAGCCGTTCAGCACAGAATGAACTAAAGCAGTTCTTCGATAATTTTGTCTGACACCAGCAGGCCTTGAGGCGTAATTTGCAGGCTTTGCGGGGTGTCGGTCAGGAAGCCGTCAGAGACAAGCTCTTTGACGGCTTCGGCATTGACAAAAGCGTCGAATTCAAGTCCGCAGCATCGGTAAAACCTCTGCTTGTCAATTCCTTCGCGCAGGCGCAGTCCCATCAGGAGCAGCTCTTCGGCTCTTTCCGCGGCGGAGAGCTCTTCGCTGCGGCAGCGGTGCGTCGTGGCAAAAAAACGGCCGCCGATGCGCAGACGTCCGTGCGCGCCTTCGCCGATGCCGACATAATCACCGCCGCGCCAGTACACAAGATTGTGGCGGCATTCCGCGCCCGGCTGCGCGTAATTGGAAATTTCGTAATGCCGGTAGCCGCCCTTTTGCAAAACCTCTTCGGTGGAGAGATAGATTTGCGCGGCTTCTTCCTCGTTCAGAGGGCGGACGCCTTTTTTGGAAAAGACAGTGTTTTCCTCAACGGTCAGCTGATATAAGGAAAGATGTTTGAGTCCGAGGCCGAGAATCTGCCGCAATGACCGGTCCCAGCCTTGAAGCGACTGCTGCGGCAGGGCGTAGATGAAATCGGCGGAGTGGTTGTCAAAGTTTTTGAGCACGTCTTCCAGCGACTGCATGGCCTGGGCGGCGGTGTGGGTGCGGCCCAAAAACCTGAGTTCGGCGTCATCCAGCGACTGGACGCCGAGGGACAGGCGGTTGACGCCGGCACGGCGAAGATCCGCAAAAAGCGTGTTGCTGCGGGTGTTGGGATTGGCTTCAAGCGAGATTTCGGCATCCGGCGCAAGCCGCCAGTTTCGGGCAACGGCGGCAATCAGGCGTTCGACGTTTTGCGGCGAAAGCAGCGAGGGCGTGCCGCCGCCGAAAAATATCGAGGTGACGCTGCGCAGGCCGGTTTTTTGCGCATAAAAAGCAATGTCTTCAATATAGGAATCGACAATCGCGTCTTGGTCAATGTATTTGCGGACGCGGCTGAAAAAGTCGCAGTAAGGGCATTTGCTTTTGCAGAAAGGCCAGTGAATGTAGATTCCGAAATCAGACATTACAGAATAAACTTCGAAAGATCGCTGCTCTTGGTAAATTTGTTCAGTTTTTCCTCTACCATGGCGGCGGTAATCACGACTTTTTCACCGCTGCGGTCGGAGGCCGAAAAACTGATGTCTTCCAGCAGAATTTCCAAAACGGTGTGCAGTCTGCGGGCGCCGATGTTTTCGACGTTTTCGTTGATGGCAACGGCAATGTCGGCAATCTTGTCGATGGCTTCCGGCTCAAATTCCAGATGAAAGTTTTCGGTTTCGAGCAGGGCGGTATACTGCTCAATCAGATTGGCTTCCGGCTCGGTCAGAATCCGCACGAAGTCGTTATGCGTGAGCGCCTGAAGCTCCACGCGGATGGGCAGGCGTCCCTGCAGCTCGGGCAGAAGATCCGACGGTTTGGCCAGATGAAAGGCGCCGGAACAAATAAACAGAATATGGTCGGTTCTGACCATGCCGTATTTGGTGGAAACGGTGGTTCCCTCAATCAGCGGCAGCAGATCGCGCTGGACGCCTTCGCGCGAAACGTCGGCCCGGCCGCCTTCGGACTTGCCGGTAATCTTGTCAATCTCGTCAATAAAGACAATTCCGTCGTTTTCGACCGCGGCAACGGCGTCGGCGGTGATTTTTTCGTTGTCGAGCAGTTTGTCGCATTCTTCGTCAATCAGCAGTTTGCGCGCTTCGGCCACGGTCAGTTTGCGGGTTTTGTATTTGGGCGCGTTGCCGCCGAGCAGGTCGCCGAGGCTGACCATGCCCATCGAGGCGCCGGGCATGCCCGGAATATCGATGGTCGGCATGGAAACATTGCTGTTGTCAATCAGCGAGATTTCTATTTCTTTGTCGTCCAATGCGCCTTCAAGCAGAAGTTTGCGGAATTTTTGACGCGTTTCTTCGCCGGCAGAAGCGCCGACCAAAGCCTCAAGCAATCGTTCGGCGGTGCCTTGTTCGGCGCGCGCGCAGACTTCTTTGCGGGCTTTTTTGCGGGTTTCGTTAAGCGCAATTTCAATCAGGTCGCGGATAATGCTTTCGACGTCGCGGCCGACATAGCCGATTTCGGTAAACTTGGTGGCTTCGACCTTGACAAACGGCGCTTTGGCCAATTTGGCCAGCCGGCGCGAGATTTCGGTTTTGCCGACGCCGGTCGGACCGACCATGAGAATATTTTTGGGAACAATCTCCTCTTTGAGGCGTTCGGGCAGCTGCATGCGGCGCCAGCGGTTGCGCAAGGCGACGGCAACGGCTTTTTTAGCCTCGTTCTGGCCGATGATATATTTGTCGAGTTCGGAAACAATTTCGCGGGGGCTGAAATTACTCATTGCTTATTCTTTCGATGATAACGTTGTGATTGGTGTAGACGTCGATGTCGCCGGCAATCTTCATGGCGCGGGCGGCGATGTCTTCGAGCTGCAGGCCGTCAACGTCGTAGAGCGCTTTGGCCGCCGCCATGGCATAATTGCCGCCGCTGCCGATGCCGATGATGCCGTCGTCGGGTTCCATGACTTCGCCGGTGCCGGAGATGACCAGCGACGTTTC
Organism: Alphaproteobacteria bacterium; assembly: GCA_017480995.1. Taxonomy (GTDB): domain Bacteria; phylum Pseudomonadota; class Alphaproteobacteria; order RF32; family CAG-239; genus CAZU01. Next base: position 6,878 of record JAFUQJ010000081.1, read on the forward strand.
CTTGTCGGCCACAATCATAAAAGCCTGCAATTGGCGCAGGTATTTGTCCATGCGCCAGTCTTTGGCCAGTTCAACGGCCGCCCGTTTGAGCTGGTTGGCATGTTTTTCGAGCTTGCCTTCGAGACGTTCGATCAGGGTGATGCCGTCGGCCGCGGCGCCCGCGAATCCGGCTATGATGTCACCGCTGCCGATACGGCGGACTTTGACTGATTTTGATTTGAAGACGATTGCCTCGCCGAGCGTGGCTTGTCCGTCTCCGGCCATAACGACTTCGTTGCCGCGGCGGACGCAGAGAATTGTGGTCATCGGGATATCCTTTTTTTGTTAACCTTGTTTATTATGTAGGAAAAACTTCGGCGGAATGCAATAAAAAACCCTCTGTTTTTTGCCGCAGAGGGTTTTTTGAGCTTTATTTGCGCTGCAGGCCTTCCAAAGGTATCGGGGTTTTGTCTTTGGAGTTGTCAATCGCGTCGGCCAGCGGCGTCTGATACGTTTTGACCGCTTTGGGCCTGCCGCTGCCGAACTTGCGGCCGCAGATTTCGAGCCCGAGCCCCTGAAGCGCGGTTTCAATCGGGATAAACAGATCCGGCGAGGTATCGGTCTTTTTGCTGACGTGCGAGAGACCGACGATATTGCCGTGCATGTCGATCAGCGCGCCGCCGAGCGTGACGGTCTGGACAAAGGTGTCGACTTCGATTTCGGCGCCTTTGTCTTCCGACCAGCGGTAGCCGGTGACTTTGCCTTCGTTGTCAATATAGCCCTCGCCTTCGGTTTCCAGATCGAGCAGGCCGAGCGTGAGCAGAATGTCTTTGTCAACCTCGGGCAGTTCGAGCGACAGCGGCAGCGGTTTGTACTGCGTCGGTTCCTGCAGGAGAAGCAGGGCAACGTTTTTGGAAGGGTTGACGCGGAATGCCGAGGCTTTCATTTCTTTGCCGTTGATTGTTTTGAGGTCGAAGTTGTTATTGCCTTTGACCATCAGATCAGCCGAAGTCAGAACCAGATTGTCGGCGATAATCAGGCCGGCGCCCTTTTTGCCGAGAGAGTTTTCGACGGCGACGATGGAAGCGCGGACTTTGTAAAGATTCTGCGCGTTCAGCGTCTGATAAGGCGGCTGGTTGGCTATACAGAATTTGTTGGTAGAGCCGGCAAAAGAGCTTTCAACCCGGTTGCGGTTGTCAATGACGGCTTTGTCGTCGGTGTCGAGCGGAACGTCAATCCAGTAGTCGTCGGAAATCTTGACGTTGTCTTTGACGGTTTGGACAACCGTGCAGTTGTCGCCGCTTACGCCGCCGCTCAGTTCGACGGCGCCGCAGTTCGGTTTGAGGTCGACCGTCGTTTGCGAGGTAATCATGCCGGCGTTTTCGACAACGGCGCCTTTTTCGAGTTCGGCGACGGGAACGAGTTCAAGCTCTTCGACCGTCTGGGCCGTTACCGGTTGGGCGGAAATCCGAACGGTCTGAGAGGGGATGCCGCTCGCGCATTCCTGCAGCAGGGAAATGCCTTTGAGTTCGGCGCCGTACTGGCTGGCAAAAGTCTGTTCGGAACGTTTGAGATTTTCGAGGTAAGCCAGCTGCGCCCGAATGTCTTCGGGGCGGATACGCTGCGAAAGGGCGGAATTGAAACACTGAACCTCGGGCAGTTTGGTCAGCGCGTCTTCAAAAGCGCGTTCGACGAGCAGGTTTTCGCCGTTGGGCTCGCCTTCGGAAATCTGGCCGTAACCGGTGGTCGTGCCTTTGCAGTAGACTTCGTCGCGCAGCAAATTCATAACGCGCCAGACCACGGTGATTTCCGAGCTGCCGGAGCGCAGCTTTTTCTGCTTGACGTTTTCCCAGTCGAATTCATCGCAGATGTTCATGAAATAGTCGGTGATTTCGGCAGTGATGACGTATTCGGGATGCGGCAGACGGTCGGAATCGAGGTAATACATGTTGCTCTTGTCGACAACGACCGGGTAGTAATCGTTCATCGTTTCGTAAAAGACGTCGAAGAAGTGCATGTCCTTCTGCATGGTGCGGCCTTCGTTAAGAAAGGCGTTTTTGGTTTCGCGGCGGCAGCCGAAAATGCGGAAGCGGTAGTTGCCTAGCTTGCGGTCATAATCCGTGTAGTTGCGGTTCTTTTTGATGCGGAAGTCGACGTATTCGAGCTTAATCGGAGCGTATAAGTCACGGCTTTTGTGCAGGTAAAGATAGGCGTCGCGCTGCTCGTCGTCGATGATCAGCGTCTGGTATTTGGGAGCGTTACTGTCCTGCAGATAAGAAATGCGGCGGACCGGCTTTTTCTTCATCGGCTCGCACATGCAGTCAAACAGTCCGAGGGTTGATTCGGAACCGTCGCACATGCAGGGAATGAGCTCCGGGCTTTCCTTGCTGCACGAGGCAAGCAGAAAAAGCGAGAAAAAGATTTTAGCGGTCACGTTTTTTTTCATTATAAAATGCTCCTATTTACTGCCGGACGAGAGGTCGTGCCGATAGGACAAAGCCTCCGCAACATGCATTTTAAGAATTTTTGATTCGTTTTGCAAGTCCGCAATCGTTCTTGCTAACCGCAAAGTGCGGTGGTAGGCGCGGGCGGACAAACCGCGGCGCTTGGCAAAGGAAATCAGCAGGGTTTGCGCGTCGTTGTCAAGCGCGGCGATTTCCTCCAAAAGGGCGCCTTTGAGTCCGGCGTTGGTGTAAAAACCGACAACGCCGAGCCTGCGCAGCCGCTCGGCCTGAATTTTGCGCGCGGCAATGACGCGGGCGCGGATGACTTCCGAAGTTTCGCCTTTTTTGACGCCGGCCAGATCCCACGGACTGACGGCCGGAACCTCAATTCGGATATCGATGCGGTCAAGCAGCGGGCCGGAGATTTTGGACTGATATTCCTGAGCGCATAAAGGAGCGCGGCTGCAGGCCAACCGGGGATCGCCGAGGTTTCCGCAGCGGCACGGGTTCATGGCGGCAATCAGCTGAAAAGAGGCGGGGTAGGTGGTATGGGCGTTGACGCGGGAGATGCTGACATAACCGTTTTCGAGGGGCTGGCGCAGCGCCTCCAAGGTCGGGCGGTTAAACTCGGGCAGCTCGTCCAAAAACAGAACGCCGTTGTGAGCCAGAGAGATTTCGCCGGGTTGAGCCTTGCGGCCGCCGCCGACCAAAGCCGGAGTCGAGGCGTTGTGGTGCGGCGCGCGGAACGGCCGCTCCGAACAGATACGGCCGTCCCGGAGTTCGCCGGCGATTGAATGAATCATGCCGGTTTCGAGAGCTTCGTCGGGCGTGAGCGGCGGCAGAATACCGGGAAGTCTGGCCGCGAGCATCGATTTTCCCGAACCGGGCGGGCCGACCATCAACAGGTTGTGGCCGCCGGCCGCCGCGACTTCAAGCGCTTTTTTGGCGCTTTCCTGTCCTTTGACGTCGGACATGTCGAGAAAATCGGCGGATTTGGCGGCGGGAATTTTCTGCGGCGCGGGCAGCGTAATTTTGTTTTGCAGATGATTTATCAGGTCAATCAGCTTCGGAGCGGCAACAATGTCGGACAAACCCGACCAAAGCGCTTCGGAACCGGAGGCTGCCGGGCAGATTAAACCCATTTGCCGTTTGCGGGCGTGAACCGCTGCCGGCAAAATGCCGTTAATCGGCAGGATTGAGCCGTCAAGCCCGAGTTCGCCCAAGACCAGATAATTGCTCAGGGCCGCCGCCGGGACAACGTTCATGACGACAAGAATGCCCAAGGCAATCGGCAGGTCGAAATGCGAGCCTTCTTTGAATAAATCGGCCGGCGCGAGATTGATGACAATCCGTTTGGCGGGAAGGTTCAGGCCCAGCGACTGCAAAGCGGCGCGGACGCGCTCGCGGCTTTCAGCGATGGCTTTGTCGGGCAGGCCGACGATGATGAAGTTGGGCAGGCCGCTTGAAATCTGCACCTGAAGGTCGACGTCGAGGGTTTCGAGGCCGTTGAATGTGATGGTGTTAATGCGGGAAAGCATGTTTTTCTACCAGCGCGAGGTTAGTTCGGAATCACGCCAGCGGCGGGTTGGGTAAGTGTCGACGTGCAAAAAGTCGTAATTGGCGGTTTTGTAAGGAATGTCGCGAAAACGGACAAAGCCGTGTCGTTCAAAATAGCGTGCGCATTCCTCGGCGGAAGAGAAATTGTTGTTATAGCAGCGGGCGATTTTGCGGGTAAAAGGGTTTTGCAGATTGATGGAAACCGAGCCTTCGGAAACAACGCGCAGCGGCTCTTGGACCTGCGGTTTAGGGTTTGATTTGAAAAGGTTCCGCCAATTGCAGACATCGCACCAGGCCGCAGCCGGGCAGGCAAAGCCCAGGGCCAGCAGAAAGCTCAAAATTACGGCGGATTTTTTCTGTTTCATTCGCAAATATCCTTTTAACAGGCACACCTTAGCGCAAAAAGATTAAATCTTCATTAAAAAGAGTGTAAGAAAATGCTTGCAAATTGGGGATTTTGTGATATTTATAGCGGCGTCCCTTGCCGCCGGAAAAGGCGGCTATACAAGAACCGGCTCCCAAACGGAGCCATTTGTTGAGAAATCCATAAGGAGATTTTTGATAATGACTAAATATGAGAGCGTGCTGATTGCACGTCAGGATTTAGGCGCTTCGCAGGTTTCGGCCATCGTTTCCGACTTGAGCAACGTGATTGCCAAAGAGGGCGGCGAAGTTGTCCGCGTCGATAACTGGGGATTGAAAAACCTGGCTTATCGCATTAAGAAAAACCGCAAAGGCCACTATGTTCTTTTGAATATCTCTGCTCCGGCCAACGCCATTGCAGAATATGAAAGACTGATGAGAGTTAACGAAGACATTATTCGTTACATGACCGTTAAAGTTGATGAATTCTCAGAGGCTGCCGGCTCGGAATCCGAGGCCGCCGCATCAGAAGAATAGGAGAACATGAAAATGGCTAAACAAGTATTCTTTAGAAGAAGAAAAAGCTGTCCGTTTTCCGGCGAAGACGGATTGAAGATCGACTATAAGGATGTCAAGCTGCTGTCCCGTTACATTTCGGAAAAAGGCAAGATCATCCCCAGCCGTATCACCTCGGTTTCCGCAAAAAAACAGAGAGAACTGGCCCGCGCCATCAAACGCGCCCGTTATCTCGGTTTGCTGCCGTATGTTGCGATGTAAGGGAGGGAATGAAAAATGGAAGTTATCCTTCTTGAACATGTAGACAAATTGGGTAAAATGGGCGAAAAAGTATCGGTTAAAAACGGATATGCCCGCAACTACCTGCTGCCGCAGAAAAAAGCTCTGCGCGCGACCGAAGCCAATATGGCTTTTTATGAGAAACAAAAAGCCGAGCTCGAAGCTCACAACAAACAGCTTTTTGACGAAGCCAGCAAACTGTCCGAATCCCTCAAGGGTTTTTCGGCCGTTTTGATCCGTCAGGCTGCCGAGACCGGTCAATTGTACGGTTCCGTCACCATTCGTGACATTGCCGCCGCAATTAAAGACGCCGGCTTTAACGTCGAGCGCCGTCAGGTTTATCTGGAAAAAGCCATTAAAGACCTCGGCGTTTATGAAGTTAAGCTGAATCTGCATCCGGAAATTTCTCAGTCTATTCTGGTTAACGTTGCCAGAACGGATGATGAGGCTTCGAAGCAGGCGAAGGCTTATTCTGCCGAATAGGTTTGAAAGAAAGCCCGTATAACGGCTTATCTGAAGCGAAAATCGCGAAAGGCTGAAAATTCATGTCAAAGTACACCGGAATTTTCAGCCTTTTTATTTTCACTTTATCTGAACCGTTCTCCGGGCTTTTTCAGCTTTGTGTCGTTTGGGTGCGGCTTTTCTTTGTATTGAGTCGGCAGGTGCTTAAACTTTTTCGGTTTTGCGCATGGTTAAAACCCCGTCTGTTTTCAGACGGGGTTTTTGATTTTTATCTTAATTCTTTTTGTGCCCGGCGTAGATAAAGACGTTGGCAGAATAGTTTTGCGGAGTAACGGTCGAAGAACGCCCGTAAATCGAGTTTGAACGCGAGGCATCAAAGCCCAGCCACAGTCCGTCCTCGGCTGTACTCGGAGCCCAATAGCTTCTGTAATAATCATAATTATAAAAAGCACCGTAAAAAGTTGGCGTATAGTTTCTTATACCTTGAGGAAATCTTCCGGTAATATTTGGCAGCCCGGCCTGTTCTGCGGTTTTGAAGGTTGAGGCGGAAGAGGTTGAGGCGGCTTTGAGGAAATAGCCGGAATAACTCGGCAGGTATGAGCCGAACGAGCCGCTGATAGCGGCGTAAAGTTCGGGATATTGAGAAGACGAATAAGAGCGGCCGTTGCATAAGAGCCAGCCGTTATG
>JAFUQJ010000009.1 GCA_017480995.1 Alphaproteobacteria bacterium
TCCAGATATGCCCGGTATTTTGCAATCTGTTCCCAAACCGGGGCGTCGCCTTTCTCCAGGGAAACGACTTCATAATAGCCGCCGACGGCGTTGCCGGCCGCATCTTTTTGAATATTGACGTCGCTGATATATTCGTCTTGTCCGTTCAACCCGGCACGCATTTTGTCCCAGGCGGCAGAATCGCCAAAATCGGCCTTATCTCCCAACATCTTTTCCTCCTATATTCCGCAGGCGTGCCACGAGCATGAAACGCCGTTTGAATGATCAACAAAAAACTTTACCCCGGTTGTGGTTTTGGATGAAAGCCCTACCCACGCCCGGCAAGTTGAAATGGTTCCTCCGTAAGAGTGCTCCATGCTGCGGACAACGTGATAATTCGTATTGCCGAACGCTTTAAGAAAGGTCACGCTGTTCTCCACCACCCCCGTTTGAGAAAGGCTAAAACAGCCGCCCTGCTCCAGCCAGACGCGCTGCATCATGTCCTGATCCGAAAACCATTCGCGGCACCATTGTCCGTTGCCGGTCGTAATGCGCGAATACAGGCCGTTGGCGCTCATTATTCCGTCGACGACGCCGTTTACGGCCGCGACATTGGCAATCTGAAGACCGTTTTCTCCGTCAGCCGTCGGCGCTGTCGGCGTTCCCGAAAAAGCCGGACTGTTCACGTCCGCTTTGGCGCTTAAGAAAGCGTCGGTCTCGGACTTATCGTAAACATCTGCCCCGGCGGCCTTGGCTGCCAATTCAAGACATGCATCGTCCAGCGCCTCCTGCAGCGCGGCATCGGCTTCGCTGCGCAAATTGGCCTCAACGGCAACAATCTCTTCCATGGTCAGTCCGGCCACCATTTCCGCGCATTCGCGCGCGCTGTTCAGGGCAGACTGCGCCGCCTCCTGCGCGGTTTCCGCCAACGGCGCAATAGTTTGTTCCGCTTTGGTTAATATATATTCGTCCAGCTCCGGTTTGCAGACGCGATCCGTATAATTCTGAATTTCCTGCTGGCCGGATTTTATATAATGACAGCTCATCGCCACATCGGCGCGGGTATTTTTGTAAAACCCGACATTCAGAGACTTTTCGGGTTCAATGCGGACTTCTATCGGCGCATTGCCTTCCGTCTGATTATACACAGCCATGTTCGTTACTCCGTTACCTGAGGGGTGATTATAAAATAAGCCAGACTGTTGATGTTTGGCGGGAAAACCGTATGTATCTGGCCGTCGGGCATTTTTATCTGGATATCCGCCTGATATTCGCCGACATCAATGTCCGTGTCGGACGGCGTCAGTTCAATACTCGCCAGACCGCGGACGGCGTCGGAAATTATGCCGTTTTTTTGCAGCACTTTGGTGCCGTTTTCCTTGGCCGCACTCATTTTCAACTGGGCTCCGGCCAGATTAATGTCACCCGCTTCGTCCGCAAAATGCAGATTGATGGTAAAACTGTCGCCGCGGCGGACGATAATCCCGCCGCTGTTCAAAATACCGCTCATTTATTCCTCCTTTGCCTTAATGAAATAATTGACGGCCTGGTTAATCGGAGTCACATGATCCGAAGCGCCGTATATTTTGCTGCTGCGCGAAGCGTCCATATAAACCGTCCACGACTGGCTTGCCGTATTGCCGGTACCGTTGCCGGTGGCGTTCTGGGTATTCATGTAGAAAGCCCCGGTCGCGAAAGACGAATTAATGCTGCTGTTGCGGGAAGTCCAGATACGACCGGAAATATTGGGCAGCCCCTCGCTCTGCGTGGTATAAATGTCGGCTGCGGAATTTCCGCCCAGACCACGCAGAAATTTGCCGCGGTAGTCCGGCAGGTTAAAAGTCGTGATACCGTCGCCGGCACCAAAATTGGTTCCGATCAGATTAAACAGATCCTCATAATCGCTGCGGGACACGGCCTGACCGTTGCACAGCAGCCAATTATTATGATTCTGCTTTTGCAGCGACACCTTGATGTCGCCGACCTGATACAAGGTATTGACGTTTACCTTGATGCGGCCTTCCAAATCGCTTTTGACGCCGTCGAGCTGGTTTTTGTTGACGGCATCGAGACCGTTGCTGCCGGCGGCCAGGTTTTTGACCTTGAAATTGCCGACATCGAGGTCGGCTTCCATCGGCGTCCGGCCGTCGCGCAAGAAGGTCATGCTCAGCCCTTCGGCAAAGTTGTCGTCTTCTTCATCGTGATGATCGGTGACAATGTCAATATCGTTGATACGATCGTTTTCCCAATTATGAATGCGGGTAAAATGCCCGCTGCTGTCGTATGGCATAATTATTCTCCTTTTGTTGTTGAGCAAAGTTCCAGCTGCTGCCGCAGTTTGTCAATGCGGCCGATCCATTCCCAGGTTGCGGGATAATTTCCGGCCGAGAGGTTTTCCAGCTCGGAGGCCACAACCGGACCGGCAACGGGATAAACCGGGCAGGAGCTACAATTGATTTCGGCGCATGAGCTCAAGCAGAGCATCACGCCGAGCATTGGGCCGGGCATAAATTTCGGCACTTTGACGTTGAACATGTTTCCGGACTTCAATTTGTTTTTCGATGATACAGGAGCGGCCGTCGGCGCGGCCCCACAGATAAGAAACCGCGCACAAAGCCGCAATCAAGCCCCAGTATCCGAGCCTGGACAACGCCGTCATGACGCACCCAGCAGCAGCATAAAAGCCTTTGCTACGGTTTCGGCGTGTTCGGGCGAAATGACCGCGACCAAGGCAATTATCAATACCGCCAGCCCCAAAAAAAGCCTTTTCCGGCCGAGCTTCCGACGCATTGTTCTTTACCGGCAGGCCAAGGCATAGTTGACTTTGAGATAGCCGCTTTTATCAACGGCCACGGCCTCGGGATGAACAGCCAGAACGTCCTGCGCCATCAGTCCCAGACGGGGCTCGTTGTCTCCTTTATAGGTAAACAGGTAAACCGGCAGACCGTTGTGCAGTTGTCCGACGCGGACAATATTGTCTTTCAGCTCCCGATCGGAGAACATCGAGGTCAGAATATTGCCGGCTCCCAGAAGCGCGCTGCTGCCGACCTGATACTGCTCGGCGGCATTCTGGTTCTTGGCCTGATTGATACGGGCGTCACCGCCTTTTTGAACCGTATAAATCTGATTGGCAAGGTCATAGCCGCTGTACTGATTCTGCAAAAGACTGCCGATTTCGGAAATCGGCAGCTGGCGCGCCGCGTTCTGAAAGTTTGCCGCGCTCAACTGGTTGTTCAGGCTGTTCGTAAACGCGTTTTGCCCGGCCTGGATACTGTTGTAAGCCGCATCCGCATAAGCGCTGTTCTGCGAATTTTCCAAGTTGTTCATGGCCGTCTGATAAGCCTCGGAATCAGTTGAAAAGCCCTGATTCTGGAGTCTGGTTTCGAGCTGCCGGCGGCGGCTTTCGAATTCCGGCTCGAGCTTGGACACGGCCTGATTATAATAGGCCTGTTCGGCGCGGCGGCGCGCGTCATCGGAACCGTCAACCGAGTAGACATATCCGGGCCGTTCCGCCAGGGAAGAACTCAAATCGCTGCCGGTCGCCGCCATGTTCTTATAAGCGGTGTCGACGTCGGTCGTGTCATACTTGTTCAGGTAATCCAGATATTGCTTTTCACTGGCAAAACGCTTGGTTCCGGCAGAACCGGCGCCGAGTAATTTTCCTACGCTTTTTGACATTTCGTTTTTCCTTTCATGTTATATTCCTGTTGTAAAATTCCCATAATCACGGCATCTTTGCCGTTGTCTCTGAAACCGCGCAAAACACCCTCGGCTTTGAAACCGAGCCGGAGCGCAAGTTTGAGACAGGCCGCATTGTCGACGTCGGCCGACATGCTGATGCGGCGGCAGCCGAAGTGCTCAAAGGCCAGCCCGAACATAAAGTTCAGAATACGCCGCGTGCACCACCTTTTGTCCGTCGTGTACAACGTCCACCAGACATCGCGTCCGGGACGGATGTTATGATAAATCAGGCCGCCGATCAGCCGGCCGCCGAGGACAAATCCGATGCTGAAATGCTCATCGAGCCAGGCGGTGTCGTAACCGAGGCCGGCACAGACATAGCGAGTGACAACGTCGCCTTCGTCCGCAACAACCTTACAAGATGCTGTTGCCCTGCTCATATCTGAACCCCGTGTCATACCACTCAATCAAATTGCCGCGGGTTTTGGTCTTAAAAACCACGCTGGCCTTAAAACCGGTTGCCGAATTGGCAATCCACTGCGACTGGATTTTGCCTTTGAGCGTGGCCCATTTGGTGCCGATGCGGTTTTTGAGCGAACTCCATTTGAGGCTGTTCCATTTGCTCAAGGCCGTGCGGTCGATGTTGGCGGCGTAATCAAACTGCCGCTCTTCAAAATCCATATTGGTATAAACGACCAGGGCATATTTGGCAGAGGCTCTGGTGCGCGGATTAATCAACTGAATTTTTTTTAGGCCGTTTGAACCCAGATTCGAATATGCCTGCTCGACCACTCCGAAAATCGGCGTTTTGTTGTCGGAATACCCCTCGTCAAACAAAAACACGCCGGTATCGGAGCCGAAATACAGACGATCCCGAAACAGCCCCCAGCAATGCGAACGGATGTTGGTAAAACGGCACCAGGCGCCGCTGTTGACATTAACGACATGCTGCTCAAACTGTTCGGCCGTCGGCACGTTGAACAGCGCGTAGCCCATGCGGCCGTAAATAATGCTCTGCCAGCCCCGTTTATATTTTCCGTGCAGCGTCCGGTTTAAGACCAGACCGCGGATTTTGTCGGAAAAGGCTATCTGCGAAGCATTGGCCTTATCCAGAGACAGCGCTTTTGACAACGGGATATAGCCGTCTTCGGAAATAATCACGACGTCGCCCTGATACTGCATCGCGCAATGATATCCGACCGGCTTGCTCATCCGATAGACGCCGCGCAGGCTCCAATCGTCAATGTTGGACGGATCGCTGCCGGAATAAACGGCGACTTCTCCTTCCGAAGTAATGAAAGCCGTCAGGTCGTCTATTCCGTGGCCGCCGTCCTGCGTCCAGGCGCAGATCGTCAGCAAATGGCCGCCGCGGCGCATAATGGTCGAGAGGTCAAATCTGATGAGCTCGCCCTGAATATTGCCGACTTCCGCCGTATACCAATATTTGAGCGTTCCTTTTTCCACAAAAAACAGCCGCTGTTTGATGAGAGCGGCGTTGACCAGCTTGGAAGGAATCAGTCCTTCGCCCTCAAAGGCGGCGTCTTCCAGTACCGGAGCGTTGTCCTTGAGATAAAACACCTGCGGCGCATCTACGCCGTTGACCAGAAAAAGACGGTCTTTGAACTGGCAGGTCTGCCAGTCGGAAAGCGAAAAGTCATCCTTCAGCAGCGCGACCTGCGCCGGAGAACTGACGTTCCAGATTTTTCCGCCGCCGCCGGCCAAAAAGAATTCGCGGTTTTCGTAATTATAGGCGGCCAGCGTTTCTATTCTGGTGCCGAGCTCAATATAAGGAACATATCCCCTGCGCAGAATAATTTTGGTTTCCTGCGGCAGGTAGTTGTCCATGACAATCGCATCGGTCTCGGGCATGGTGTCCAGACTGTCGCGCACGTTCAGTCCGCCTATCGGCGCCGAAAGCGTATAGTTCTGCGATCTGGTCTGACGGTTAATTTGTCGCTGCAGCATGAATCACCACCTCCTTTGCTCCTTCATCCAAAAGCCGGCCGGCCAAACAGATGTCTCCGACCGCCGAATTTGCGGCCAGACGGCTGCGCAGCGCTTTTTCATATTCGTCGTATTCTTCGGCATAATCCATACCGTTGCGTTTGAGCCAGCGCCAGATCAGCCCTTTTCTGACCAAAAACTCGTCAAAAACCGGAATGTCGGTGTTGCTGGTAGCCTCGGCCTTTTCGCGGCCGACAAAATTTTTGCCCGCTTCCCAAACCGTCGTATTGGCGCGATACTGAAAAACGACGGTCAGGTTATCGGCCGGCGGCGTCAGAAACTTAATCAGCCCGCCCTGTATTTTGAATTTGAGATTAAGCGACGGACAATTAAGATACTTCTCGCGCATCCATTGTTCCGGCGTAACGGCGCCGACAACCCGTTCCGCCCTGTCTTTGATATAAACCGTGTTGTTCAGCAGGCAGAAAAAATCCGGGCAAAAATCCGCTATCAGATAATTGCTGTGATTCTGCCTGGTGGTAAAAGCCCCTTCTCTGGTCAATTCCGGCCAATCGCCAAACCGCAACAGGCTGTCGAGCGTGTCTTTTATCAGGCTGAGGAAAACGGCTTCCTGCTGAGAATTCCCCGAAAACAGGTTCTGCGGCGGCTGAGTGGCGACCAGACCGGCCACGTCCTGACAAATTGCTAAAATGTTTTTCAACTTTTTTCTCCCTTCAGGGTGTTTCCGCGTTTGACCGCCGCCCGGCGCAGAGCGGCAACATCCTCTTCCAGAGAGGCAATCCGCGCACGGTACCGTTCTTCTTTGCGGCGCCATTCTTCTATGCAGCGGTTATCCCGGGCCTGCTCGATAAATTTGCGGGCCTGATCGCGCTCTTTGGCAATGCCGAGAGCATTGGCCTTTTCGTCATCCAACGCGCTCAGGCTCTCGACGCTGTAAATGCCGCGCGCTTTCAGGGCTTCGATCTCCGGTTTGCTCAAAAAGGCAAACTGCTCAAGCGGCGTGCCTTCGGCGGCCTGCCGGCGCTGTTGCTGATAAAGCGCA
>JAFUQJ010000082.1 GCA_017480995.1 Alphaproteobacteria bacterium
AGCGTAAAATTGCTGGCCAGCCATTGGTTTTCGAGCTCGCGCAGAATTGTGCCGATCGCCTGCGGATTGGCAACGCCCTGCTCGATAATGTCTTTGCCGCGCAGCGGAAACTGAGGCTCCGAAACGGCCGCCATTGTCTGGTATTTTTCCCAAAAATAAGGTATGGCTTCTTTATTTTCGGCAATAATCAGCAGAAACTTTTCCCGGCAAAACTCTTTGTCGGTTTCATACATCAGTTTTTGAAGCGAAATTTCGTCGCTCAGTTCGCTTAAGGCGACCTTGCGCTCGGCCCAGCGGATAAACTTTTGTTTTTCGCGCCTGCTGAACTTCATGCGCACGGCCAGATTTTCGGCCAGCGGCGCGTCCGGCTGATAAAGCGTGAAGAGGTACAGCAGCGCCTTGTCCGGCACGTCTTTGTCATCAAGCTGTTTTTTGATAAAGGCAAGATTGTCTATCGCTCCGGCTTCGGGCATGACAAAGTTCATGATGCCGTTGTCCTGCATAATGCGGATTGTGGCAGCGGCATTGGGCGTCAGCAGCATTTTGAACAATTCTTCCTTAATGCGCTCCATTGAAAGGTTTTTGAGCCCCTCACGGTTTTCGATACAGGCGGCCAGAGCCTTTTGGTCGGGTTCGCCGACGCCGAAACGCGAATAAAAGCGGAAAAAACGCAAAATGCGCAGATAATCTTCCTTGATGCGCTGCGAAGCCGAACCGATAAAACGGACACGGCCTTTTTCAAGATCTTCTATGCCGTTGTAATAATCAAAAACATTGCCTTTTTCGTCGGCATAAACGGCATTGATGGTCAGGTCGCGGCGGGAAGCGTCTTCTTCCCAGTTGTCGGTGTATTCAACCTCGGCGTAACGGCCGTCGGTTTTGACGTCGCGGCGCAGCGAAGTGACTTCGACCAGCATGTCGTCAATAATGACGCCGACAGTTCCGAACTTGATGCCGATGGCCACGGTTTTGAGACCTTCTTCGGTGCAGGCTTCGACAAGCTCGTCGGGCGAGAGGTCGGTGGCAAAGTCGAGATCGCCGCCTTCAATGTTTTTGAGAGCGTCGCGCACGGCGCCGCCGACAAAACGCAGAACGCCGCCATGATGTTTGACAACCAGAAACAGGCGCAGAATTTTTTTGTTTTTTATCAGCCTGTTAATGTCAAGGTAATTGTCTCTGATCATTCATCTGCCCCCTTGCAAAATTTTTTTTGAAATTAACAGTTTTTATATTTTTTTCAATTACAATTATGTTAATTTTAACTTTAAAGTGAGTATTTGCGATGAAAAAACTGTTTATTCTGACGCTTTTGGCCTTGTTTTCGGCCTGTTTTGATGCCCGCGCCGGCGTGCCGCAGGTGCTGGGCGAATACGGCGACTGGGTGGCTTATTATTACCGCGACAACAGCGGCGCCGTCTGCTATATGGCCTCGACACCCAAAAAAGACGAAGGCAAATACAGCAAACGCGGCGACATTTATACGGTGGTAACCCACCGCCCGGCGGAAAACAGTTTTGACGTTGTCAACATCAACGCCGGCTATACTTATAAAAAAGATGCCAAGGTACAGATTAAAATCGGCGCCAAAACCTTTGACAAGCTGTTTGCCAGCGGCGACAAAGCCTGGGCCGTCAGCGAAGCGGCCGACAAAGAAATCGTCGAAGCCATGAAGAAAGGCGAACGCATGGTTATTCACGGCACTTCAAGCCGGGGCACCGCCACCAAAGACACCTACTCGCTCAAAGGCTTTACCAGCGCTTATCGCGCGATATCCAACAAATGCGGCAAGAAAAAATAATGGAAAAAAAAGAACTTATCGGCCTTTCCAAAGAAGAACTGGCGGCGGAGATTGCGGAAATCGGCGAGAAGCCGTTCCGCGCCAAGCAGCTGTGGCAGTGGATTTATTTTCGCGGCGAAACCGATTTTGCCAAGATGAGCAACCTTTCCAAAGACCTGCGCGAGAAACTGGCACAGCATTTTACGATTACGCGCCCGAAAATCGCGGCCGAACAGATTTCCGCCGACAAAACGCATAAATGGCTGCTCGAATTTGCCGACGGCCAAAGAATCGAGACAGTGTATATTCCCGAAGAAGACCGCGGCGCCGTCTGCATCTCGACACAGGTCGGCTGCGCGGTCGGATGCAAATTCTGCCATACCGGAAGTCAGAAAATCACCCGCAACTTAAGCGCGGGCGAGATTGTGTCCCAGTTTATGATTGCGCGCGACGCCTACGGCGAATGGCCGAGTCCGACCAACGAGACGCGTTATCTCTCCAATATCGTGGTCATGGGCATGGGCGAACCGCTGCATAATCCCGAAAACACCTTCAAAGCACTGAAAATACTTTCCGACGGCGACGGGATTGCCATTTCCAAACGCAAAATCACACTCTCGACTTCGGGAATCGTTCCGCAGATTCCGCGAGTGGCAACCGAGCTCGGCTGTAAACTGGCCATCAGCCTGCATGCGCCGAACAATGAAAAACGCTCGCAGATTATGCCGATTAACAACCGCTATCCGATTGAAGAGATTCTGACCGCCTGTCAGGAATATCAGCGCAACATGAGCCCGGGACGCTATGTGACGTTTGAGTATCTGATGCTCAAGGATTTTAACGACTCGCTTGACGATGCCAAAGAGCTGGTGGCCTTGATGAAAAAATTCAGGCTCGGCGCCAAGTTTAACCTGATACCGTTTAATCCGTGGCCGGGCTGCGACTATACGCCGAGCACCAACAACAAGGTGCATGCCTTTTCGCGTTATCTTGAAAGTTTCGGTTATGAGGCGCCGATACGCGTGGCGCGCGGACAAGACATTCTGGCTGCCTGCGGACAACTGAAATCCAAAAAATCGGAAGCCTGAATCCGGTTTTCGGTCAGAAAAGCATTTACCGTTAAAATCTGCATACGGTTTATTTGGTCTCCGGCGGCTCCTGCCAAAGAAGCTGCGCCAGGAAATCGGAAAGCGTCATCCGGAACACCGCGCAGACATTCAGCGCGCGGCTGATGCTCAGACGATTGACGCCGCTTTCATATTTTTGAATCTGCTGAAAAGAGACGCCCAAACAGCGGCCAAGCGTTGTCTGCGAGATTTTGCGCTGTTTGCGCAGCCGGCGCAGGTTGGCGCCGATAACAGCGTCTATCGGACGCAAACAAGTGCCGCGGCACTTGGAGACGGCGGCAGTTTCCGGTGATTTTTGCAAATTTTGAGAAATATTTTCGTTCGGTTTTCGGCTCATGGACGTTTCCTTTCAGACAGAGCCAAAGACAAAAAGAAAACCGCCAAGATTGAGGCGGCCGGAGAGGATAGAACGTATCATACACAAGAAATGATACCCTGCAAGCAGGGCCTCTCCGGCCGACAGAAAATCGGGGATATAATTCTGAAATATATTTATGATCTCTCGATTTGTCAAAGAAAATCGATACCGACAATACCCGATAATACCCGGCACGCAAACCAGAGCGGCGGGAATATACGGCCTTTTCAGCAAAACCTGCTTTTACGACAGTTTTAGACACAAATCCGTAATTTACATAAAGAACCCTTGTTTTTTCGGATATTTTTCAAAAAATTCAAACAGTTGACCGTTGACGGATGATTTGTTGAAACCAAATTGTTTGGTTTTTCATTGTTTTCAGAACAACCAAACTTTGTTTTTTTATTTGCAGCGCCGCTAGTTCAGGGGTTCCTGCTCCAACAGCTGCGCCAAAAAGTCATACAACGACATCTCAAACATTGCGCATATATCAACGGCGCGGCTGACACTCAGGCGGTTGGTTCCGTTTTCGTATTTCTGGATTTGCTGAAACGAAACGCCCAGGTAACGCCCCAAAGCCGTCTGCGATATTTTTCTCTTTTTGCGGAGACGGCGCAGATTGACGCCAATTACCGCGTCTATCGGACGCAGGTTGGTGCCGCGGACGCTTTTCTGCCGCGTTGCCGTGTCTTTGACGGCGTTGTTTGAAATATCGTTATTTACAAGATAGTCCGGGTTAGTTCTTTGGTTCATCGCATAATTCCCATAGTTACAACTTTGCCGGAAAAAGAAAACCACCCGTCTAAGACAAGGTGGCCGGAAGAGTTTGACACAACCAGAACACAGCTTTGGTTTCTTCGAGAAACATCCCAAAGATCTCCCCGGCCGTCAATCATGTAAACCGGGGATATAATTCCGACGGGAATCCCGCCGGATCACAGCATTTATATCCATGCTGGCTGTGCAAAAAGATGAGTGTCAAATCATCCGGACTTTATCCAGTCCTGCAGACGGATTGATATTCAACCCGACTACAGGTTGTATATTAACAAAATAAATCTATTTGTAAACAATTTGATTAAAAAACACGCTTAAGGTGCACAAAAAAACACGGCGGCCACAGCAAAAACGCGTCAAACCTGATGTCGCAGCCGTCGTAGCGCGGATGCCTGGCGACAAAGCTCTCGGCGGCGCGGCGAATCCGACGCTGCTGGTTCGGACCGACGGCATAGGCCGCCGTTTCGAAAGTCCGGCGTTTTTTGACTTCGACAAAGACCAATGTCCGGCCGCGGCGGACAATTAAATCAACCTCGCCGGCGGCCGTGCCGCGGCCAGTCACATAATTGCGGGCAACCAGCCGGTAGCCTTTGAGCAGCAGGACAAAGCGCGCGACGCTTTCCGCCAGATGTCCGACGCGGCAGCTATTCATCTTTCAGCCTCAGCGCCAGCTGATAAACCTCGTTTTTGTTAAGGCCAAACCGCTCAACCAGATTTTTGACCGCGGTTTTGACGCTGCAGCTCCGGAGCTCCTCCCGCAGCAAAGCCTCGACGTCAAGTCCGGAATCCGCTTTTTCGGCCGGCGGCGCAACCATGAAGACCATCTCGCCGCGCGGCTCGTGTTCGGCAAAATACGCCGTCAGTTCAGCGGCGGCGCCGCGCCGGCATTCTTCGTAAACCTTGGTGATTTCGCGGGCAACCGCCACCTCGCGGCCGCAAAAAACTTCCGCCGCCATGGCAAGAGTTTTGACAATTCGGTTGGCCGTTTCGTAAAAAATCAGGGTGGCGTCTATATCTTTCAGCTTATTGAACAAATCGGCGCGCGCCTTATCTTTATTGGGAATAAAACCGGCAAACATAAAACGGTTGGTCGGCAGCCCCGAAAGCTGCAAGGCGCAGATCAGCGCGCAGGGCCCGGGAATCGCGCAGACGTAAACGCCCGCTTCCTGACAACGGCGGACAACCTTATAGCCCGGATCGGAAATCAGCGGGCTGCCGGCGTCACTGGTTAAGGCAATGCTTTTGCCGGCGGCGGCCAGCTCGACAAGTTTGCCCGCCTGCGCGGCCTCGGTATGGTCCTCGAGCTTGAAAAAGATTTTGGAAGCAGACGGAATCCCGAGCAGGGAAAATAACTTTTTGGCAACGCGGGTGTCTTCGCAGGCTATTACGTCCGCCTCCCGCAAAACCGCGCAAGCCCGCTCCGAAATGTCGGAAATATTGCCGATCGGCGTGGCGACAATGTAAATACCGTTTTTCAAAATCCCTCTCTTTACAATAAGCAAAATTTAAACTAAAACTCTGAATAAGGATTGTTTTATATTTTAGGATAAATTGCAAGTGTTTAAAAAAATCAGCGCCTTTTTATTATGCCTCGTTCTGGCTGCCTGCTCGACCTCGCGCGAAACCAAAATCGCCGGGCGCGGCGGCGTTCAGGATTTTAATACCGACATTTCGGAAATCAACATCTCCGGACAGGACAGTTTCCGCGTCGGCATGCTGCTGCCGCTCTCCGGCCCGGCCGCACGCCACGGACAGGGACTGCGCAACGCCGCAATGGTGGCGCTTGAAGACATCAACAATCCGAATCTGATCGTACAGTTTTATGACAGCAAAGGCACGCCCGAAGGCGCGCGCACGGCCGTTAAAAACGCCGTTGCGCAAAAAGCGAACATTATTGTCGGCCCGCTGATGAGCACCGAAGTACAGGCGATTGCCAACGAAACGATTTATCAGGGCATACCGGTCATCGCATTTTCTACCGCGCAGGAAGTCTTGCAGCCTACCGTTTATACCATGGGGCTGCTGGTCGAAGAACAGGTTGACCGCATTATGACTTATGCCGCCCAAAAGGGCCGGAGCCGGTTTGCGCTGCTGGTTCCCGACAACTCAACCGGAAACGCCGTCGCCAAGGCGGCTTTTAAATCGGCGCAGAAAAATAACGTCGCGGTAACCACAATCGGCTATTATCAGCCCTCAACGTCCGATTTTTCGGGCATTATCAAGGAAATGACCAATTATTCGGAACGCCACGGCGCGGTTGTCCGCAAAAAAGCCGAGCTTGAAGCGAAAGCCAAAGCCGGCGATGCCGCGGCAGCTTACGAGCTCAAAAAAATCTCGACCAAAGAAGGCATCGGCGAACTCGGGTTTGACGCCGTGCTGATTCCGGAAAGCGGCGCCAAGCTGACGGCGGCAATATCCATGTTTGCCTATTATGACGCGGCCTATCCCGACGTTCAGTTTTTGGGAACATCGGTTTGGGAAACCGGAAAATTCAACAATGAATCCGCAATGGTCAAAAGCTGGTATCCGGCGATTTCCCGCGCGCACAGCGCCTATTTTGCCGGCAAGTACAACTCCGTGTTCGGCGAGCGGCCGAGCAGCCTTTATTCCTTTGCCTACGACGCCGTCGCGCTGACCAACCAGCTGTCCAGACAGCCGTCCGAACGCATCAATCAGGCCATTACCAAGCCTGAAGGATATATCGGCATTAACGGCGCTTTTCGTTTCTTTGAAGACGGAACCAATCAGCACAGCCTCGACATTTTGGAAATCCGGCCGACCGGCAATGCGGTGGTCGACGCCGCACCCAAAAGTTTCCGCAGCGGCGGCGCGCATGAAAAACTGCCCGAACCCGATGTGTATTCCGGCTTTGCCGCGCCCAAAATCTACGGCAAAAACCAACAGGCTGCCGAGATTGCGATTTTCGGGGGACTGCTGCCGGCCGCAAACGATTTTTCCGACGAAAAGGCCGCCGAACCGACTTACTGATAAAGACAAGATTTTTCTTGAAGATGCCGCCGAGATTTGCTAAGTATAAATACCGGAGGGCAAATGGGCCGGCTCTTCGCCAATCTGGTCAGGTCCGGAAGGAAGCAGCCATAACGAAGCAGGCCGGGGTCATCTGTTCTCCACCATTTTATCACAGGGTAACTTTTTTCTATGGCTGAAGACAATCAAAAACAAGAAAACTACGTCGTTTTGGCGCGCAAGTACCGTCCGCAGAATTTTGACGAGCTGCTCGGACAGGACGCGCTGGTGCAAACCCTGACCAACGCGATTAAAAACAACCGTCTTCATCATGCCTATATTTTGACCGGAATCCGCGGCGTCGGCAAAACCACCACCGCGCGAATCATGGCCAAAGCCCTCAACTGCACCGGCAAAGACAGCCGCGAAGGGCCGACAATCAATCCCTGCGGAATCTGCGAAAACTGCCGCGCCATTGCCGAATCCCGGCATATCGACGTTTTGGAGCTCGACGCCGCGTCGCGCACCGGCGTGGACGACATGCGCGAAATTCTGGACGGCGTTCGCTATAAACCGACAAACGGCCGTTATAAAATCTACATCATCGACGAAGTTCACATGCTTTCCAAATCGGCTTTCAACGCCCTGCTGAAAACGCTGGAAGAACCGCCGTCACACGTTATCTTTATTTTTGCGACGACCGAAATCCGCAAAGTGCCGGTGACCGTCCTGTCGCGCTGCCAGCGTTTTGACTTGCAGCGGCTGACGATTGACACTTTGGTCGGGCATTTTAAAAACATTCTGAACAAAGAAGGCCTGCAGGCCGAAGACGAAGCTCTGCACCTGATTGCCAAAGCCGCCGACGGTTCGTGCCGCGACGGGCTTTCGCTGCTGGATCAGGCAATCTCGCTCGGCGGCGGCAGCATCAAAACCGACGTGGTCAAAAACATGATCGGACTGGCCGACCGCAACCAGACGTTTGACCTGTTTGAAAAACTTATTTCCGGCGACGTCGGCAAAGTCGTCGAAATCCTGACCGAAATGTATAAAAACGGCGCGGCGCCGCTGACCGTTTTGCAGGACCTCATCAATATCACGCATCTGATTGCCAAGGTCAAAATCGTGCCGAGCTTTGCCAATGATGAAAGCCTGTCGGAAAACGAAAAAACGCTGTGCGCCAAAATCGCGCCCAATGTTTCCATTGCGGTATTGTCCAAAGTCTGGCAGATGATGATTAAGGGCCTAAACGAGCTCAACACGGCGCCGGTGCAAATCGACGCGCTGGAAATGATCCTTATCCGCGTTGCCTATTCGGCCAGCCTGCCGACGCCGGCCGAAATTTTGAACGACGTAAAAAAAAACTCTAAACCCGGTCTGATTGCAGCCGCGGCAATGCCGCAGCAGGCTCCGCAGGAAAGTGCCGCACCGGTTTTTAGGACGCCGGCGGCTCCGGCAGTTCAAACAGCCGTTTCCGAAACCGATCGCGGTTTTGAAAAAATCAATACTCCCGAAGACCTGCTCGCCTATCTGGAGGCAGCCAAAAAGGTTCTGCTCTCTTACAGTCTCAAAAACGACGTTTCTTTTGAGAGCTTTGCTTTCGGAACAATGTCGATTACCGTTTCCGACAAAATCAACAACGATTTTCTGCTTAATTTGCAAAACGTTTTGATTGAAGCGACCGGACAAAAATGGAATATCGACGTCAGACGCGGACAACTCGGCGAGACGATTGCCGACCGCGAGCGCGCGCAGGACAACGCCAACAAAAAAAGCGTTTCGGACCTGCCGCTGGTTAAAGCGATTTTGAGCGAATTTAACGGCGCCAAAATCGAAACGCTTACCCGCAAAATCAATGCCGAAACCGAACCGGAAAGCGAGATTTCTTTTGACGACACTAACAATTACTTTGATGAGGATTTATAAAAAATGATGAATATTCAGGGAATTATGAAGCAAGCCCAGGCAATGCAGAAAAAAATGGAAGAAGAACAGGCCAGACTTGCCCAGGAAGAAGTCGAAGGAACGTCGGGCGGCGGAATGGTCAAGCTCGTGCTCAACGGCAAGTTTGAAATGAAACGGCTGCATCTGGATCCCTCGCTGGTGGACAAAGACGAGACGGAAGTGCTCGAAGATTTGATTGTCGCCGCGTATAACGACGCCAAAAACAAAGTCGACGCCAAAATGCAGGACAGCATGAACGCCATGACCGGCGGCCTCAACCTCGGCGGTTTGAAACTGCCGTTCTGAACGCAGAAAAGAAATGGCCAGTCCCGATATCGAAAAACTGATTAAACAGGTTGCCAAGCTGCC
The DNA here is from genome assembly GCA_017480995.1 of Alphaproteobacteria bacterium. Lineage (GTDB taxonomy): Bacteria > Pseudomonadota > Alphaproteobacteria > RF32 > CAG-239 > CAZU01. The sequence continues at coordinate 9,317 of JAFUQJ010000082.1, forward strand.
CTCGCTCGGAACGCGCTCGGCGCGCCGCATCGTCTTGCAGCGGATTAAGAAAAAAGAAACCCTGCTGCTGCCGCTTATCGAATCGATGAGCGAAGTGGCCGCCAATATTCAAACCTGCGAAATCTGCGGCAATTTCGACACAACGTCGCCCTGCTCGGTCTGCGCTTCCGAAAAGCGCGACGGAACCCTGCTCTGCGTGGTTCAGGACGTGGCCGACCTCTGGGCGATGGAGCGCGTTTCGATGTTTAAGGGCCGGTATCATGTTTTGGGCGGCGTGTTGTCGGCAATGGAGGGAATCGGTCCGGAAGATCTTTCGGTCGAACCGCTGCTGAGGCGAATCGACAATGAAGGCGTTAAAGAGGTGATTTTAGCCCTGCCGGCGACAATCGACGGACAAATCACCTCGCACTACCTTTCGTCCCGACTCAAGGACTCTGCGGTCAAAATAACCACGCTGGCGCAGGGTATTCCGATGGGGGCCGAACTTGATTATATGGACGAAGGCACAATTCAGCTCGCTCTTGATTCGCGCAGAGCACTTTAAACCTTAAAATTTCCGCAGCAGTGCTTATATCCTTTTCGATCAATTTCGGAGGAGATGAGTCATGCGGGTTACCAGCAGCGGCATTAAAGATGACTTTTGGAAAAACAAATACGGAAAACACGGCAAAGATTTTATTGACGGCGTTCCGGCTCTTTCCGTACCTTTTGCAATACATAATCCGCCGGCGGAAACGGTTTCTTACGCGGTTATGCTGATAGACAACGATTCCGTGCGCAGCGTCGGGCACCCTTGGATTCACTGGCTGGTTGCCGACCTCGGATACGAAAACGTGGCTGAAAACGAAAGCCGCTCCGACAACGCTTTTGTTCAAGGCCGCAACAGCTGGGGTTTTGACTATTACGGCGGAATGTCACCGCACGACGGGACGCACAAATACGACCTGCATGTCTACGCTCTTGACAAAAAGCTCGATTTAAATCCGGGATTTGACGCGTCCGAACTGCAGGACGCCATGCGCGGGCACGTTCTTGAACGGGCCACCGTAAGCGCCAGATACGGTAATTAGGCTATTCGACGTTTTCAATCAGGCGGTCGAGGTTGTCGCGTTCGGATTCTTTGTAGCCGCCGAAGTTTTCTTTGATCTTTTCTTTCGCCTTGCCTTTGGCTTTTTCTATCTGCGGCTGGGCAAGGCGCTCAAACAAGTCGTCAACGCTGTCTTTTTTGCGTTCGGCCGGCGGTTCTTTTTCGCTTTCCTCCGTCTCTTCCGCCTCTTCTCCGTAACCGGCCTTTTCCTTAATCAGTTTCAGCGTTTCTTCGGGAATCAGCTCCTCCAGCGGTTTGGCAAAAGAGCCGGCAACCTGAAAATATTTGGATTCCGTCAAAATCTCGGACTGTTTGTCCGCCGGTATCATCCAGCTGACGAGAATATAAAACAGCACCACCAGCAGGCAGGCGCGGACAATCCCGAAAAAGAGCCCGAGCATCCGGTCAAGACCGTTTAATTTGCTGGTGCGGATTTTGCCGATAAGTTTGTCGGTCAGCAGAATCCAGACAATGAAAAACAAAATAAGGATAATCAGCGCAGTGACGACGCCGGCTAAAATGCCGCTCGAAATATGAGACTTGGCAAAAGGCAGCAGCACCGGCAGCAGATAGATTATCGACATAGTGGCCAGCACCCAGCCCACAATCGAGAGGACTTCTTTTACCAGACCGCGGCTCAGGGCGATTAAGGCCGAAATGCCGATGACAATCAGAATAATGACGTCGAGGTTGTTTAATCCACTCATAAATAAAAACCTTTTCTAATTAAACCAGTTGATAATCCGCTGGACATTGCCGATTTCGTGAATATTGACATCCGTTTTGATTTTCTTTTCCTTGCTGTGCGTCGGCGGTACAATCGCGCTGGCAAAGCCGAGTTTTCCGGCCTCTTTCAGGCGCAGGCTCGGCTGGCTGACGCCCCTCACCTCACCGGACAGACCGATTTCGCCGAAAATGACCATATCGGCCGGCAGCGGCTTATTGGTGAGCGACGAAATAACCGCCATTGCCACCGCCAGATCCGCCGCAGGTTCGGAAATGCGCAGGCCGCCGGCAATGTTAAGATAAACGTCCTGCGAACTCAGACTCATGCCGCAGCGCGCTTCCAACACCGCCAGAACCATGGCCAGACGGTTGGAATCCCAGCCGACGACGGCGCGTTTGGGACTCGAATAGCTGGTGGGGCTGACTAAAGCCTGAATCTCGACCAAAACCGGGCGGGAACCTTCTATCCCCGCAAAAACGCAGGAACCCGAGATATTGCCCTGCCGCTCGGCCAGAAACAGCGCCGAGGGGTTTTCAATTTCGACCAAACCTTGATCCTGCATTTCGAAAACGCCGATTTCGTCAGTGGCGCCGTAACGGTTTTTGACCGCGCGCAAAATGCGGAAATGATGTCCGCGCTCGCCCTCAAAATACAAAACGGTGTCAACCATGTGTTCCAAAACGCGCGGCCCGGCCAGCTCGCCCTGCTTGGTGACATGACCGACCAGAAACAAAACAAATCCTTTGCGTTTGGCCAGTTTTATCAATTCATAACTGCAGGCGCGCACCTGCCCGACGCTGCCCGGTGTCGACTCGACCTCGTCAAGATACATGGTTTGAATGGAATCGATGATGACCACCGCGGCATTGGCCTTTTCGAGCGTGATCAGAATATCTTTGATATCGGTGCAGCTGGCCAGATTGACCGGAGATTTTTCCAGCCCCAGACGTTTGGCGCGGATACGCACCTGATCTATCGCTTCCTCGCCCGAAATATAATAAACTTCGGGTTTTTCGGGCTGCTCGGCGATTTTGGCGCAGGCCTGCAGCAGCAGCGTTGACTTGCCGATGCCGGGATCGCCGCCGACCAGAATAACCGAACCGGAAACCAAGCCGCCGCCGGAAACGCGGTCAAGCTCGCGAATGCCGGTCGAAAGACGGCTCAAATGCTCCTGCGCGCCGCTCAGCGGCACAAAGTCTATCAGATTGCCTTTGGAACGCCGCGGACTGATGTTGGAGAATCCGCCGCCGCCGACAATTTCTTCGGCAATGGTGTTCCACTCTCCGCAGGCGTCGCATTTACCCTGCCATTTGGGATAAACCGAACCGCAAGTCCGGCAAACATATTGTTTGGCGTCTTTTTTGGCCAAAACTATACCTCCACTTTTATCGGCCCCTGAGCACAGCCGTTGATAAACTGGCAAACATACGGATTATCGGTCTTGTCCATTTCTTTTACCGTACCCTGCCAGATGATTTTTCCTTTGTAAAGCATGGCGATGCGGTCGGCAATTTTGCGGGCCGAAGCCATGTCGTGCGTAATCGTCAACGCCGAAGCGCCCAGGCCTTTGACCGATTCAATAATCAAATCGTTGATGACGTCGGCCATAATCGGATCAAGCCCGGTGGTCGGCTCGTCAAAAAAGATGATTTCCGGCTTGGAAGCAATGGCGCGCGCCAGTCCGACACGTTTCTGCATACCGCCGGAAAGTTCCGAAGGCGACAAATCGGCAACGTCGGGCGCCAGTCCGACCGAACGCAGCACGCGGACGGCCTCGTTTTTGGCGTCTTTTTTGCTCATGCCTTTGTTTTCGAGCAGGTCAAACGCGACGTTTTCCCATACGCTCAGACTGTCAAACAGCGCGCCGCCCTGAAACAGCATGCCCATTTTGGAGTGGAGTTCTTCTTTCTGCTTCTCGTCAATGCCGACAACCTCTTTGCCGTCAACCAGAATTGAGCCTTCGTCAGGCACCAGCAGCCCCTGAATACATTTAATCAAAACCGATTTTCCGGTGCCCGAACCGCCGATGACCACCAGAGATTCGCCTTTGTGAATGTCTAGATCAATCCCGTCGAGAACGACTTTCTTGCCAAAAGCCTTGTGCAGATTTCTGATTTCTATTTTTGCTTCGCTCATTTTTACATTCTCCGCCCACGCTTATTTTGAAAAGAAAAGTTCGGTTATGACATAGTTGAAAATCAAAATCAGGATTGACGCCGAAACAACCGCGTTGGTGGTCGCCGCGCCGACGCCCTGAGCGCCGCCTCTGGACTTGTATCCGTTGTAGCAGCCCATAATCGAAATAATGAAACCAAAGACAAAAGCCTTGGCCAAACCGGTCGTCACGTCAATCGTCTGCAAATTCTGCAAAGTCGAATTGATGTAGTTGGCCGGGTTGAAGCCGAGCTTGTAGACACCGACAACATAGCCGCCGAAAATACCGATAACATCGCCGAGCATTACCAAAATCGGCATAACAATCAAACCGGCCCAGACGCGCGGCGCAACCAAATATTTGAAAGGATTGGTCGACAAGGTTGTCAGCGCGTCAATCTGTTCGGTCACGCGCATGGTTCCGATTTCAGCGGCCATGGCGGCGCCGATGCGGCCGGCCACCATCAGCGCCGAAAGAACCGGCGCCAGCTCGCGGGTTACCGAAATCAGCACCACTTCGGCCACCGCTCCTTCGGCGCCGTAGCGCATAAAGCCGGAGTAACTTTGCAGGGCAATGACCATACCGGCAAAAATCGTCGTCAGACCGACCACCGGCAGGGAATAAAAGCCCATATCGATAATCTGACGCAGCAGATTGCGGCCGTAAAACGGCGGTGTCAGGCTGTTGTATACCGACTGCGCGACAAACAGGGAAAATTCGCCGAGACTGGAAAAGAATTTGACCAGCGGGCGTCCCTGGTTGCGCAGAAAGTTTATTATGTGGGTGCTAATCATTGTTTTTTCTCTCTTTTTTAAGTAAATTTGGCCATATTGTAGGCCGTCAAATCAAATTAATCAACTTTTATAGCATAAATTCTCACAGCAAAGTCAGCGCGGCAACGACTTTGAGTACTGCCGAAGGCTCAAAAGAGTACAGACTGATCTGGCTGATGCGCGCGCCCTCAATTTCGTAAAAAACCGGATCCGGCAGGCGCTCAACCTCTTTGTAATGGCTGACCAGACGGACAATCAGGCTGACCGGAACCTCTTTTGCAAAAGGCCGGCGGATAATGCCAAGCCCCCTCACCTCCAAAAGCCCCTGCAGTATCTCGGGCGCGGAAGCCACTATCCGGCCATTGACATTTTGCAAATCAACCCGGTCGTCGGCGACCAACACGGCGCCGCGCTCCATTATCAGCCGCAGGCTCAAATCCGATTTGCCCAGTCCGGATTCTCCCAATATCAAGATACCCTTATTGTTAAGACTGACACAGGAAGCGTGAATATTGGCGCTCATTTCTGCTCCTTACAACGACTTAAGCCGTTCGGCGGCGGACGCGTTTTCAATTGTCAGACGGCGGCCGCCCTCATGATTGGAAAGGGTTATCCGAAAAGCGCCGCGCGGCAGGTAAGCGCCCATTTTCTCGGGCCATTCAATCAGCGAAACGCCTTCGTAGAGCGCTTCTTCCACACCGATTTCAAAAATTTCTTCCGGCGATTTGAGACGATACAAGTCAAAATGATAAATCTCGAAATCCGGCGCCTCGTAGCTTTGGACCAGCGTGAAAGTCGGGCTCGGAACCTCGGCCGTGCCGGTCAGTTCCTGCACAAAAGCTCTGGCCAAAACGCTTTTGCCCATGCCCAGCGTTCCGAACAGGGCAAAAACGTCCCCTTTTCGAGCCCAGCGCGCCAGACGACGGCCAAAAGCTGCCGTGTCGGCTTCCGTCGGCAAGAAAAATTCCGGCATTTTATTCCCCCATCGGATTCAAAAAAGTTCTTTTGCGGGTTTTGGGCCTATTGATAACCTTGATTTTGGGCTTGCGCGCCTGAATCTTGCGCCAGTCCCACGGCATATAAAATTCGCCCTGCCACAAACCGCGGGCATTGTTCTGCGCCTGAACCTGATACGGCATGTAGATGTCGGAATGCTGACTGTAGACAACCGCCCAGCCGGCGTTAACCAGCGCCGCACCCAAATCATAGGCGCCGAGCGAGCAAATCCCGATCATGTTGCCGTTTTGGTCCTGCTGGATAATGCGGCATTCGAGTTCGTTATCGGCAAGCCAGCCTTTGAGCCAGGACGTTGCCTGGCGGCCGCAGGCGTAGGAACGGCCGGTGCGATCGGCACAGGTCTGATTGTTTTCGGGCGCGTCGATGCCGAACAACCGCAGATAACGTCCGCCGATTATCAAAGTATCGGCACTGACAACCTGAGCGCTTGAATAAACCGCCGGATAATTTTTGGGATTGAAGCCCTGCTCTTCCTGTTTTTGGGAACCAAACCAGCTGCCGCTTTCCCGCTCCGGTTCCGCCGGAGCCGCCTCTTCCTGAGGAGACGAGAAACTTTCGCTAATCGGCACGTCAAATTCTTCTTCGCTGATCAGATTGACCACGCCGGCCTGCGACGGAGAGGCGACAACCGTTCGGCTGCGGCTTTGCCCCTGTCCCAGAAAGCCGCGCAAATTGCTGCCGACATTTCCGATGCCGCCGCTAAAGGCGCCGATTGCATAAAGAATAAAGACAACAATGGCGAGAATCAAAAAGATTGACGGCAGGCAGCCCATTGCGCGCCAAGCCATTTTGGCAAAAATATACAAGACAATCAGACCGATAATCAGCCCTAAAAAACCGCTGCCCTGAAGAAGCGTGCTTTCGCTCTGCGTCCCGGCGCCGCCCAGCAGAATCAGAAACAAAGCGCCCAAACCCAACAAGATTTTTTTTAAGAAAAACATCAGCCTCTCCTCTCTCCGGTTGTGCTGTAAAGATTAAACCACAGTAATTTTATTTAATCCATATCTTTCTTAAGACTTTAATGTCTTTTGGTAAATATTGGGTAAAAAAAAGACTTTCATTTTCAGAAAGTCTTTTCGGAAATTATTCGTCCGCGGTTTTTTTGCGGTAGCAGTGGCAATGGCATTCGCCGTCACGCTCAATGTCGGCCCGGCAGGTTTCGGAAATGCAGTAACGGGCCGGGTTCTGACCGTCGCAGGGACATCTCTGCCACTCGGCCTCGCCGAACATCATCTGCTTGGCGTTGGCAATCTTCTGGACGTTTTTGGTGGTTGCATAACCTGCTTTTTCGCAGTTTTCGAGCATTTTATCAAGTATTGTCATTTTTAGTTCCTTAATCTATGATTTTAATTGAAAATTTATCGTTTGTTTCGGTTTCCGGCGCTTTAAATACAGCGTTCTGTCCCGCGGTTTCGCTTTTGCGTTTCTGCTCAAGCGTCTCGATAATCATATCGAGCTCGGCAACCGAAGAATACTGCAAAACGACTTTGCCACCGCCCTGTTTGTTGGGCGTAATTTTGATACGCAGGCCGAGCGTTTTGACCAGCGCGCGTTCAATATCGCAGATATCTTCGCTTTTTTCGGCCGACACCTTGGTTTTTTGGGCGGTTTCGCCGCTGTTTTTCCGTCTGGCGGCAAGCTCTTCGGCCTCGCGGACGTTCAAGTCCTTTTTGATGATTTCGGCGGCCAATTCCTCGGCATTGTCCAGACCGACCAAAGCGCGGGCATGGCCGGCGGAAAGTCGCCCGTCTTTAATCATCTCGCGAACGGAAAGCGGCAGCCCGAGCAGACGCAGCGTATTGGCGATATGACTGCGCGATTTGCCGACAATCTGCGCCAAAGCCTCCTGCGTGTGAGAAAACTCGTCAATCAGACGCTGGTAACCTTCGGCCTCTTCGACGGCGGAGAGGTTTTCGCGCAAGATATTTTCGACCAAAGCCGCTTCGAGCACTTCCTGATCCGACAATTCTTTGATGACGACAGGAACTTCCGACAGTCCCGCAAGTTTGGAGGCACGCCAGCGGCGTTCGCCGGCAATCAGCTCGTATTTGTCGTTTTGACGGCGCACCAGCAACGGCTGCAAAATGCCTTTTTCCTTTATGGAATCGGCCAGAGCCCGCAGCGCGTCTTCGGCAAACTCGGTACGCGGCTGGAATTTGCCCGGAACAATCGCGTCAATGCCGACGGTGCTGACATTTTTGGGCTTGGCCGAATCAAGGTTAATCTCGTCGTCAATGCCGCCCATCAAAGCCTCAAGGCCGCGGCCGAGACTTTTTCTTTTGCGATGTTCGTCATGAGGCGCCGGAGCAGGGGCGTCATTGAGCAGTTCGTCCAATTCGTTGTCTAACATGCAATCAGTTCCTTTTCTCTTTTGAGGACTTCGCCGGCCAAGCTGATGTAAGCCTGCGAACCCGGACATTTGAAATCATACAGCAAAACCGGTTTGCCGTGCGACGGCGCTTCGGAAATGCGGACGTTTCTCGGAATAACGGTATTGTAAACCTTTTTGCCGAAGAAACTGCGAACGTCGTCTTCAACCATTTGCGAAAGGTTGTTTCTCTTATCGTACATGGTCAGGACAACGCCGTGCAAAGCCAGAGCCGGATTAAAACGTTTTTTAATTACGTTGATGTTGCGAATCAGGTCGGTTACGCCTTCCAGAGCCAAAAATTCGCACTGCAGCGGCACGATTACGGCATCGGCCGCAACCAGAGCGTTAATTGTTACCAGGCTCAAAGACGGCGGACAGTCAATCAGGATATAGTCATAATTGACGGCATCTTTGCCCAAGGCCTGTTTCAGGCGAAATTCGCGGTCGTCGACGTCGACCAGCTCAATTTCGGCACCGGCCAAATCAGGAGAGGAAGGAATCAGCGAAAAATTCGGAATCTCGGTCCAGACAACCGCCTGAGACAATTTGACCTTGCCGATAAGAACGTCATAAGAAGAAGGCATGGAGCCCTTTTTGCTGACGCCCATGGAGGTGGAGGCGTTCCCCTGCGGATCCAAATCAACAACCAAAACTTTTTTGCCGGTCGCGGCCATGGCGGTAGCAACGTTTACGGTGGTGGTGGTTTTTCCGACGCCGCCTTTGCGGTTTGCGATTGCCAAAATTCTAGGCATTTTTATCTCCTTTAATTTTGCGTAAGTTTGAAATAATCAGAATACGTCCTTCGTCGCTGACTTCGGACGCTTCTATCCTGCATTTGAAACTCCAGTGCCGGTGCGCCTCGGCAAGTTCTTCGGCGTATTTTTTGCCTTTGGGAAAGATGCAGACCGTTTCGGGTTTGCAGAAGCGATAAGCATATCCGAGCAGGCCGTTTAACGACGTCATGGCGCGCGAGGTAATAACGTCGGCCTTTTGCGGCGGGATATTTTCGATTCTGTCGTTGATAATATTGACATTAAGCCCCAGCCGAGCGGCGACTTCTTTTAAATACAGCGTTTTTTTGGTTATCGATTCAATCAAAGTAACTTTTAAATACAGCGTTTTTTCTGCCGCAACGACAGCCAGAACAAGTCCCGGGAAGCCAGCACCAGAGCCAAAATCGAGCAAATTCTCACAGCCTTCCGGAAGATATTTGAACAGCTGAACAGAGTCGACAAAGTGGCGATTCCAAGCATCGCTCAACGAGCTGTTGCTGACTAAATTAAACTTGGCCTGCCACTCTGTCAAAAGATTTTGATAGGTCTGTAACTTGTCAAATGTTTCACGTGAAACATCGTATTTCTGCATAAAATTTTTCATAACTTATTTTTATAATTTTTACAAAAAATTTAAAACACAAAAAGGCGAGTTATAAACACCTATTTAACATGAATTTAAATAGACTCTAAAAACAGTCACTTAAGCAGTGTTTATTGACTCTGTTTATTAATTATTCTGAAAGCTTAAAACGGTGTTTGCACCCTTTTTCTGCGAGATAATCTTCAACCTCGGCAAAGTGGCGGCCGATTTGAGAAACATCGTGAGAGTCGCAGCTGACGATAACGGGAACTTCGCGTTTGACAAGTTCGTCACAAATCCGCCATTCGGGAAAAGGGCGGCCGATTTTGGCAATGCCGCCGGTATTTATTTCAAACGCCTGACGGCGCGAGGCCATTGTCTCAATCAAGTCCCATTTGACATCGTCCCATTCCGGCGTCGAGCTCAGCTCAAAAAGCGTGCAGTAATCCAAATGCGCCATAAAGTCAAAATATCCGCTTTCAACCGCGCCTTTGACATTGTCCCAATAACCGCGCAGATATTCGCGCATTTGCTCGTCCGTTGTCGCGGAAGGCAGCCGATCAAGGTGGTAAATATTGCAAAGGAAAGTTTCGTCGGCAGAGCGGATAAAATGCGAGGCTCCTATCAGGTAATCGTAATCCAATTGTTTGATAATTTTTTCAAACCAACCGCGCCAGACAGCAGACGGGAAAAAATCCACTTCAAAACCTTTGTAAACCTTGATTTTATGACTGGCAGCGACTTCGTCAAGCTCGGCGTACATTCTTTTGTATATGTCCAAGGCCTTTTCCGGATCGCTGAAAAACATTTTGCTCACGCCGCGCGGCATATTCGGATGAACGCACAAATGATTGCTGACGCCGATCGCTTCAAATCCCAATTCTTCGGCTTTTGATATCATTTCTTCGGCGGAACTTTTTCCGTCAAAAACACCCAAGGCGTTGTTGTGCGTATGATAGCTGTATTTTTGAACATCAGTCATTTTTCAGTCCCAGGATATGATAAACATCTTCGCCGCAAAGATTGTCAAAATACTTTTTTAACTCGTGCGCGCGTTCTTTTTTGAAAGAGATAACATCGGCCGGAACATGGTATTTGGCGGCGACAAAATCAAGACGCTCGTCGATTGCAGTCACCTGATCCGTCTTGACCATCAAATCGCTCAGCTGAATCAGCCTGTCATAATCATCAAACGGATTGTCGGAGATAATTTCGGCGGCGCGCAGAATACAGTCGGCAGGGTAGGAGGGATAATTTTCCGGCGTGATGCAGCCGTCAAAAAAACTATGGCTCAGACAGGTGCGCGCAACCTCGTCAAAGCCCAGCGACATCATTTCATCATAGCCGGCCGTGCCGTGAAAATTGCGTCGGTCCTTTTGTTCCTTAAACTCGCCGTAGTCGTGCAGCAAACCTAAGATATAGGCTTTTTCGGGATTTAAAGACGGTGTTTTGGATGCTATCCGTTCGGCATTTTCGGCAACACGCAGATAATGCCGCCGGGACGTTCCTTCGGGCAGGCCGTTGCGGCAGTTAAAATAATCCGTCTTCTGACAGATGTAGTCAAAAAGCTCCCGCGCTTCTTCTTTCGTCGGCAAAGTCATTATTCTTTTTCCTTATCGCAGGAAAAGATTATAACGTTTTTATATTTAACAATTGGTAAATTCCGACGCCGATTTTGGCTTCAAA
>JAFUQJ010000010.1 GCA_017480995.1 Alphaproteobacteria bacterium
CGAGCTTGCCGATAATGAGGAAATCGCCGACATGCGCGAGGAGCTGACGGATCGTTTCGGCCCGCTGCCCGAAGAAGTGAACAACCTGCTTGCCACGGTTGAGATAAAACTGCTGTGCAAAGACGCCAATATCGACAAGGTTGATGCCGGCGCCAAGGGTATTTTGATAAGCCTGCGCAACAATGTCTTTGCCAAGCCCGACAAGCTGATAGAGTTTGTCGCCTCTCAGTTCGGCGCCGTGAAAATCCGCCCTGATCAGAAGCTGTTTATCGAAAAAGACTTATCGTCTTACAAAACCCGCGTCGAAACCATCCGCAAATACGTTGCCAAGATTCAAAGCCTGCTGCAATAGCGGTCTGTTTCGTTTCACGCTTATTTCAGAGAAAGGAGTTCGCGCATGGAAGCAGATATAAGTTCCTGTATTTTTGCAATAATTCCGCGAATTTTCAAAAGTTTGTAAATAAGGTGGGGACGGTACGAAAATCTTTGTTCGGAATATAAGGCGGCATAGTATTTTTCAAGCTCTTCAATGCCCTCCATGGTATGCAGTTTTCCGCTGATTTGCATTTTGAGAAGATAGGTGTCGATTTTCTGATAGTCAGAAAGGTATTCTTGCCATATATCGTCAAAAACAAGCATGTCGGCAAGGTGCGGATCGGGAACATTTTTCCACTTGTTATGCAGGATGGAATATATGCTTATGTCTTTTTCGGCGGCAGAAGTCTGAAAAGACAGGTCGATAAACCTGGAGCCGGGCATGAGTCTGAGGGGAAAGCAGTTGCCTTGTTGCAGTATTTTTAAAAATTCAGCCAGTTTTTTATCATCGTCCGACAGCCAGGGAGCATCTTTTTTTTGTACTTGAACTGCCACATCCAAGTCAGAATCTTCTCTGTAATAATATCCGGCGGATGAGCCGCGCAGATAGATGTCCGTGACATGCAGGCCCGGAATGTTTTTAATCGTGCGGTCAATCGCAGATTGAACCAAAGATAAAATTTTCTCGCGGACGTCGGGATGCATTTCTCCTCCAAAGTCAAACAATCGAGGATCCAATATTTCGTTTTTGGCCAGCCGGTTTTGAAGAATCTGCCGCATATCGACGTATTTTTTCATTGATTTTGCTCCGGCAGGTTGTTTCTGGAATCATAAATGTATTTTTGATAATGCGCCCAAATTCCGAATCTTTTCAAACATCGGTATAAATTATAATCAAGACTGTATTCATGTTCGAAAGAATTTTGTTTGCAAAGAAAAGCTTTGTTGCGCAGAGCATGCAAATACCTTTGCAGGGCGTTTGCCCCGTCTTCCGTCAGGAAATTTTCCGCCTGCGGAAGTTCGGCGGCAAAACGGTGCAGCCTGTCCCTTTCTGTCGTATAGGCCCGATAAAGCTCTTGCGGAGTAAACGCAAATTCCTGTCGCACCGGCGTGCTCGTCCAGCAGTCGTTAAGAAGCGAATAGCAGTTTCGATTGCTCAAGAGCATCTGTTGATGCAATAGGGCAAAATCAAGCGGATGTTCATAAAAAGACGGTTTCATGTTCAGCCGGGGTAAAACCATGTTAATGGCGTTTAGTATCTTAACCTCGAGCAATACGTCGTTTGCGCCGATTTCTTCGACGATAATAAAGACGTCTAAATCGGAATTGCGCGAATATACGTAACTGCAAATACTGCCTTGCAGAACAATGTCTTTAATCTTGAGCAGAGGGAAAAACTGCAGATAATTTTTTTTCAGGAAAAATACGGTTTCTTCAAGTTTTTCCCTTACCAAAGGCAAAAGCCGTCCGTCGGCCGAAAAAATCTGCGGGCACAAACAGTTGTGGTTCGTCATCATCGATGCCGTGATTTCCAGTTCTTCGGCTTCTGATAATTTTCGCAAGGCTCTTGTCTTGATTATTGCAGAAAAATTTAGTAACAGGAGCCGTGTTCGCAGTCCCAGGCACAGGTTTGTCCTTCGCTCGGATTATTTCCGTTTGCATTCATGCAATTCTGATAACAGCCGGAGCCACAGGTTGTATCCGTCTCGGTTTCTGCGCAGGACGAATCATAGCAGGTTGTTGAGGTTCCGTTGGTCAGATAAATCGTAATGCCGCTGGAGCAGCCTGCGTCATTTTCACTTTGGGTAACATATCCTGCGGCCGCGCAGCTGGCGTAGGTTTTGTAACAGGTATTGCTGTCCATAACATAACCGCTGTTACAGGTGCATTTGAAATACGTCGAATTATTGGGGCAAGTTGTTTTGGTTGAGTTTGCCGGGCAGGAGCCTGACGAATTCGTATAACCGGTGGTTTTGCAAATGGTTGCCGTATCTGTTACTTTGATTCTGCCTGCGTAGATAAAAACATTGGCGGAGTAGTTCTGCGGGGTGACGGTGGTAGAGCGTCCGTAAATCGAGTTGGATTTTGAAGCGTTAAAAGTAAAAACGGGCGAAGCGTTTCCGGATTTATGGTTATATCCGTGATCACCGAATGTAGTCTGCGTAAATGCACCGGAAGCGGATGAATACGGCGCCTCGGGACCATATATGTTTATTGTTCCGGTAATATTGGGCAGCCCGGCCTGCTGGGCGGTTTTGAAGGTTGAGGCGTAAGAGGTAGAGGCGGCTTTGAGGAAATATCCGGAATAGCTCGGCAGGTATGAGCCGAACGAGCCGCTGATAGCGGCGTAAAGTTCGGGATATTGAGAAGACGAATAAGCTCTTCCGTTGCACAAGAGCCAGCCGTTATGGTCGGAGGTGCGCAGCGAATATTTCAAATCACCGGGCGAGGCTTCAAAATCGCATTTTCCTTTGGAACTGTCGGTCGGGCATTTGACATAAGATCCCGGACATTCGACAATTGCGTCGGTAAAACCAAGCGCGTCGCAAGTAATGATAACATTGTCCTCGCAAGAAACCGCCGTGCTGTCAAACGGACAATAGAGGACGTTTTTTCCGATACAGTCGGAAACAGATTTGGTATAGCCGAGCTCGGCACAAGACGGAGCCTTGGTGCAGGTTTGAGCGGAGGCCTCTGCCGCAGTGACCAACAAAACGGCGGCAGAGGAAAGAAGAAGGTAAGATAAAGACGGAACAGACATTTCGAAACATCCTCAAAAAATAAAAGAGCAATTCTTTAATTATTATCGGATATTTTTCACAAAGTGTCAATGAAAAATCATGGGATGTTTTGACAAAAGCAGGGATTTCACGGGGAATTAAAAAAATGGCACGACTTTTGCATGGGATACGGCAACAAGATTTATATCCATACTATTAAGGGGAAAATAAACATGGATAATACAAATTATATCGCGTTGTCGCGGCAGATGGCCTTATGGAAGCAGATGGACATTGTTTCCAACAACATGGCCAACATGAACACCGCCGGGTACAAGCAGGACGACGTCTTGTTCACGTCTTATCTGGTGCAGACGCCGCAGGCCGAGGGGATAGGCCGCGCGCCTCTCTATTTCACGCAGGATTACGGTTCGATCCAAAACTTTGCCGAAGGTTCGCTGGCTCAGACGGGCAATACTTTCGACGTTGCCATTCAGGGCGACGCCTTTTTCTGCGTCGACACGCAGGGCGGCGAGAGATACACGCGCAAAGGCCAGTTTTCTCTGGACAATGACGGCAAGCTGATAACCAACGAGGGGGCGGTTGTCCTTTCCGAAGCCGATGCGCCGATTTTTATCGCGCCGGGAGAAACGGAGGTCACGATTACCGAAAGCGGCGACGTCATTACCGAAAACGGTCTTGTCGCCCGCCTGAAACTTGCTTCTTTTGCAGATAATCAAAAACTGCTGAAAGTTGCCGGCACCATGTTTGAAAACGTTCCCGGCAATACCATGGTTGTCGGTTCCGACAACGTCAAGGTCGCTCAGGGCATGATAGAAAAGTCGAATGTCAACGCCATTGAGGAGATGACCAAGCTGATTAAGATTCAGCGTTCTTACGATTATGTCCAGCAGATGATTGACGAAGAACACGACAGAATTTCAAATACTATTTCAACTTATGCCCAGTTGGCTTAAAAGAGGGGAAAACTCATGAGATCTTTATATATTGGTGCCACCGGAATGTTAGCTCAGCAGACCAATGTTGACGTTATCGCCAACAATCTGGCCAACATGAACACCACCGCCTATACCAAACGCCGCGCCGAGTTTAACGATTTGCTGTATCAGAACGTTATTCGTCCGGGTTCGTCGTCCACTGCCGACAACACGATTATCCCGTCGGGCATTCAGCTTGGTCTCGGCGTGCAGACGGCGGCGGTTTACCGCATTACCGAGGGCGGCGGTCTGGTCAAGACCGACAACAGCCTCGACCTGGCCATCAAAGGCCGCGGCTATTTCCAGATTGAGCTGCCGGAGGGCAAAGGCATCGGCTACACCCGCGACGGCGCTTTCCAGCGCAACGGTGACGGCGTTATCGTCACGCATGACGGCTATGTCGTCCAGCCCGAAATCACCATTCCCGATGACGCGGTGGAAGTTTATGTCAACAGCTCCGGCGAAGTCTGGATTAAGCAGGACGGCGAAACCGACGAAGTCAACGTCGGCCAGCTCGAACTGGCGACTTTTGTCAACGAAGCCGGTCTTGAAGCCATCGGCGACAACCTGTTTACCGAGACGGCGGCTTCCGGCGCGCCGGTTCTGGACAATCCCGATGCCGAGGGCTTCGGCTCTATCCTGCAGGGCTATCTGAGCACTTCCAACGTCAATGCAGTTACCGAAATTACCGAATTGGTCTCGGCGCAGCGCGCTTACGAAATGAACTCCAAAATCATTTCGACCTCGGATCAGATGCTGACCACCATTAACCAGCTCAAATAACAAAGGCGGTAATTCGTGAAAAAGTTTGCTGAAATAGTTTTTTCTTTCTTGTTGTTGATGTCGGCGGCGGTTCCTGCGCAGGGAAAAGACGTCCTGATTCTCGACGAAAACGACGTCAACGGCGCCGTTCGCAGAGAGTTTGCCGATCAGGGCGTCGATGACGAGATAGAGCTTGAGTTTTTCGGCGGCAAAACAACGTTTGTCCTGCAGAATGCCGGGCTGGCGCGGATTATGATATCCAACCTCAGAATTGACGAAGGGCAGAATACTTTTTCGGCCGACGCGGAAATTTTTGCCGACGGCGAGTCTGTCGAAAAAACGCGTCTGAGCGGCAAGTACTATGTTCGGGTTTCGGCCTATGTTCCGAACCGGACAATCGAAAAAGGCACGGTCATTGCCGAAGACATGCTCAAAGAAATCAGTCTTCGCGCCAATCGGGTTAAAGACAACAATATTGTCGACAAAGACAGGCTGATCGGGCTGCAGGCCAAAAAGTCGCTCAAAGAGGGCCGGCTGATTGCGGAGCGCGAGGTCGGGCAGAAAGTTCTCATCCGCAAAGGCGATGTTGTCACGGCAATATACAAGTCCAGGGGCCTGCAGATAACCTCCAAGGCCGAGGCCGGGGAAGACGGCGCCGAGAAGCAGCGCATTGAGCTGGAGAATGTCAAAAGCGGCAAAAAGTTCAGGGCAAGGGTTATTGAT
Organism: Alphaproteobacteria bacterium; assembly: GCA_017480995.1. Lineage (GTDB taxonomy): Bacteria > Pseudomonadota > Alphaproteobacteria > RF32 > CAG-239 > CAZU01. The sequence goes on from JAFUQJ010000010.1 coordinate 5,519, forward strand.
GCCGCAACCGTAGAAATAGATAACGAATAGTTGGGGAGCTGTTGCAACATGAGAAACAATCATCAGAATTTATGCAGAGGAATGGCGGCGTTGCTGCTGGCGACGTCATTGTCCGGCTGCGGCATGTGGAGCCGGCTGCAGCAGGTCGGAAAAGAACCGCCGCTGACGCCGATTGAGAATCCGACCGCCGCGGTGGATTATCAGCCGGTCAGCATGCCGATGCCGCAGACCGTCAACGCGCAGGCCGCGCCCAACTCTCTGTGGAAGCCTGGATCCAGCGGCTTTTTCAAAGATCAGCGCGCGTCCAAGGTCGGCGATATCATAACGGTTATCGTCTCGGCCAAAGACAATGCCCTGATGGAAAACGAGATGGAGCAGAATCGCGACGACAACAAAGATTCCATGGGTATCAACGCCTTTGCCGGTTATGAAAGCTATCTGAATGACTATCTGCCCGATGCGGTTAATCCTGCAGCCATGCTGGACATTAATTCAAATCGCGAGATTTCGGCAGACGGCAAGGTCGATCGCAAAGAGAAGATTGAGATGACCATGGCCGCCATGGTCACGCAGGTTTTGCCCAACGGCAACCTGGTGATTGAGGGAACGCAGGAGATTCGCGTCAGCTATGAATTGCGCCGCCTGACCATGAAAGGCATCATCCGCCGCGCCGACATCACCTCCAACAACACCATCGAGTCGAGCAAAATTGCCGAGCTGCGTGTTTCTTACGGCGGGCAGGGCGTTGTCAGCGATGTACAGCAGCCGCGTTACGGCCGGCAGATACTGGACATTATCGCGCCGTTCTAGCCGCGGAGCCGTTCCGGTTTGTGTTTTCGCCCGTTTGCGGGAGGAACGGTCAAAAAAGTTTTTATTATTATGTTATTCCCCAATTTTTAAGGAAAAATCTCCCCAATTTTTTCTTAAAAATACCGTACAGGCGCTTCTTCAGCTCTGTACATTCCCCGAGAAGTCTGCCTTCGCAAATTTTCCCCGATTCGCGGAGGCAGATTTTTTTAGTGGATGAAATTCTTTTAGTGTTTAAACCGGCAAAATAGTCGTTATATTATTTAGACGTGATGAATTTTTTTACAAAGGAAGCGAAATGAATACCACAGACAATCAAATCAATGAAACCGAAGATCAGGCCAAAATGCTCATGGACTATGCCATGGCTTTGTCCAAGGCGGCCGCCAGCGAGCAGGAAGGTTTTAAACTTTTGGTTTTGGACGAGAATTTGAAATTGTGGGTAGAGATAGAAACCTCGCTGAAAAGCGCAAAGAATTTGCTTCCCCGGGATATCAGGGACAATTTGCTCAAATTGTCCAAATTTGTTGAAAGAATTACCCTGTCCAAAGGAACGTCAATGAGCAAGGGCGATTTTGACTGCCTGGCCAATATCAATATGCAGATTTCCGAAGGTCTGCTGGCAATTGTCAAAAACTCCCTGGCCAAGGAAGAGGCTTATTCTTTGCTGAAATGTGCCGTTGACTTGTCAAGCGCGCGCGAAGCCAATAATTCGGAAGAACTGGTAACCGCGCTGGACAACAATCTGCAGCTTTGGATTTATATCAAGACGCTGGCCAGCGCCAAAAACAGCAAACTGCCTTCCGAAACCAGAAGCAATCTGGTCAAGCTGGCAGATTACGTTTCTGCCAAAACTCTGGAGCTCGGCAAAGATATCAACAATATCAATGATACGGTTTTGGACAGCATGATTAACACCAACCTGCAGATCAGCGAAGGTTTGATCAGCAACGGCAGCGCCACGGCTGCTTAGGCGATAAGCCGCAGTTAAAAAAAACGCCGCTCGAAAGAGCGGCGTTTTTTTAATATTTTTTTCTGCCGGCATAGATGAAGACGTTGGCGGAGTAGTTCTGCGGTGTGACGGTGGAAGATCGTCCGTAGATAGAGTTGGATTTTGAGGCGTCAAATTTTAAATTATAACCGGATTCATGATCACCGCCGATACGCCATGGCGCACTGCTTCCTCGTGTAAAAGCTCCGGAATATTTACCGCCGCTGTGGAAAAAACCGCCTTGTGTATAATATCCGAGTTCTCCCGTAATATTTGGCAGCCCGGCCTGCTGGGCGGTTTTGAAGGTTGAGGCATAAGAGGTAGAGGCGGCTTTGAGAAAATATCCGGAATAGCTCGGCAGGTATGAGCCGAACGAGCCGCTGATAGCGGCGTAAAGTTCGGGATATTGAGAAGACGAATAAGGGCGGCCGTTGCACAAGAGCCAGCCGTTATGATCGGAGGTGCGCAGCGAATATTTCAAATCGCCGGGCGAGGCTTCAAAATCGCATTTTCCCTTGGAACTGTCGGTCGGGCAGAGAGTATATTCGCCCGGACATTCGGACACGGTGTCGGTAAAGCCGAGGGAATCGCAGGAAGGCCCGTCTTCACAGAAGACGAGAGCCGTGTCAAAGGGACATTTAATCATGTTTTTGCCCGAACACTGCG
>JAFUQJ010000011.1 GCA_017480995.1 Alphaproteobacteria bacterium
TCTAATAATATGCTATAACTGACGTTAATGTATAAAAGTTATTGTGTATGTATTGGAAATAAAGTTGTCTTTGCCTTTGGGCCAAAACGCTTGTTGCCGGTTCCCGCATATTTCTTTTATACAAAGTAAATTTATTTTTTTCACCAAAGAGGTTACGGGAGTGTTCAGGAGCACGCGCCTCTTAAAATAAGCCCAGAAAGTCTTATGAAGACAACAAACAATTCAACCGTAGAGAACTTGAAGTCGTTCCGCAGCCGTTTTGCCAATGACATCCGCGAAGGCTGGTGTTCGCACATGACCGGATCGCAGGAAATCACATTTGCTCTCTATGAGATTGCCAACACCCTCATCGTTGCTGTTGAGGAGGCCGAAAAAAACAACTGGCGGGTACATGATCGCATGGCACTGATTCTCGTCAAGCGCAAGCTCAACATGCTCATCAATTCGGAAGACTTCAGGTACTTCGACGAGCTCGGCAAAATGCAAGCCTGCGGCTGCGTCACCAGCGGCGTCAAGCAGCACATCCGCGTGATGAAGTCGGTTCTTGCAGACTTGCTTGGCGATACGGAAGAGATTGCCGGATTTGAGAATGAACTCGAAACTTGGAAAAATCGCCAGACCGGCGTTCTCTAAGGCCTGCAAAACATCAAGACCGTTCTTTGAAGAGAACGGTCTTTTCGTTTTTTAAAAGATAAGCACAAGCGTTCCGAGCGTAATCAGCGCGCCGCCCAAAACCACCTTGAGCGTCACGGCCTCGTGTAAAAAGACAAAAGCCATAACCATGCTGATGACGACGCTGAATTTGTCGACCGGCACCACCTTGGAAGCATCGCCCATTTGCAGCGCCTTAAAATAAAACAGCCAGGACAATCCCGTTGCCCCACCCGACAAAATCAGAAAAATCCAGCTCCTTTGCGAAATTTGCGGCAGCTGGTGAATCGTGCCGGTCATATAAACAATGCCGCAGGTCATCAGCAGGATTATGACGGTGCGGATGCCGGTTGCCAGATTGGAGTCGACGTTTTCGATGCCGATTTTGGCCAAAATCGAAGTTGCCGCGGCAAAAAAAGCGGATAAAACAGCATAAATCGCCCACATGTGTTTAGTCCCTGTTTTCATTTCAGTTCTTTATCAAAACCCGTTCTTCAATCGGCAGAAAAGACTTTTCTCCGGCCGGCGCCTCAATGCTGCCGAAGGGCATCTGTGCGATCAGTTTCCACCCTTCGGGCAGCTGCCATTCTTTTTTTACCGCCTTGTCAATCAGCGGATTATAATGCTGCAGGCTGGCGCCGATGCCGGCTTCGGCCAGCGCCGTCCAGACCGCCAGCTGCGCCATGCCGTTGGCCTGTTCGGCCCAAGCCGGAAAATTATCGCGATAAAGCGGAAATTTTTCCTGAAGCTCCTGAACCGTCAGGGTATCGTCAAAAAACAGAACGCTGCCGCTTCCGGCCGCAAAAGAAGCGATTTTCTGCGCGGTGGGGGCAAACTTGTCGGCCGGAACGACTGCCGCAAGCGCTTCACGCGTAATCTGCCACAGTTTTTGATTCTGCGCGTCAAACAGAATTACGATTCGCGCCGACTGCGAGTTGAAAGCCGACGGCGTGTATTTGACGGCGTCTTTAATCAAGGCGCTGATTTCGTTCTCCGGCAGCGTCGTCCGGTTTCCGAGATTGTAAATTGAGCGGCGTTTTTTAAGAAGTTCGGTAAAACTCGGCGCCATGGCGTTATCCTTTCTGTTGTTCAGGCTTTCAAGGTATTATGTATCGGATTTTATTTCAAGAGATATAAGCGGAAACGGGCCGTCTTTTTTCCGTATAAAACAAATTGATATAAAAATGAAAAAACATCTTGACTTAGAGTTAACTCTAAAATGTATGCTGATTACGGATTCGCAATTTTAACGGAGTTTGCTGCAAATGAGTTGGATGATTGCCACGGCGCTGACCGGCTGCACCATTACCGGTTATCTCTTTTTTCGTTATACCTGGTGTCTGGCGCTCGGGTTTCCGGCCAAAACGGCGCTTTTTATGCTGAGCATGCTGTTTGGCTTCCTGCCGCTGCTGGTCGGTTATAATTTTGAGAAATATCTCGGCAGTTTTTATGCCGCGTATCGCTATACGCTGTACTTCGTTTTCATTTTCTGTGTCATTTTGTTTGCGCTGACGCTGATTTCCGACGCCGTTTTCGGAATCCTGTGTTATACGACGCCGCTGCTGCGCGGCATGACTTACATTGGCTGCTGGTGGTTCAAGTACGGCAGCGTTTTGCTGGCTTTGCTGTTTTCCGCCTATGCGCTTTATGCCGGGGTTAAGGTGCCGGCGGTTCGGGAGGCGGTCTTTTCTTCGGCCAAGATTTCGGAACCGCGGCGGGTTGTTGTTTTGAGCGATATTCACATCCATCGGGTTATCAGCCCCGAAAAAGTCCGCGGCATTGTCGAAAGGACCAATGCGCTGGAGCCCGACGTCATTCTGCTGACCGGAGACATTCTTGACGACCATGTCGGCCGGGTACGCGGTATAACCGGGCTTCTCAAAGACCTGCGCGCCAAAGAAGGCATCTATTTTGTTACCGGCAATCACGAATTTTACGCCGGTTACCGCGATACCGTTGCCGAATTGAAAAAACTCGGTTTTACGTTTCTTGAGAACAGCGGCGTTCCGTTGTCCGGAAACATTTATCTCGGCGGCATTCCCGATGTCCGCACGGCCCGCCGCATAGGGCTGAATGTCGATTTGCAACAGACTTTTGCGGCGGCGGAAAACGGCCGGTATCGTCTTTTGATGTCGCACACGCCGGCTGATTTTGCAGAGGAGAATAATTTTGATTTGGAAGTTTCCGGTCATACGCACGGCGGCCAGATTTTTCCGTTTCATGTTTTGGTAAAACTTTACAATCAATATTTGTCAGGCCGTTACGATGTGCCGGGCGGCGCCAAGATGTATGTCTCGCGCGGCGCCGGGCAGTGGGGGCCGCAGATGCGTTTTCTGGCGCCGTCCGAAATAACGCTTCTTAACTTGGTTCCCGAAGCGGAAAACAAATAACAACTTGGATTTTTAACGTTTTTTCAATCTTAGCAGGAGCAGAAGAAAAATGAGCAAAAAAGTGTTGATTCTGTCGGGAAGTTTTCGCAAAAACGGAAATTCCGACTTGTTGTGCAATGAATTTGCCAGAGGCGCTGCCGAGGCCGGTCATGAAGTCGAAAAGATTTTTATTAACGACAAAAAGATCGGCGGCTGCCGCGGCTGCGGCGTATGCAATACGACACACCGCTGCGTTCAAAAGGACGATATGGCGGAGATTCTCGACAAGATGATCGGCGCCGACGTGATTGTCATGGCGACGCCGGTTTATTTTTACAGCATGAACGGCCAGATGAAAACGCTGATTGACCGCACCGTCCCGCGTTATGAAGAAATTGCGGGCAAGGATTTTTATTTTATCGTGGCGGCGGCAGACGAGAACCGGGCCAATATGGAAAAGACGCTGGAAGGTTTCCGCGGATTTACGGAAGACTGTCTGCCGTCTGCACGCGAAAGAGGCGTAATCTACGGCACCGGCGCCTGGCAGATGGGCGATATTAAAGAAAGCCCGGCCATGGAAGAGGCCTATCGCATGGGAAAGAGCGTATAGTTCGGGCTTTTTTCGGTTTGTCGGCCGCTTATCTTTTCGGGAGGGCAGCCGGCGTATCTTTCCACCACGGGCGAAAAGTCTGCCGCGGGTTATCCAGCTCAATTTCTTCGCCGATTATCGGCGTTAAAATGCGGAAATTTTCATCTCTGCCGAGTTCGCTGATACGCTCCAGCGGCTCGTTCCACGGGTGGTTGGATATTGTAAACCGCGAGTTGTGAACCGGCAGCAGCGCCGCGGCATTTAAATCTTTAGCGGCCTGAATCACCTGTTCCGGCGTTTCGTGAATGTATTTCCAGTTTTGGTCATATTGTCCGCTGTCCAGCAGTGCCAAATCGATTTGTCCGAATTGGCTGCCGATGTTTTTATAATGCTCGCCGTAACCGGAATCTCCGCCGATATAAAGTTTAAAATCAGGGAATTTCAATAAAAATGAGGCCCACAAAGACTTGTTGGCGGTTAAACCTCTTCCGGAAAAATGCCGTGCCGGGAGGCAGTGAATTTCATGATTTTCGGCAGAAAATTTATTGTTCCAGTCCATTTCGACGATTTGCGCTTCCGTAAAGCCCCAGTGTCGGAGATGCGCGCCGACGCCGAGACCGGTCACGACTTTTTTCGTTTTGGCTTTTAATTTTTTCATTGTCGGATAATCTAAATGATCCCAATGGTCATGCGTAATGATAACATAATCCAATTCCGGGATGTCTTCGGGACGGTATATGTCGGTGCCGTCGAAAGAAACGACATTGCCGGGAACCGGAGAGGCTGTCCGGCTCAAGACCGGATCAACCAGCAAACGGATACCGTTCAGCTGAATAAAATAGGAAGAATGTCCGAACCAAATCAAAACGTTTTTGTCGGGAGCAATCTTTTTCAAATCGGTTTTAACGCTCGGCAAAGGATATGAGGGCTTGGTGTTCGGATGTTTTCCGAATAAATAGTCGGCCATCACGCTCAAAAAACCGTTTTCGCCGCTCATCTGCGGCGTCGGAACCAAATTTTGAAACCTGCCGTTTTTGTAATTCGGGGAGAGTTTTATTGCTTCCAGTTCTTTCCCGCGGGGCAACCTGCCGAATTTCGGCGTTTGCAGATAGCAGATTCCGGCAATGATGATAAGACTCAGAGTAACCAACAGTATTTTCATGATTTTTCCTTTTTGCGGCCAAAAATAGTTTTTTGCGGCGTCCGGCTGGACTATGCTCTGACATTTTAATTCTTCGAGTAAACTCTAAGTCAAGAGTTTTTTTGTTTGCGGCTTTGTTCAACATACACGGCAAAAACAAAAAAAACTCATACTGAAAAGTATGAGTTTTCTATTATTGGTGAGCTCGGGCTGGAGGCAAAAATCGCCAAAAGTACTTGGCGATTTTCACGACAGGCGACAGTTTGTTAATTTGCGGCTTTGCGCCAGCAAACGAAGCAAATGTTACAAACGGAGTGACCGCAGCGGAGTTGTCCGCGCGCGAAGCGCAAGGCATACGAAGCCAGAGGTTCGGAACCCGCCCAAGAGGGCAAGCCTGAGCGCCGCCCGATTGGCAAAAACAAAAAAACTCATACTAATAAAGTATGAGTTTTCTATTATTGGTGAGCTCGGGCGGGTTCGAACCGCCGACCCTTTGATTAAAAGTCAAATGCTCTACCGACTGAGCTACGAGCCCTCATCAAAATAACGAGGCTATGTATAGAAGATAAAAAAACGTAAGTCAACTAAAAAAATAAAAAAAGTTAAAAAAGTGAAAAATGTAGTGTATTTGTTAATAATTATATGCTAGCATTCTGTCAAAACTAAGTAGTCATGCCAGATAATGAGGTTGATATGGATAACAAATTGAACAATTCGGAAAGTGCAGAAGGCACATACGACATTCTCCAAAATGCCGCCGGCGATATCCTTGTAATGATCAAACAACGCCGCGGCGGTCCAGAGAATCCCCGCTTTGTTTATGACGGCGGCGAGACGGCGCTGCTCTATCGGAGCCGGGAAAGCTCGGTCTTTTTGAGCGGTATAAATGATGAGGCGCGTTCTCCGCTCAAAGCAGCCGACGAGATTCTCGTGGCTGAGATTGACGGCGAAGAAGTTGCCCGCGAGTATCTTGTTCCCGTGCGTATTGTCCGCGATTTGAAGGCGGTCTTGAGCTGATTTTATGCACACCGTACACGCGTAAATGCTGATAAGGGCTTTAAAAGCCCTTATTTTTTGTTATATTGGCTCGTAAATAACGGATGGACACTGCTGATGATTCTACAATTATTTCTGGGACTGGTTTTGATTGCCCTGCTGTTTTTTATTATCGGGCAGGAAAAACGCCGCCGCGTTTGGTCGGTCTTGCTGTTTGGTGCGGTTCTGGGGCTTCTTTACGCCTTCTTTGAACAGATAAACGCCATCGGCATCAGCAATGTCATGTATGACTGGATACCGCATCATACGCTGCATGCCAATCTGAGCTTTGCGGCGGCCGGGCAGACTTCGGCCTGTCTGCGGGTGATGAGCCTGTGTCTGGCCGTCCTGGTTTATCTTAACATCATTTACCGGCACGAAGAATATTCTCTTTATATTAACAATTTTATCCTGCTGAACTTTGCGGCGCTGATTATTTTGTTGTCCGCCCGGGATCTGCTCCAGTTAATGATCGGCAGCTGCTGTTTTACGATTATCGGTTTTTATCTGATTAATGACGTGGCCGCCAAGACCAAATTTATTTTCTATAACTTTTTGGCCGAGCTGGCAATATTCATGTCTTTGGCCGTCGTCTACGCCAATCTGGACACCGCGTCGCTTTCCGCCTTGCCCAAATATCTGAAGGCCGGGCATCATAAGGATCTGGTTTCGATGCTGCTGCTCGGAGCCGTTTTTACCAAATGCGGCATGTTTTTGTTTCAAAATCAGTTGATCGGCCTCAAACAGTTGACGTTTAACCGGCTGATGACCGTTGCGCTGTTCTCGGCTCCGTTGTCCGGCGTCATTATTTTTGCGCGCTTGTTTCCGCTGATACGGGTTTCGGAATATGCCGCGCCGGTTTTTGCCCTGATTGTCGGCCTGTCCGCGTTGTGGGCTGTCGGCGGCGCGCTGCTGGCAGACAGCCTGAAAGCCAAAATCTTATATCTGAATATGCTGTTTTATGCCTTTGTTTTATGGCAGATGTGGGACAACGGCGCGGTCTTTTTTGACAAGCTGATTTACCTGTATCCGTCGATTCTCGGTATTTTCATTTCTTTTCTGTTTGTCAGCGTCTCGGCCTCGGATGAAAGCCGGCTTTCGCAAATGGGCGGTTTCGCGCGCCGGTTGTGGCTCGATCTGGCGCTGGCTCTGGCTGCCGTTTTTGTCTTTCTCGGCGGGTTTGCCAAAAGTTTTGATGTGGCGGCCGTCTGGATTTTTCCCACGGTTTTCCTCAGTGTCTGCGCGGTTATTCTGCGCGGCGTCTTTGGGGGACAAAGCCGGGCCGATGAACGTGTCGAGGCTTTGCTGAAAAATGTCGGGCTTTGGTACTGGCTGCCTTATGCCGCTGCTTTGGGCTGGCTTGTCGGCCGTTTCGGGTTATGGAAAACGGAAACGGTTTGGGCGGCATTCGGTGTCTTTGTTGTGCTGATGTTGTTGGCGCCGGTTCGGCCGTTCTTAAAGCTGGCCGCGGCGGAGCGGCTGCAAAACGGCGATTTTCTGCATCGCGTCTATCTGTTGTGCCTCATTATGCCGCTGCGTTTATTGGGGCGGGTTTTGTGGCTGGCGATTGACTTTGTGGTAATCGAGCGCAGCATCATCGGTTCAATCTCGCATTCGACCGCTTTTGTGGTGCGCTTCCTGCAAAAGATACAAAACACATACTGGGTTAATTATCTGATAATGGCGCTTTTCGGAATGGCTGTTATTCTGCTGAATTTGGGGTGGTATTACCATGAATAGTCCGTTTGCCTTGTTGTCGCTGATTGTGGCGGTTCCGTTTTTCGGGATGCTGTTTGTCTTGAGTTCAAAGGATGCCAAAGGCGCGCTTCCCGGCCGTAATGCTTTCAACGTCTGCGTCTTTACGATTATTTCCAATATCATTCTGATTTGGCGGATTTTCATGATTCTTAACGAAAAATCCGCTTCGCTGCAGCTGATTGAGCGCTTCGACTGGCTCAACACGCCGAACATCGACATCGTGCTGGGCGTGGATGTTTTTTCGCTGTTGTTGATTTTGGCGGTTCATCTGGCGGTCTTAATCGGTTTGTTCGGCGTTTCGGCCAATACTTTCCGCCAAAAGTCGCTGATGGTGTTTACGCTGCTTTTTCTGAGCATGATAACGGGTTTTCTGGTCGCTGCCGATATTTTTTCTTTTTACATCTTTTTTGAGGCGATGCTGCTGCCGTTGTTTATGATTATCGGCATGTTCGGCGAAGTCCGGAAGCAGGGGCTGATTAACCGCTTTTTTCTCTATAATTTTATCGGCGCGATTATCTTGTTCAGCGCCACGATGCTGATTTTTTACCACCGCGGCAGCACCATGCTGGCGGATGTCGGCAGCATCTCGTTTCCGGCGCCGCTGCGCTACTATATCTGGGGCGCGGTCTGCTTGTCCTTTGTCTCGCGGATCCCGGTATGGCCGTTTCATTACTGGATTTCGTCGATTAATTCCGGCATCCGCAATCCGCTGGCCTTTATCATCACGGCGCTGCTGCCGCTGACCGCGATTTACGGCTTTATCCGTTTCCTGCCGGCCAGACTGCCGCTGGAGCTGGGCGATTATATCATGTATGGCGAGATTATTGCCGTTGTCACGATGTTGTTTATCGCTCTAATCGGTTTTACCAATCGCGATTATCAGTATAAGATATTCGCCTATGTGACGGTTTATTATATTTTGTATTTGCTCGGCGTTTTTGTAAATGACGAGCTGATTATGACAAGCATCGGCTATTCTCTGTTTTGCTTTTTGATTATCATGGCTTCTCTGGAGGTCGTGTCGGGATATATCTATCATAAGGAGCAGGAGGCGCAGTGCGTTTCCAACGGTTTTTTATGCCGTGTCAAACGTCTGTCTTTTGTCTATTCTTTTATAACCGTGGCGGCGGTCGGTCTGCCGGTTTCGGCGGTGTTTGTCAACAACTTCCTGATTTTGTCGCGGCTGCTTGGTTTCAATGTTAAAATGGGCGTTTTGCTGGTTTTGTCGCTGGCCTTTGTCGGCGTGACGCTGATTCAGGAGCTTCTGCGCCTCAAGCAGGACAGCAAAGAATGCCGGCTCGGCAAAAACGATGACATTTCCAAACCGTTTTTTGCCTTCATGCTGTTTGTCATATTTATTCTGCTGATGTCGTTTGTCAAACCTCTGTGGTTTGTGGCATCGGCCTGAGGAAGGAAAAATGCTGCAAAACTGGTTTATAATGTCTCCCGAATTGTCATTGCTGGCCTATCTGCCGGCCGCGTTTCTGATAAACAGGTTCCGCGCGGAGAAAACCGCCAAGACCTTTTTCACGCTCAGCAAGATTTTTCTGCTGTTTACGCTGGTGACAACGGTCGTTTTCTATAATCAGAGCCCGCTTGGTCCCTGGCTCAAAAACACCTCTTATTCGACATTGTTCAAAACCTTGGTCTATATCGTTTCGCTGGCTTGGTTTTATCTTTCTTCCAAGTGGTTTCTGAACAAAAACCGTTCGTCATACCGCTTTTATTCTCTCGGCATGTGGACGCTTTTTTTGTTCAGCCTGCTGATATCGGCGCGGCATCTTCTGGTTCTGGCCGCGGTTTTGCCGCTGCTGGGGCTTTCGGCGCGCGGTTTTATCCTGATGCACTGGGATGAGGAAAAGGTTGCGGCCGCCGGCCGGTTATACGGCGTTTTTGCGGCGTTGTTCAGCCTGTTGTTGTGGAGCGGCGTCGCGTTGCTGCACTGGCGCCTCGGCAGTTTGGACTATGCTGCTTTGCAGGGGGCCTTCAGCGCCGGAGAGCCAAGGGACTTTTATGCGCTGCTCGGCGTCTGTCTGATTTTGTCGGCGGTGTTGTTTATGCTGTCGGCGGCGCCGTTTCATTCCTGGTTTGTCGGCGTCATAAGCTGTGCGACGCTGCCGGTCTGCGGCATCTTTACGCTGATTGCGCCGATTGCCTGGCTGTTTTGTCTGGTTGCCCTGGTGGCCAAGGCGTTTTTGGGGCTGGCGCCGCTGCTGCACGGCATTTTGCTTGCTTTTGCCGTCGTTTCGCTGTTTATCGGCGCTTTTTCGGCCAACGGCCAGACCAATATCCGCCGCCTGTTTGCTTTTGTCGGCGTTTATAATACCGGTTTTCTGCTTTTTGGCCTGATAAATTTCAACAGTGACTCGATTATGAGCGCTTTTTCCTATGAACTGATTTATGTTTTGGCGATGATCGGCGTTTATACCGTTTTTCTCGGTCTTAAGAGCAAGAGCGAATACTTGAGCGATGTTGCGGAAATCAGCGGCCTGTCGCACGTCAAACCGTATATCTCGGCGGCTTTTCTGGTCTTTATGTTCTCGCTGGTGGGAATGCCGCCGATGCTGGGCTTTTTGGGGCGGCTGGCCGTTGTCAATACGCTGGTGACTTCGGCGCAGTGGTTTGACGTCGGGATTTTGCTGGTATCGGTTTTGTTTATGGCCAATGCGTTTCTGAACATTATCCGCACGGTTTATTTTGAGCCGCTCAAAAACGCTTTCGACCGGACCGACAAGTCCATATACATCAGTCTGTTTGTCAATCTGGTGCTGGTCATTATTTCGATTTTGAATCCGGCTTATGTCCTGCTCGGCGCCGAAACCGTGCTCAAAGGAGTGTTCTAGATGGAAGAAAACGAAACCTGGCGGATTTTGCGTTATGAAGAAGTCGGCTCAACCAACGATACCGCCAAAATGCTGAGCGCCGAACCGCCGGCCCGCCGTTTTGTGGTAACGGCGCGGCGGCAGACGTCGGGACGCGCCCGCCGCGGCCGCAGCTGGCAGAGCCTGGACGGCAATTTGTTCATGTCGCAGGCTTTTCCGCTGGAGCTGCGCTATCTGAACGACGCGGTGTTTTTGGTATCGCTCAGTCTCTATGAAGCGGTCACGGCCTTTGCGCCGCGGGGCGAGGTCCGGCTTAAATGGCCGAACGACGTCTTGATAGAAAATCGTAAGATTTCGGGAATTTTGCTTGAAAAGGGCGAAAATGAGTATATAATCGCCGGCATTGGAGTAAATATTGCGTCTGCCCCGCCGGCGCGGGAACCTTTGTTGTATCCCGCCGCCGCTTTGGCTGATTTCGGCGTGCGGACGGACTGCCCGAAATTTTTGGAAGTCTATCTTCACGCTTTTGACGGGAATTTTGACCTATGGCGGCAGCAGGGATTTATGCCGATACGCGAAAAATGGCTGTCGCATGCCAAAGGGCTGCGCGAAGAGATTGTCGTCAATCTTGAAAAACGGCGTGAAATCGGAATTTTTGAAGGTCTTTCCGAAAACGGGGCGCTGCTGCTGCGGCAGCGGGACGAGATTGTCCCGGTTTTGGCCGGAGACATATTTTATAAAAAGGAAAACTAGAGTTAATGAATGAAGTGATTGAGCGGGAAAAACCCGCGCTGTTTAACAAAGAGGGAATTTATTTTATCGCTTTGGGCGGTGCCGAGGAAGTCGGCTTCAATATGTATGCCTATATTGTCGACGGCAAGATTATCGTGGTTGACTGCGGCTACGGTTTTTTGAATGACGATTATCCGGGAATAGAGCTGGGATATGCGGATCCGGCGTTTCTGGAGGCTTATCGGGAAGATATCGAGGCAATCTTTGTCTCTCATTCGCATGAGGATCACTTCGGCGCCATTGCGCAAATCTGGCCGCGCCTGAAATGTCCGGTTTATGCCGCCGATTTCACGCTCGGACATATCTGCCACCGTCTGCGCGAGTATAAGCTCGAAAACGACGTCGAGCTGCATTCGGTTAACCAAAACCGCATTGTCAGACTGCAGAATTTTGAGGTTGAATTTGTGCCGGTCGTGCATTCTCTGCCCGACAACGCCGTGCTGATGATCCGCACCAAATACGGCAATATTGTCCACGGCACCGACTGGCGTCTGGATGACGGCAGGATGCCGTTTATGCCCACCGATTACAAACGGCTGGAACAAATTGCCGCCGAGGGCATTGATTTGTATGTCGGCGATTCCACCAATATGGCGCATGAAGTTTCCGGCCCGTCGGAAAGCGAAATCCGCAAGAGCCTGATTGAGCTGGTGCCGCAGTACAAGAACACCTTGGTCGCGACTTGCTTTGCCTCTAACATCGCGCGGCTGGAAAGCCTGATTTTGGCGGCTCATGCGGCGGACCGCACGCCGGTTATCGCCGGGATGAGCATGATCCAAAACATCAATATCGCCAAAGAGTGCGGTTATCTGCCGGACTTGCCGCCTTATGTCGAGGCCAAACAGGCGATGGACATTCCGCTGGACAAAATGCTCTACATCTGTTCCGGTTCTCAGGCCAATTACCGCAGCGGCCTGACCAGAATTGTCAACGGCGAAAACAAAAACCTTATTCTCGGCAAGGGCGACGCGATTATCTTTTCGTCGCAGATTATTCCAGGCAATGAAGAAAAAATCGAGCGCATGCAGGAAAAACTGCGCGACGCCGGCGTTGAGGTCATTTCCTGCGAGGAATATCTGGTTCATACTTCCGGGCATGCCTGCAAAGACGACATTAAGAAAATGTACGGGATACTAAAACCCAAAATGGTGCTGCCGGTTCACGGCGACAAGCGCAACATCCGCGCGCAGAAGCGTTTTGCTCTTGAATGCGGCGTCAAAGACGTGGCTCTGGCCAGAAACGGCGATGTGATTCTTCTCAAAGACGGCCAAGCCGAATGTGTCGGCGAAGTTCCGACCGGGCTGCTCGGCGTCGACCGCAATCAGATTACGCCGCTGAACTCGCAGCTGATAAAAAACCGCAAGCGGATTGCTTTTAACTGCAGCCTCTTTATCAGCATTGTTTTTGACGAGAACTGGCGGCTCGAAGATTTGCAGGTTTCGTCCATCGACATTTTGGAAGAAAACGCGTTTATCGAACTGCGCGACCGCGTGCTTGAGCATGTGCGGCCCGAGATACCCGAGATTGTCATCAAACATGACCGCCGCCCCAAACAGGTGCAGGAATACATCAACGCGGCCATTCGCAAGGAGATATTCAAAAAGACCGGCATCAAACCGGTCGTGTTCTCGCATTTTTACAAACGCGGCGCAGGTGCGGCGGATTGTGAGCCCGAGGCTATGGCTCAACCGGCAGATATATCGTAAACGTCGTTCCCGAATATGCGTTGGAACTGACGGTCAGGTTTCCGTTGTGGCGGATGATGATGTGCTTGGCGATCGAGAGGCCGAGGCCGGTGCCTTTGATATTGAGGTCTTTGTGTTCCTGCATCCGGTAGAACCGCTCGGTCAGCCGCGCCAGCTTGTCGGCTTCGATTTTCGGTCCTTTGTTATTGACGGAGACGACCACCGCTTCTCCCTGCGAAATCTTAAAACTTTTTGAAGGCGGAATACTGTCGCTGCGGCTGACCTTGATCGTGACGTCGGTATCGGCCAGCCCGTATTTGACGGCGTTGTCGGTCAGGTTTTGAATCACCTGCTTAATCAACGGCTTGTCGGCGGTAATAATCGGAATGTCTTCGTTGCTGACGACTTTTATTTTGATGTTGCGCTCGGCCGCTTTCATCGCCAGGGCTTCGGCGACGTCTTCCGCAATCGGCAGAACTTCGACCTTGTCTGCCGGCCGCAGGTCCTGTTTGAGCTCAATCCGCGAAAGCGACAGCAGGTCTTCGATCAGGGACGACATGTAATCGGCCTGATCGCGCATAATGCCCAAGAATTTGTCCTGCGCTTCCGCATCGCCTTTGGCGGTCGTCTGCAGCGTCTCGATAAAGCCGGAAATGATAGCCAGCGGCGTGCGCAGTTCATGACTGGCGTTGGCCACGAAATCCGACTGCATTTTTTCGATTTTCATCGATTTGGTCAAATCATAGACCGAAACCACGGCCACGGCTTTTCCTTTGGACAGCCACGGCAGCTGTTTGATATGGGCGTAAAGTTTCTGGTCGGCCGGTTTTTTGACGTAAAAAATCAGGTTTTCGGATTTGCTTTCCTTCTGAATTACCCTTTTGACGGCATTGATAAAATTGTTGGAATCAAAAATCTTCTCGATGTTTTTGCTGGTGATGTTTTTGCCGAAGCTGGTGCGGGCCGAGAGGTTGGCGCCCAGAATGTTGCCCGAGCGGTCAATCATCATAATCGGATCGGGCAGGGAGTCCAGCACTGCGGTGTCCGAAATGGTCTGCGCTTCGAGCATGTCGGTTTTCTGCGCCCAGAAACGGTGCATGGTGTTGACGGCTTCAACAATGTCTCTGGCGTCTTCTTCGGAGAGCGTCATTGCCGCTTCGTCAAAGGTTTCGCCCTGCGCCAGCGCGGTGATGTATTTTTTGATGCGCTGCAGTTCGAAGGTCAGCGGAAACAGCAGAATGATGTTGAACATGACCACCGCGGCGAGCGAAACGACCGCCCACAGCGGATCCACCAGATTAAAGGCCGCCAGCGTAATAAAGACCAGCGCGGTCGGAAAACTCAGAAACAGCACCCGCTCGACAAACTTGGTGTTTTTTTCAATTCCCAAATGGGCTCTGGCGCGTTCAAACATAATCTGTTGTCCTATATCTTGCAAATTATCCTAGACGGGATTTTTTTAATATACTATTATACAACAAGTTTAAAAATATTAAATTTTTGGAAGAATATGACTGAAAAAACCGATAACCAGGCCGCAATCACGCCGATGATGGCGCAGTATCTGCAAATCAAGCGGGAGCATGAAGACTATCTGCTGTTTTACCGCATGGGCGATTTTTACGAGATGTTTTTTGACGATGCCGTCACCGCGTCCAAAGCGCTGGACATTGCCCTGACCAAGCGCGGCAAACACGAGGGCGCCGACATTCCGATGTGCGGTGTGCCGTTTCATGCTTACGAGAGCTATCTTGCCCGCCTGATTAAGCAGGGGTATAAAGTTGCGATATGCGAACAGACCGAAGATCCGAAAGAGGCCAAAAAACGCGGTTACAAGGCGGTTGTCAAACGGGATGTCATCCGTCTGGTTACGGCAGGTACCCTGACCGAAGAACCGCTGCTCGATGCCAAAAAGAACAATTTTCTGCTCAGTCTGGCCAAACAGAACGACAAGCTCGGCCTGGCCTGGCTCGATATTTCGACCGGCGATTTTTATCTGCAGGAAGTTGAGCTGCACGCGCGGGACGAAGCGGCCGTTCTGTCGGGACTTTTGTCGCGCTTGGCGCCGGTGGAGACGATTGTGTCCGACGCGTTTTTGCAAAATCCGGCCGTTTTTCATGTTTTGAATGACTGCCGCGACCAGCTTACCGTTTTGCCGCAGGCGCGGTTTAACAGCGAAAACGCCAAAAAGCGGATGGAA
>JAFUQJ010000083.1 GCA_017480995.1 Alphaproteobacteria bacterium
CGCGGCTCCGGCGGCCGATCTGGACGACGATATTCCGTTCTGAGACGCCCGCAGAGCGATTTTTTAGTTTTTGTTGTTAACTTTTGCAACGGTCTTAAAGTCGAAAATCGATTTTAAGGCCGTTTTTTTGACCATAGAAGCGTTTTCTGTGTTTTTATCTGGGCATAAGTCTGATAATTCGTTGGCGCGGAAACGTATTTTTTGATATGCTCGGGGCAGTTTGAATTTTAAAGTAAAGGTTAAGCAAAGTGACTGAAGAGACAGAAAATAAAGAATTGGAAATTAATCCGGTTGATGCGGGAAAGGATATTTCACCGGTAGAGATTTCGGAAGAAATGCGCCGTTCATACCTTGATTATGCGATGAGCGTTATTGTGTCGCGCGCATTGCCCGATGTTCGCGACGGTTTGAAACCGGTGCATCGCCGCATTATTTATTCGGCGTATGAAAACGGCTATGATTACAACCGCCCGTTTCGCAAATCAGCACGTATCGTCGGTGATGTTTTAGGTAAATATCACCCGCATGGCGACTTTTCCGTATATGAAGCCATGGTTCGTATGGCACAGCCTTTTTCCATGCGCGTGCCTTTGATTGACGGGCAGGGTAACTTTGGTTCAATGGACGGCGACAGCGCAGCGGCCATGCGTTATACGGAAGCCCGTCTGGCTAAAGTAGCCCATGCTTTGATTGATGATATTGATAAAGATACCGTCGACTTTATGCCGAACTATGATGAGAGCCTGCAAGAGCCATCGGTTTTGCCGGCGCGCTATCCGAACCTGCTGGTCAACGGCGCCAACGGTATTGCCGTTGGTATGGCAACAAATATTCCTCCGCACAACCTCGGCGAGGTAATAGATGCGTGCTGCGCTTATATTGATAATCCCGATATTACAATTGAAGATATGATTAAAATTATCCCGGGGCCTGATTTTCCGACCGGCGGTTTGATTCTCGGCTATGCCGGAGCCAAATCGGCTTATCTGACCGGCCGCGGTTCGGTGGTTATGCGCGCGAAATGCACAATAGAGGAACTGCATAAAGACAAAGAAGCGATTATTGTTCACGAAGTTCCGTATCAGGTTAACAAAGCCGCGATGATTACGCGTATTGCCGAATTGGTTAAAGAAAAGAAAATTGAAGGCATTTCGGAAATCCGCGATGAATCGGACCGTCAGGGTGTGCGTGTGGTTATTGAAGTTAAACGCGATTTCCAGGCTGACGTGGTTTTGAACCAGCTTTATAAATATACCTCGCTGCAAACCAGCTTTGGTATGAATATGCTGGCAATTCATAACGGTCGTCCGATGATGATGAATTTGAAAGAGATTATCGCCGCTTTTATCGAATTCCGCGAAGAGGTTATCCGCCGCCGTACGATTTTCGAACTCGGCAAAGCGCGTGACCGTGCCCATACTTTGGTCGGTCTGGCAATTGCGGTTGAAAATATTGATCCGGTTATTGATTTAATCCGCACATCGCCTAATCCGCAGGAAGCCAAAGAAGCTTTGCTGGCTAAGGCATGGCCGGCCGGTGATGTCGAAGCGCTGGTTAAGCTGATTGACGAGCCGGACCGCAAAGTCGAAAACGGAACATATCGTTTGTCTGAAGCGCAGGCTCGCGCTATTCTGGATCTGAAATTGCAAAGACTGACAGGTCTGGAACGCGACAAGATTCATGAAGAATTGGTTGCGCTCGGTGATGAGATTAAAGAATGCCTGTCTATTTTGTCTTCGCGTGAAAAACTGTATACGATTATGCGTGACGAGTTAGTCGTTATCAAAGACGAATATGCGACACCGCGCCGTTCGAAAATTGAAGATATTGAATATGATACGGATATTGAATCTTTGATTCAGCGCGAGGAAATGGTTGTGACCGTTACTGAAGCCGGTTATATCAAGCGTGTGCCGCTGAATGCATACAAAGCGCAGAAACGCGGCGGCAAAGGCAAATCCGGCATGGCGACGAAAGAAGAAGATTTTGTCACCCGCCTGTTTGTGGCTTCGACCCACACGCCGGTATTATTCTTCTCGTCGCTCGGCTATGTTTATAAGATGAAAGTTTACAAACTGCCTCTGGGTTCGCCGACATCTAAGGGCAAGCCGTTTGTTAATCTGTTGCCGCTTGATCCGGGCGAAACGATTACCACGGTTATGAAACTGCCGGAGAATGAGGCCGAGTGTCAGGATTTGTCGATTATGTTTGCAACAAGTCTGGGCAATGTCCGCCGCAACTCGCTGACCGACTTCGTCAATGTTCAGTCTAACGGTAAAATAGCCATGAAACTTGATGACGGCGACAAGCTGATTAACGTCCGTATCTGTCACGAAAACAATGACGTGATGCTGGCGGCGCGCAGCGGCAAGTGCATTCGCTTCCCGGTAACCGACGTCCGCGTTTTTGTG
Source organism: Alphaproteobacteria bacterium (assembly GCA_017480995.1). GTDB lineage: Bacteria > Pseudomonadota > Alphaproteobacteria > RF32 > CAG-239 > CAZU01. Next base: position 2,412 of record JAFUQJ010000083.1, read on the forward strand.
GGCAGAAATTCGACCGGTGTCCGCGGTATCAAGCTGGCGAAAGACGACGAAGTCATTTCGATGTCGATTTTGAATCACAGCGACGCGACGACCGAACAGCGCGAAGAATACTTCCGCCTGAAACGGATGGAATGCGAAGGCCAGCAGCCGGATTTCAGCAATATGAGCTGCGAAGTTTATAATCAGATGAAAGAAAACGAGCAGTTTATCCTTTCTGTTACGACCACCGGTTACGGCAAGCGGACGTCTTCTTACGAATACCGCGTTACGGGACGCGGCGGCCAGGGTATTGCCAATATGGAAATGTCCGCCCGCAACAAGGAGATTGCAAGCTCGTTCCCGATTGAGGACGATAATCAGATTATGATGGTTACCGATGCCGGCAAACTTATCAGAATGCCGGTGTGCGACATTCGCGTTGCCGGCCGCAAGACGCAGGGCGTCATTTTGTTCAGAACCGGCGAGAGCGAGAAGGTGGTTTCGGTCACCTGGCTGGATGCCGATGCCGGCGATGACGACGAGCTGGAAGAGGAAACCGGCTCGGAGGTCCTGGGCGAAAGCGTGGCCGATGTCGATGAGGCGTCGGCAGAGGCTTCGGTCGAAGAACCGGACGTCGAAGCCGAAGAATAGAACCGTTAAGACGGGCAGATTTCTGCCCGTCTGTTATTTGGGATGAAGCATGATACTGAACACGGGTTTTGAGGCGATAATCAGCGGGTTGACCGCGGTTGTGATTGCCCAGTTTTTGAAAGTTTTGACTTTTTACCTGAAGATGAAGGAAATAGATTTTGAAAAACTGGCGACGACCGGCGGCATGCCGAGTTCGCACAGCGCCGGCGTTTGCGCGCTGACGATGTCGGCCGGGCTGATTGCCGGGTTTGATTCGCTGATTTTTGCCGTCAGCGGCGGCTACGCGCTGGTGGTGATGCATGATGCGGCCGGTCTGCGGCGCGATGCGGGGGATATGGCCAAGCTGCTGAATCAGATTTTGAGAGATTTTTACAAGTCAAACATGAAGACCAAATCGGCGCAGCTGAAGGAGCTTCTCGGACATACGCCCAAAGAGGTGCTCGCGGGCCTTGTGCTCGGCTGCGCGGTGGCGCTCGGACTGCATTATCTGCTGATTTCCGGATAAATCGGGGAAGGAGTTATACTCCTTCTTTTTTTTGTGGTTGCAATAATTCCGTATAAAAGTAAAATGGGCGCAGTTTTACAAAATACGGAGTTTGAAAAATGCCTTTTGTGACAATCAATACCAATGCCGAAAACAAAGACCGTCACCTGGCCGAAGATGCGGCGCGGCTGGCCGCCGAAATACTGGGAAAACCGATTTCTTACGTCGTGGCCACGGTGCGGGCCGGTCAGGACATGGCTTTTGACGGCAGTTCCGAAAACAAGGGCGCCTTGATTGAGGTAAAGTCAGTCGGTTTTGCCGACAAGGCGGAGCTGGCGCGGCGTCTGACGGAGCTGACGACGGCCCGTCTGGATGTGGAAGCGCGTTTCGTTAACATTGAGTTTGTCAATCTGGCGGCGGCGGATGTCGCCATTGCGGGAAGGCTGCTCGGATAATGCTTGCGCCGGTTATTGTTTTTGCAGCGTCAATGCTGGGATTGTCGGTGCACTGGATAAACCGAAAATTCGGAGAAGTCACTTATGAGCAGATTTTGTTTCATATGAATATTTCGCTGGATGCCGAAACGCGGCTGATGAAGAGTTTTCTGGAAAACACGCTGATGATTTCGGCTATTCTGCTGTTCGTTTTGTATATCGTTTTCGGGTTGAAGCAGTATCGCTGGGCGGCTTGGGAGCGTTTGGCGGAACGTGTCCGCCGGCACGCGCTGAAGCTGTCGCTGGCATATCTGGCGGCCGTGTTCGGTTTTGTGGCTTATCGGATAGACTTTGCCGAAATTATCGAGGATTATCGCGCCAGCGATGTCGTTTCCGATTTTTATGAAGAAAACTGGGTTGATCCGCGCCGGGCGGAAGTCGTCTTTGCGCCGCGCAAACGCAATTTGGTGCTTATCTTCGGCGAATCTTTCGAGGCGACTTGGATGAATCGCCAAAACAAAGCGTTTTTCGGCGACGACTTTATGCCGGAGCTCAGAAAGCTGGCCGAGGAAAACGTCAATTTCAGCGAAGACGATGACATCGGCGGCATGACGGCCCTTGACGGCACGCAGTGGACGCAGGCCGGGCTGGTTTCTCAAACCTGCGGGATTCCGCTGCATTTGCCGATTGTCAATCATAACAAGTTTTTGCCGAAGCACGGGTATTTGCCGAAAGCCTGGTGCCTGAGCGACATTTTGCGTCAGGCCGGATACAATCAGATTTTTATGACAGGCATGGAAAAAAGCTACGCCGGCGTTGACAAGTTTTTTGAGACGCACGGCCAAACAAAGGTGCTGGGGTGGAAGTATTTTAAGAAAAAGTACGGTCTGCATGACGAAGCCGATCCGGTGCGGCGGCGCATTTTGCGCGACAAGCGTTTTTTGGAAGACGCGCGCGGTCAGCTGCTGGAACTGGCCGAAAAAGAGCAGCCGTTTGCCTTGATTCTGATGACGATGGACACGCACGGCGGCAACGAATACAGAGACGAGGCCGACTGCAGCGCGGTTTATGACCAAGAGTATAAAAACACGTACAAGTGCTCGGATGCCAAAGTTGCGGCGTTTGTCCGCTGGATACAGCAGCAGGATTTTTATGAAGACACGACAATCGTGGTGGTCGGGGATCATCTGGTGATGAACGACGGCATTTACGAAGGCGGCGAGCATATCAGACGGCGGATACTGAATATCTTTATCAATGCGGATAAACCGCTGCTGCGTTCCAAACACCGCCGGTTCAGTTCGTTTGACATTTATCCGACGATTGTCGAGGCAATCGGCGGACACATCCGCGGGCGGCGCCTCGGTCTTGGGGTTTCGTTGTTTGCGGCGGTTCCGACGCTGATTGAACGGGGCTATACGCCCGAGGTTTTGGAAGACGAGATGAGCAAACGTTCCAGAATTTATGACATGCTGTTATTTGGAAAATGAATCTTTTGTAATGCTGCGATAAGCATAGGCGTAGGGATCCGGTTTTTGGTAGCGCAGCTGATCGGTGACTGACAGGGCGCGGACGCCGTCTATCATGTTGAGAGATTCGGATTTTTGGCTTTTTATGGTGTAAAGATAACGCACGACATCGCGGAAGCGGCATTTTATGGTGAGCGGGGAACCGTCATGCCGGAGCAGCGGCTTGTTGGTCTGATGATCGCGCACAACGTAGGGTTTGATGATTTCCGAATCTCCGGTTCCGCCGATGCCGCGTCCGGGTTTTTTGAATTTGTTTTCGTCAGCGCAGGGATGTATGTCGCGCATTTGTTCGACATAGAATTCAAGCGCTTTGCGCTCGGCGTCGTCCAGCTGCCCGCCGGCAAGCTGTTGTTTGCAAAAGCGGAAGGTGTCCCACAGCATTTCGGCTTCGAAACTTGGTTTTCCGTTAACGGTTTTGGCCGGTTCGTAAGAATCGTTCAGCATGTTTCTCTCGGTTTGTTTTTGTTATGGATAATTATTGTCACAAATTTTGTCCAAAAACAAGAGAAAAAGCAAATTTGTCATTTTCCGGGTGTTTTTCTTTCAACGTCACCCTCGGACTTGATCCGAGGGTCCAAGACAATAATAAAGATTGTCATTCTCGGGCTTGACCCAAGAATCCAGGTCAATCATATAGCCATATAATTCTCTGGATCCTCGTGTCAATTCCTCGCTTCGCTCGGGCACAAGGATGACGAAGAGAAGGGTGTCTCGGGTTGTTTTTTTGTGTCATTCTCGGACTGTTTTTTTCTACGTCATTCTCGGGCTTGACCCGAGAATCTAGGTCAATCATATAGCCATATAATTCCCTGAATCCTCGTGTCTATTCCTCGCTTCGCTCGGGCACGAGGATGACGAAGAGAAGGGCTCTGGCCAGTTAATTTCGCGGCGTTCATTTACATTTTGCTTGCTTAATAAGCAGGCTTACGTCTCTTGCGGCAAAATCAACCGGAGCAGCGGTTGATTTTGTCCTCGAGCTGATTTTTCACAGGCTCCCGTTGGCCGCTGTCCAACAGACAGGCAAGGAGCCAATAAAAAAGCACCCGCAATAGGACCGACTGCGCAGATTGACAGCTCGCAAATGTTGTTGCTCGCTGCCGCCGGTTCCAATGCTTCAACAGCGCCTGCGGCGCGCTTTCGCATTCCTCCGGTCAAACAGGCTTCCGTTGGCCGCTGTCCAACAGACAGGCAAGGAGCCAATAAAAAAGCACCCGCAATAGGACCGACTGCGCAGATTGACAGCTCGCAAATGTTGTTGCTCGCTGC
>JAFUQJ010000084.1 GCA_017480995.1 Alphaproteobacteria bacterium
CAACTCAAGCGGGACAACGCAGGAAGAGGTTAACGCTCGCAACGGGTATATTGACTTTTTGGGGGATCGCGAAACCGAAATGCGGCGGATTATCGCGCTGTATGCCGGCGCCGCGGTCTACGGCAACGGCCCGTTGAAAGAACAGGCGCTTGAACGGCTGGCTTTTTTGAATTTTAAGCTCAGTGAACTGCGCCGTCTGCGCGTTAAGATGCAGGCGACCAAGGATCGGGCCGACAGCCGCGAGGAGCTTGACAGAATCGAAGAGAAAAAACAGGCTCAGATTCTGACGGCGGGCGCGCTGCTGTTTGCGCACGAAAATATGACGAATCGTTATCTGCGCAGCAAGTCCGGAATTGATTCCCGCGAATTTGAACAGGGTATCGGCGAAGAGTTTGTCAGATTCCGCCCGGTTACGGAAACGCGCGAAGCCGCCGAAAACAAAATTGAGACAATTCGTCGGAACGGCAGAAAAACGGTTGTTCTTTTGACGGCGATGCGCATGGGCAAATCGAAGGAAGACGTCGAGCGGGAAGAAGCCATGGCGCGGCGCGAACCCCGGGTTCGCAGCCTTAACGGCTTCAGAATGGCGCGTTACCGCAGCATTTACGAAAACAGCCGGCCGTCTGCCTGATTGGTTTTGGATATTGACAGCCGCCGCCGATTGAGGTATCAAAATCGACGGAAGATTATTTTTTAGGAGATGTTTTATGGGCGCGTTGCTGGAGCCTTTTGTTTATGTTTTGGGACTGCTGGTCGACATTTATTTTAAGATTGTGGTGGTGCAGGTGGTTATTTCGTGGCTGCTGCATTTCAGAATCCTCGAAACATCTAACAAATATACTCAGAAGACCGTTGAGATTCTTGATAAGCTGACAATTCCGGTTTATAAGAAAATTGCCGAAAAGGTACCGCCGTTTTCGGGCGTTGACTTTTCGCCGTTTATCTTGCTTCTGGGACTGATTCTGGCAAGCCGTCTGATCCTGCGCCTCAGCGCAATGCTGGTGTAAGTTGCCGCAGGTTATCGAGGAAAACGGCAAAGGGATTGTTTTGCGGGTGAGGCTGACGCCCAATTCGTCCTGCTGCAAAAAAAACGGTTTTTTTGTGACGCCGGAGAACGAAGCCTATCTCAAAATCAACGTTGTCAGCGTGCCGGAAAAGGGAAAGGCCAACAAAGAGCTGATTTCTTATCTGGCCAAAGCTCTGAAGATTGCAAAAACCGACATGGAAATTATCAGCGGCGCGCTTGACCGCTGCAAAAAAGTATTGATAAAAACAAACAGAGAAAACGCGGCGGAAGATATCCGCCGATGGACGGAGGAAGCGTAATGACGGCGCAGATTATCGACGGGAAACAAACGGCAGCCAAGGTCAGGGAAGATCTGGCGCGCAGAATTGCCGCGGACGACAGTGAGGAAATGCCGGTTTTGGCGGTTGTGCTGGTCGGCGAGAATGAGGCCAGCCGGATTTATGTCCGCAACAAAAAGAAAGCGGCGGCAGAAGTCGGCATCGGCTGCGAAGTGCTGGAGTTTTCCGATTCAATCGGCGAGCATGCCCTGCTTGAAGCGATAGGCGAACTTAACGACAATCCGCATGTCAACGGCATTATTGTTCAGCTGCCGCTGCCGGAACATATTAATCCGCTGCGCGTGCTTTCGAATATCCGGCCCGAGAAGGACGTTGACGGTTTTAATCCGTATAATGCCGGACTGCTGGCCTGCCGCGAGCCGGATGCGGTTGTTTCGGCAACGCCGCGCGGAATCCTCAAACTTCTGGAAACGACGGGCATTGAGCTTGCGGGAAAACACGCGGTGGTTATCGGGCGTTCCAATATTGTCGGGCGGCCGGCGGCCATGCTGCTGCTGAATCGGGACTGCACGGTCAGCATTACTCATTCCAAAACCGAAAATCTGCCTGCCATCGTCCGGCAGGCCGACATAGTGATTGCCGCCTGCGGGCAGGCCGGACTGGTCAAAAAAGAATGGATTAAAGAGGGAGCCGCGGTTATCGACGTCGGTATCAACCGGGTGAACGGCAAGCTCTGCGGCGACGTTGACTTTGAGGGCGTGAGCGAAAAAGCGGCGTTTATTACGCCGGTTCCCGGCGGCGTCGGGCCGATGACGGTGGCAATGCTGCTTGAGAACACCTATGAGGCATTTAGGAAGCAGCGGTTCGCGGGCCAAGCGCATGAATGCCGCTGCGGAAGCCACGGCTGCGGCTGTTCTCATCACTGATTTTTATTTCAGCCTGCTTAAAGGATGTTTGGCGCGGACTTCGTCAAGAAGCTCGCTGCTCATGATATGCGTATATATTTCGGTGGTTGAGATGTCCGCATGTCCGAGCATTTTTTGAACGGAACGAAGGTCGGCGCCGTTGTGCAGCAGATGAGTGGCAAAAGAATGGCGCAGCACGTGCGGCGAGACTTTGGCCGGCGAGATTCCGGCCAGAACGGCGAGCTCTTTGAGATTTTTGAAAAAGGCGCTGCGGGTGATGTGCCCGGAAGAAGACCGTTTGGACGGGAAAAGCCAGACTGATTTGCGGCCGCGGATAAATTCCTGACGCATGTCGAAATAATCGAGGATGATTTTGGCGGCATTGCCGGCAATCGGTATCAGACGTTCCTTGTTGCCCTTGCCGCGCACCAGAATTTGCCTCTTGTCAAAATTAATGCAGTTTTCGGGCAGCGAGACAAGCTCGGAAACGCGCAGGCCGCAGGCATACATCAGTTCCAGCATGACGGCCAGGCGCTGGAAAGCGATGCCGTTTTTGCTTTGGGCGGTTTCAATCAGCGCTTTGACGTCGGCCGGCGTGAGGAATTTGGGCAGGGGCTTTTCCTGCTTGGGAGCCGTGATGTTGGCGGTCGGGTTGGAGGATATTTCCTTTTCCGAATACAGGAATTTGAAAAAATCCTTCAAGGTCGAAATTTTGCGCGCAATTGAACGCGGCGCATAGCTTTCTTCGCTCAAAAAACGGATGTAGGCAGAAATGTCTTCGGGGGCGATTTTTTCAAAAGGCAGCGGACATTTGTCGATAAATTGCCGCAAATCAAAACGATAGGAGGCTATGGTGTTTTCGGAGGCGCCGATTTCGGCGCGCATCATATCAAGAAAATCGTCAACCGGCGAAGACATCAGCGGGCAACGGAGAGTTCGGTTTCGACGTGCTCAACCCGCATCGGGACTTCGTGCACGACGGCAAAAACAACCGCGGCAAGCAAAACGGCGCCGAGGATATAATAGACAAGACCGGATTTTTTCTGACGCATCGGTTTTCTTCTCCTTTATAAAAAACTTATTGATAATGCCATGCTTTATTTATATAGTTAGCATAATAAATTTGAAAGATAAATTAAAATAAAACCGAAAATGATAAATCTTGATGATAAAATAATTCTTTTGGTCGGGCTGATGGGCAGCGGCAAGACCAGCGTCGGCAAACGGCTGTCGCAAAAACTGAATTTGCCTTTTGTCGACGGAGACCGCGAGGTCGAGAAAGCGGCCGGCCTGTCTTTGATTGACATTCTCAAATGCTTCGGCCTGCAGGAATACCGCGCCGGCGAGGCGCGCGTCATGAAACGCCTGCTTCAGGGCGCGCCCTGCGTGCTGGCTTCCGGCGGCGGCTCTTTTGTGGCGGCCCAAACGCGCGAATATGCCAAAAAAAACGCGATTACCGTCTGGCTGAAAGCGGACGTGGAGGTTTTATACAGCCGGACTGCCGGAAGAAAGCACCGGCCGTTTTTGCGCGGAGCGGACGATCATCTGAAAGACAAGCTCGAAAAATACATATCGGAAGAATATCCCTTTTATTCGGAAGCGGATATTATTGTCGAAACCAAAGAAGAGCAGGTCTCGGTTACGGTTAACCGGGTGATTGAGGCGATAGAAAACTTTTTAGGTCGGAACAAGTCATGATTATATCAATAATTGCCGTTGTCATTCTGTTGTTGCTGTCAGCTTTTTTTTCCGGGTCCGAAACGGCTCTGACCGGAGCTTCTTCGGCGTTTATTACGGATCAGGACAAAAACCGCAATAATCCTCAGGCCAAGCTGGTCGGCAGACTGTTTGAACGCAAAGACAATCTGATTATCACAACCCTGCTGGGCTCGAATCTGAGCAATACGCTGGCGACGTCTTTGTTAACAAGCGTTTTAATCGAGATGTTCGGCCGGGAGGGCGTGGCCTACGCGACGGTTATCATGACGTTTTTGGTCTTGATTTATACGGATATGCTGCCCAAGAGCTATGCGGTGCGCAATGCCAACAAAACGGCGCTGCTGGTGGCTCCGCTGGTGAACGTTTTTGTTAAACTGTTTGCGCCGGCGGTTTGGTTTTTGCAAAAAATCGTGCATTTGACGTTTCGGGTTTTCGGCCTCAGGGACGGCGGCGCTTCCGGCGATGACGCTCTGGCCGAGGTTCGCGGCGCAATATATATGTATGACGGTAAAGAAGGCCGACAAGAACGGGAAATGCTCAAAAGCATTCTCGATCTGACCGACATTACCGTTTATGATGTGATGAATCACCGCAAAAATCTGTTTTCGGTCGATATTGAGCTGCCGATAGAAACAATTCTTGAAAAAGTCGAAAATTGTCCGTTTTCGAGAATTCCCCTGTATCAGGACAAGCCGGAAAACATCGTCGGCATTATCCGCATTAAAACGCTGTTTAAAGAGATAATCGACAAAAAGGGGGATTATCGCAGCGTCGATATTCGCAAACTTATGACCGAACCGTGGTTTATTCCCGACAATACCACGCTTAAACAGCAGCTGCAGCTGTTTCGGGCGCGGCGCGAGCATTTTGCGATTGTGGTTGACGAATACGGCGTACTGCAGGGAATTGTGACGCTGGAAGACATTTTGGAAGAGATTGTCGGCGATATTAATGACGAAAGCGACGTTGCGAACCTGGACATTATGGGAATCCGGAAAATTGACGAGCGGACCTTTATTGTCGACGGGCAGGTGCCGATCCGCGACTTAAACCGCAAATTCGGCTGGAACATCTGCGACGACAACGCGGCGACGATTGCCGGCTATCTGCTGGACATGACGCGTTCCATTCCGTCGGAAGGGCAGAAGTTTATGTTTGAGGGCTTTCATTTTGAAGTGCTCAAGCGCAAGAAAAACCAGCTGACGTCCATTAAAATTACTTTTTAGGCCTTATTTACCGCGAACCTTGCGCAGATTGTCGACTTTGAGCGCTGCGAGAGCGTTTGCCGAGAGCGCGGAAACCGCCTGATAAAATTCTTCGCGATGTTCGACTTTGGCAATCCAGGCCCGAAGCTCGGCCGAATCGGCGATTTCGGGTTCGGTCGATTTTTTCAGCAGCGCGGCGGCGCGCAGAATTTCATCGTTTTCAATCAGTCTGTCGGCGTTGTCCAATGTTTGTTCGGCCGTAAGCAGCGGCGTATCGGCGTCAAGTTTTTTGATTTGCACGATTTCGTTGAGTTTGGTGTTGAGCCGTTGCTTCCAGGTTTGGTCGGAATCCTGTTTTCGGCGATTGAGCATGGCGGCGCGGATCTGCTCAAACTCAACGGCCAGTTCCAAATCGGACGGAATGCCCGAAGCGGCAAAAGCCTGCAGCTTTTCGGCCTGGCGGGAAGCCTGCGGGTTACCTGCGGCAATCTGGTTTAAGACCTCGGCCTCGTATTCAAAGGTCTGGCCGCGGCTGGCGGCGTCTTTGACCAAGAGGACTCCGGTCAGCAGCAGGGCGCTCGAATCGGTGACTTCGCTCAGATTGTTGATTTTCTGCTCAGCGGCGTCCATGCGGGTGATTACTCCGAGAATTGTCGCCACGTCGGCCTTGGAGTCGATCATGTTGAGATTCATTTTTTCGAGATTGCGGACCTGCTCCCGGACTTCGGCAAAACCCGAATTGTCGATTTTGTAGTTGGTTTGGTCAAGCTGGTTTTGCAGCCGGGCAATCCGGTTTTGCATTTCGGCAAATCGCGCGGCGTAAGGATCTTCCTGTTCTGCCGGGGCAAGCCAGTTTCGGGCGCGGTCGACGAGCTGCGGGTTTTTCCAAAGGCCGTATCCGGCGCCGCAGACGGCAGCCAGAAGCACAATGCGGAAAGCATATTTTTTCAGGCTTCCGGAAGATGCCGGCGCGGCAGGGGCGGCGTCCGGCGCTGCGGTGGTTGTCTGCGGGTCTTTTTGCTTGGCCATTTTCGGGTTCCTTATGTTAAGTAAATTCTTGGCATTAAACTTTTTATAGTGTATATAATAATCAAAAAACTGCAATAAAGAAGTATAATATATGCAGTCGAAAGGTTTTGACGATGATTGTTTTGGGAATAGAAAGCAGCTGCGACGAGACGGCGGCGGCGATTGTCAACGATAAGCGCGAAATTCTGGGCGAGTGCGTGCTGACGCAGCTTGAACATAAGACTTACGGCGGGGTAGTGCCGGAAATTGCGGCGCGCGCGCATCTTGACCATATTGAAGATATTTTGGAAGAGACTTTTAAGAAAGCCGGCGTCAAGCCGCAGGATATTGACGCGGTGGCGGCGGCCTCGGGGCCGGGGCTTATCGGCGGCGTGGTTATCGGCGTTATGGCTGCCAAGGCTCTGAGTCTGGCGCTTGACAAGCCTTTTATCGCGGTGAATCACCTGGAAGGGCATGCTTTGGCGGCGCGGCTGACTTCCGATGTTGAATATCCTTATTTGCTGCTGCTGGTTTCGGGCGGGCATTGCCAGATTCTGGTTGTCAAAGGCGTGGGCGAGTTTGAGCGGCTCGGCACGACGATTGACGATGCGGCCGGCGAGGCTTTTGACAAAGTGGCGAAAATGCTGAACCTCGGTTATCCGGGCGGGCCGATGATTGAAAAAATGGCGGACCTCGGAGACGAGAACCGTTTTGTGCTGTCGCGGCCGCTGTTGGGTTCGGGCGACTGCAACCTGTCTTTTTCGGGTTTGAAAACGGCGGTGCGCAAAATCATCGAATCTTATGCGGCGGACGGCAATATCGAACATGCGATTTTACGCAAACAGGATACCGCCGACATCTGCGCCAGTTTTCAGAAAGCGGCGACGGATCACCTGATTTATAAGCTCAAGAAGGCGATTGCAATTTTTCATACCAAATATCCGCAGGGCAGAGATTTGGTCGTGTCGGGCGGCGTGGCGTCCAACACTTATCTGCGCGGAAAGCTGAAGCAGCTGTCCGAGACCGAGGGGCTGGTCTTTTCGGCGCCGCCGATCAGGTTTTGCACCGACAACGGCGTGATGATTGCCTGGGCCGGAATGGAACGCGCGCTCAAAGGCATACATAATGATTTGGATTTTAAACCGCGTCCGCGCTGGCCGTTAGACGAAAATGCCCCCAAGGCCGCCGGAGCAGGAGGAGTAAAAGCATAATGCGCAGCCCTGAAGAGACACTGAAAATTTTGGACGTTTTCAAGAAAAAGGACGCCAATCCGCCGTCCGAGCTTGAGTATACCAACGCCTATACGCTGCTGACGGCAATCGTTTTGTCGGCGCAAAGCACCGACAAGGGTGTCAACAAGGCGACCAAAGAACTGTTTAAGATTGCCGATACGCCGCAAAAAATGCTGGCTTTGGGATTGGACGGCCTGAAGGAACATATCAAAACAATCGGACTGTATAACAACAAAGCCAAAAATATTATGGAAATGAGCCGGCTTCTGGTCGAAAAGCATGACGGAACCGTGCCGCATGACCGCGCGGCTTTGGAAGATTTGCCGGGTGTCGGACGCAAGACGGCCAACGTTTTGCTGAACGTGTGGTGGAACGAGCCGACAATCGCGGTGGACACGCATGTGCTGCGCGTCACCGAGCGGCTGGACATGTGCGACGGCCGCACGCCTTTGGCGGTGGAAGCCGAGATGGAAAAAATTCTGTCGGACGAATACAAGCGCCATTTCAACCACTGGCTGGTGTTGTTCGGCCGCTATATATGTAAGGCGCAAAAACCCGACTGCGCTAACTGTCCGGTCGCCGGTTTTTGCAAAAGTCCGGATAAGCGTTAGATATATTTAATCAGCACAAACCCGCCGATCAGTAAAACCAGGAACAGGACGGACAGAATGCCGAGGTTCTTTTCGATAAATTCTTTCATCGGCGCGCCCCACTTTTTGAGCAGCCAGGCAATCAGATAAAAACGCATGCCG
>JAFUQJ010000085.1 GCA_017480995.1 Alphaproteobacteria bacterium
GGCCTCAATCACGGGCAGCAGTTTCCGCACGTCGGCAAAAACGGTTTCGAGATTGTTTTTTTCAAGAGCTGCCGCATACAAAGCGTTGGCATAAGTTGCCGCTATTTTGGCTTTTGAAAGTTTTTTCACGTTCGCTAACTCTGTGCTATTTAAACTTGTTACATCATATCCGTCAATAGTTTCAAATTTCTTAATAAGAATAATCCGTTATTCAAAAATAAAAAGGATTTTTGCCGACTTACCGACAAAAAAAGCCTTCTTCCCTAATAAAACGAATACGGATCTATATCGACTTCGACGCGGACGGTTCCGGGGACTTTGACCCGCTTCAGCCACTCGCGCACAAAATCCTGAATCTTGACGTTTTTTCCCGTTTTCAAAAGCAAACGGTAACGGTATTTGCCGCGCAGCATAAAAATCGGCGCCGGCGCCGGACCGAGCGTTGTTATCTCGGCACCGTTAAAAGCCGCCTGCCCCAGCAGAATGGCCGTTTTCTCGGCGTCTTCCCGCTTGGCGCCCGACACGATGACCGACGCCAGCCGGCCGTACGGCGGCATTTTCAAAATCCGCCGCGTTTTTTTCTCCAGCGTCAGAAACTTCTCGGCGTCATTGGCAACCAACGCCTGAAGAACGGCATTTTCCGGATACAGCGTCTGCAAATAAACCGTCCCCTTCTTCTCGCCGCGGCCGGCCCGCCCCGACACCTGCGACAACAGCTGAAACGTCCGTTCGCTCGCGCGCAGATCGCTGCCCATCAGTCCGAGGTCGGCATCTACGATTCCCACCAGCGTCAGCGCCGGAAAATGATGCCCCTTCGCCAAAATCTGCGTTCCGATAAGAATGTCGACCTTGCCGTCTTCCATCTCCCTGATAACTTCGGACACTTCCTTAAAATTGGTCGTAATATCGCTGGAAAGCACCTTCACCCGCGCCGTCGGAAAACGGTATTTCACCTCCTCCGCCACCCGCTCGACTCCCGGACCGCACGCGGTCAGGCCGCTCTCGGAATGGCACTCGGGACATTCTTTGGAAATGGGAATCATATAGCCGCAGTGATGACAGACGAGCCGGCCGGCGCCGCGATGCTCGGTCAGCCACGCCGTGCAGTTCGGACACTGAATCCGGTGCCCGCAGTCTCGACAGACAATCAGCGGCGCATAACCGCGGCGATTCAGAAACAGAATTGTCTGCCCGCCTTCCTCAAAGTTGTTTTTTATCTGTTCGACCAATGTCGGCGCCAGCCACGAAACGCCCCACGAGCCCCGTATCGGCTTGTCGCTTTTGAGGTCAATAATCTTGATGTCGGGCAATGCCGCCTCGGCATAGCGGCTGGTCAGGCGCAGCTCGTCATATTTGCCGCTCTCGACATTGGCAACCGTCTCCAAATCCGGCGTCGCGGTAGACAAGATGATCGGAATCTGCTCAAATTTTGCGCGCATGACCGCCATGTCGCGCCCCTGATAATTGACAACGTCCTCCTGCTTAAACGACTGGTCATGGCTCTCGTCCACCACAATCAGCCCCAAATCGGCATAAGGCAGAAACAAAGCCGAGCGCGCGCCGATGACGATTCTGGCCTCGCCCTGACAAACGGCTTTCCATGTATCGACGCGTTCATTGTTGCCGAGCGCCGAATGCCATTTGGCCGGCTTAACGCCGAAACGTTTTTCAAAACGCCCGAGCCATTGCGAAGTCAGCCCGATTTCCGGCACCAGAATCAAGACCTGCTTCCCTTGCCGAAAAGCCTCCGCCGCCGCCTCAAAATACACCTCGGTCTTGCCCGAACCGGTCACCCCGTTCAGCAGCGTCACCCGAAAACCGTGACCGACTTTTCTGACCAATTCGTCGGCTGCGGCCTGCTGTTCACGCGTCAGTTTAACTTTTTGAAAATCCGGCACCGGCGGCGCAAACTGCCGTTTATTCTCAATCAGAACCGGCCACAGTACGCCGGCATCGATCATCGCCCTGATAACGCTCTGTCCGACGCCGGCTCCGGCCGCGATTTCCTGCCGGTTGAACGGCATGGCTTTCAAAAAATCCATCACCCGCCAGCGCGCGGCGGAATTTTTGAGCCCGGCCTCGGCCAGCGTCTTACCCGAAAGTTCATACAACACGGTCATTTTCGGATTGTCAAACACCTGCCGCACGCTCAAGACCATGCGCAGAACCAACCCCGCATAAGCCATGTTATAGGCCGCGGTAAATTCAATAAATTTCCTTAAATCAGCGTGCAAAGGCGGGAAATTGAATCTTTCCGTTACCGGTTTGATTTTAGCATCGTCAAGTTTGCTGGATTTGCCCTTTTTCCAGACAACGCCGATCTGCGCCTCGCGCCCGAACGGCACGCGGACAATCTCGCCCAATTCGACATCGTCGTCAATCCGATAATCAAAGGGCTCGTTAAACGGCAGCGGCAGCAAAACACCGACAATCATAACTCTCTCCTCTGCCGCTTATCATAACAGCCGGTTTTATATTCTCAAACCTCATTCTGCTTTACACACAAAATTTTGCAAAAAAAGAGTTTTGACACTTAAATCAAAACTCCGTTTTATTACTTAAATCTCACTTCCAAACAACTGCCGTCAGACATAAAAACCAACGTTTCCCCCGGTTTCGGCAAGAATTAATTTCTCATCAAAGATTATTCCGCTGACGAAACCCTTTATCATAAAATCAACACAATAATCTTTACACTTGTTTCCGCAAACCTGTCTAGACAAAATTTCAGAAATTAAGTTTATTTTAACATTCGTCCGGCACAATGCAGTTATGAAAACAGAAATCCGCTATAAAGCCTCACCCGAGGTTGTCGAACAAATCCGCCGCTGGCGGAACTGGCTGGCCGCAGAGCGTCGTTTTTCGCCCCATACGGTGGACGCTTATGCGCGCGACCTGAGCATTTTCTTTGATTTTTTAAGCGATTATCAGCGAAACCTGCCGACGCTTGCCGACCTGCAAAAAATGGAAATCCGCGGATTTCGCGCCTTTTTGAGTGCGCGCGCCGACAAACATATCGAAAAAACCTCCGTCGCCAGAGAA
>JAFUQJ010000086.1 GCA_017480995.1 Alphaproteobacteria bacterium
CAGAAACGCCGTACCGCCGAAGTCAGCGAAAGGATCCGCGGTTTCGTAAAACGCGAAAATCCCGAGCTTTATGCCGAGGCTCTTGAGCGCGCCACCGTAACCACGCGCGTCAGCCTCTTCGGTTTCCTGCCGTTTCTGACCTATACCCGCAAAGGCGGAAGATGCAGCTGCAAACTGTTTAACTGCATTCCGCTGTGGACCGGAAAAACCAAAACAATCGTCTAACTAAAGGAGAGAACGCGATGACCATAAAAAACATCTTTTGGGACGTCGACGGCGTGCTGGCCAATCTGAATTACGCCTATTACAACTTTCTGACCAAGCACCCCAATTACCGCGACACCTATAAAGACATCAAATGGGAAGACCTTCCCAAGGTGCTGCCGATTAACGAAAAATACGGCGCGCTGGAACTCAAGACTCACCCGACGCTGGGCAAAGAAATGGATTATGACTTCTGCCACTCGCCGGAGTTTTTCACCGACCGGCCGCTTTATCCGGGCGTTATCGAAACGCTTAAAGAGCTGCACGAGCAGGGATACCGCCAGTTTACCTTGTCGGCAACTTTCGACGTCGAGACCAAAAAGAAGTTTTTAAACCAGCTGCTTGCTCCGGTCACCGGCTTTTTGACGATAGAGTGCGTCCAACACGGCAAATTCATGCATGATTCCGCCAAAGAAGACATGCTCAAGGAATGTTTCCGCCGCTATGACCTCAAGCCGGAAGAAACCGTTCTGGTTGACGACCGCATCTACAACCAGTATGCGACAATCGCCGCCGGCGCTCACCCGATACGTTATCGCTGCGAATTTACGACCGACCTGCCCGAAGACCTGAAACACGTTCCCGAAGTCAGCAGCCTTGAGGAACTGAAAGCTCTTCTGACCAAAATGAACAACTAACGGGACTTTATAAATTGGAAAAAATAAATTATCTGCTTGAGCACCACTACATGCTCTCGACAAACGTAATGTGGCTGATTTTCGGCGCATTGATTTTTATTCTCTTATTTTTGGACTTGTTCGTTTTTCACAAGAAAATCGAAGAGCCGCAGATTGCCGACACTCTGAAAATGAGTATTTACTATATTCTTATCGCGCTTATCTTCGGCCTGTTTATCATCTATGAAAAAGGCCCGGCCGCCGGCATGCTTTATTATACCGGTTACCTGGTCGAAAAAAGCCTTTCCATGGACAATATTTTTGTTATCTCCCTGGTTTTCACCAGCCTCAAGATTCCAACCAAATACCAGCACCGCGTTTTGTTCTGGGGTATTCTGGGAGCAATTGTCATGCGCGCGGCGATGATCATGGTCGGTGCCAAACTCGTCAGCGACTTCCATTGGATTTTATACGTTTTTTCGTTCTTTCTGCTCTATACCGGCGTCAAAATGCTGCTTACCGGAGACGAGGAAACTTCTTTATCTGACACCAGAATTTTCAAACTGGTCAAGCGCACCTTTAAAATGACGCGCAAATTGTATGACGAACATTTTATCGTGCGCCAAAACAAAAAGATTCTCATTACGCCGCTGCTGTTTGCGCTGATTATCATTGAGCTGATGGACATTATTTTTGCGGTTGACAGCATTCCGGCCATCTTTTTGATTACGCAGGACGTTTTTATCGTCTACACCAGCAACATCTTTGCGATTCTCGGTTTGCGGGCGCTGTATTTTCTGCTGGCGGCCAGCATCAACCGCTTTACCTATCTTAAACCGGCGCTGGCCGTTATCCTGATTTTTATCGGCAGCAAGATTTTTCTGCCGCACATCGGCATCGAAATCGAAGCCTGGCAGTCGCTGCTCGTTACTTTCGGCATCCTGGCCGGCAGCATTGCCCTTTCGCTGCTGCGCCCCGCCGCTGCCGGCAAATAATTTTATCGGCCTCAAAAAAAGCCGCTCAACAGAGCGGCTTTTTTATTACATCGCAACTTTTATCCGCAAAATCGGAAACAGTTCGTCGCGCGAGCCGAAATGCGAAAAAACAATCTCGTCAAAGCTGTCAACCGTCAGCAGCGATTTGAACGGCTCCGCCGCTTTGCGGTTTTCAAAAGAGTAGCGGTGAAAATCCCTGTCCGTATCGTTAACCAGCAAGAAGGACTTGACCTGCCCCGGCCGGCGTTTTACCGTCAGCACGCCGTCTTTGGCTTCCGAAATCTTCAACAACTCCAGCCCCGGAAACAAATCCCCTATCTGCGCCGCGGACAATTCGACCGCATTAAAAGTTCCGTCTTCATAGCGCGCTTCAAAAAACTTGAAGTTTGCCGTATTATAGCCGATAAGTCGTCCCTCATACAAAAACTCATAATTGCTCGGCAGATACAGCGGCGCTTCTTTTTCGGCCGTGTATTCGGAATAGCCGCCGCTGCCGGAAGACACATGTCTGGTAAAGACGATCCGGTCTTCAACCATGCCGCCGTCACTCCAATAGACGCCGCCCGGCGAATACAGAATCTGAGAATTTTCGTTCACCGCATTGTTAACAAACGCCGGGTTAACCTCGTAGGCCTCGCCGCACCCGGCCAGCATTGCCATTCCTAAAACACAAGCCATAAATCTCATCATGCAATCTCCTTTTCTGCTGCTGTTTTCAGCCTACCCCGAAAATTCCGAATTCACAAGCCTTAACTTACGATTTAAATTACGCTTACAGAGACTATATAAAAAACATGCGACATCAGCGGGAGAACAGCAAATGAGTCTATCGCAAGCCATTTTTGCGGCCGGCTGCTTCTGGGGCGTGCAGGCCGCGTTTGATGCCGTTCCCGGCGTCAGGGAAACACTTGTCGGCTACACCGGAGGCGGCACAGCGGCGCCGACATACGAACAGGTCTGCACCAATTCCACCGGACATGCCGAAGCCGTCAAAGTCGTCTATGACGACAGGCTTATCAGTTATGACCGGCTGCTCGACGTCTTTTTTGCCATTCATAACCCGACCACCCCGAACCGTCAGGGAGCGGACATCGGCAGCCAATACCGTTCCGCCGTTTTTTATCTGAACAACGCTCAAAAAGAAAAAGCCCTTCGTAAAATCGGGCAGCTAAACGCGGCCGGGGTATATGACGCTCCGATCGTTACCGAAGTTCTTCCCGCCGCGGAATTCTACCCGGCGGAGACTTATCATCAAAAATACCTTGAGCGCCGCGGCCAATCCCGCTGCCCGTTAACCCCAAAAACCGAGACGCCGGATGAAGAAGAGCTCAAACAAAGACTCTCGCCGCAGCAATATGACATTTTGCGCCGCCGGGCAACCGAAGCGCCGTTCAGCGGCCAATATCTGCATACCGGGGAAGACGGCAGTTTCTCCTGCGCCGCCTGCGGCAATCCCGTCTTTGACAGCAGCGCCAAATTTGATTCCGGAAGCGGCTGGCCGAGCTTCGACCGCGCGATCCCGGGCAGCATCGCGCTGAATCCCGATTACAGCCATAACATGACGCGCACCGAAGTCACCTGTGCCCGCTGCGGCTCGCATCTCGGCCACCTGTTCAACGACGGCCCGTCGGCCACAGGCATGCGCTTCTGCATCAACTCTGCCGCCATGAATTTCAAAAAAAGATAAATTAAAGGTTGTATTTTTTGCACATTACATTATTATGTTTTCCGTGACGGAGGACTTGAACTATGAACAACCAAAACTTTGAAACCTGGAAACAAAAAGACAAACTCGGCATCAGCGAAAAAGTAAGCGGATTTGCCCAAATCATCAGACATACCGAAGGAACGGCCGTATACAGCGTCACCGCTCCGTTCGGCATCGGCAAAAGTTTTTTCTGCGAGGGACTGAAAGCCTGCCTCGGCAACCACGGCATCCCCTGCATCTGCTACAATGTCTGGGAAGTTGACTTTTATCCTCACCCCCTGATGCCGCTTATCTGCGAAATCAGCGAAAAACTTAACACCATTTACAAAACTCAGGATAACGGCTCCGCGCTGGAAAGATTCACGGCCGCGGCGGAAAAAGTTTTGGCCGCCACCACCATCCGCCTGCCCGGCCTTTCTTTCAACTGCGGCACCCTTTTGCAAAACGCGGACGAAAAGCAGATTTACGAAGAGTATCAAAAATACCGCGCGGCCGTTGCGGAGTTTCAAACCGTTCTGAAAGAAATAGCCGCCCATAACCGGCCTCTGGTCATCATTATTGACGAACTTGACCGCTGTCGTCCCGATTACGCGGTAGAACTCCTCGAAACGGTCAAACATCTGTTTGAAATTCCGGGCGTCGTCTTTGTCCTTTCGATTGACGAGAACCAGCTTCAAAACTCGGTTAAACAGTTATACGGGCCAATAAACTTCAGCGAATATATGCGCAAATTTGTCACCTACTCCTTTGCGCTGCCCAAACCCGATCCCGAAAGATACGTCCTGTACCTGAGCGAAAAATACGGCCTTGAACCGCTGCTGCGCAGATTTCCCGAAGTGGAACACAGTCTGCAGCGCAACAGAGACAGCCGTTCGGTCGCTCAGATCATCAACATCCTGTTTGCCGCTTATTCCTGCCTGTTTAACTTTTCGCTGCGCGCGCAGAATCAGGTCATGCAAAGGCTGATTCTCTTTTTGCAAAGCCTCGACGCAAACAAAGCGTTCTACCCTGAATTTGCCGTTTTTCTGGCCTGTGTCCGCGAATACGGCAAAGGCTTGTACGAAGATCTCAAAAACAATTATCGAGGCGACAACACAATTCGTCATATCCGCGAACACATCGGTACAGACGCAACTTTTGACCATGAAAAATTCGAACAGTTAATGAAACAGGTCAGAACAAAATATTTCAGCCATGGAACAGAGGCTTCCGAATTCAATTCCTGCGACGTTTTCATGCAGGCAATGGAAAATTTCGACTCTTCGTCTCTTTCCGACATCCAAACCTATGCAAGCTGGCTCAAACTTTATGACAAAGAAAACCATCCGCGCCGCTATTTTGAAAAAATGGATTTTATCGACACTTTTCTTGCACCGCCAAACCCGGAGGAAACCGTTGCCGCCGAGTAGTTTCCGTTTTCGGACAAGAAAATATTGCGCCGTTTGACATAAAATTGTATAATAAAAAAAGACGCAAGATTTACCGGGAGGAGAAAACCATGGCAAACCCGCTTCATATCTTTTATTACAGCCGCAAAAAACTCGGATTGTATCTGGTTTTCAACATTTTTCTTCTGACTTTGGCGGTTTTGTTTACCCTGACGATTTTTCCCGATTATCCCGGCGTATATTACTTTGCCCTCGGCAGCTGTATTCTCTCGGTTTTGAGCGCGCTGCTCGTTTTTCTGCTGCCGCTGCGGCTGGCCGAAATTTCGCAGTCATCCGTAAAAATTGACCGCGCCGAACCTCTGGAATGGAAAAACATCGTAAAAATCCGCAAAATCACAATCGGCAAAGGCATTTTTCGCAAACAGATCATTAAACTCGATACCGGCCGCCTGCCCGGTTACCACATGAATCTGATGCAAAAGATTACCCGCGGCAGCCAATTCGGCGCGTTTTCCATCCCTCTGTACGCCATGTCTGCCGACGCTGCCCGCGCTATTGAAAAACTTATTCGCAAATATCACGCCGCCGCCCGTCCGGCAAAGAAGAAACACGCCAATAGCTGACGCAAAAACCGGGGATAACCCCGGTTTTTTTTATTTCGCCGCCCGTTTTTGCCAAAACGCTTTTATTTTTTCCAGATTAGCCTCGGCATCAAAGCGCCCGAGCTCATACATTTCCCGAACCCGTTCGAGATTTTGCTCCATTTTGCGCACTTTAATCGCGCGGCTCGGCCGCAGCACCAGAACACGACCTTCTTTTTCCGCCCGCTCGACATATTCCAGCTCGGCATTATACATCAGATGCCGATTGCGCACCGCTGCCACAAACTTGGGAAAGCGGCGGTAAACCAGAGCAGAAAGCCACGCCAGAGGATTCGGCTTTTTGCGATACCCGGCCGGCCGCGTCAGAACAACGATATTGCGGTCATACCCCATGCTTTCGAAAGCCCGCAGCGGAATACTGTCGGCAATGCCGCCGTCCAACAACTTTTTTCCGCCGACTTCGACAATCTGCGAGACCAGCGGCAGCGAAGCCGAAGCGCGCAGGCAGTCAATCTCGGCAAACATATCCCGGCAGCAAAGATATTCGGCAGCGCCGGTCTCAAGATTCGAACAGGTCACATAAAACCTTATGCCGGAAGTTTTAAATGCCTCGTTGTCAAACGGATCGAGCTTTTCGGGCAGCTCGTGATAACAAAACTGCGTATCAACCACGCTGCCGCTCTTAAGCCAGGATTTAAGGCTCATAAAACGGTAATCATTGCCGTATTTCATATTATACCGAATACTGCGTCCCGGCTGCAAAGAGGCGTACGAACAGCCGTGAATCGCTCCGGCCGAAACGCCGATAACCCCGTCCGCCAACAAATTGTTCTCCAGCAAAACGTCCAAAATGCCGGCCGTATAAATACCGCGTTTGGCCCCGCCTTCCAAAACCAGCCCCGTCTTCATAAAACCGCTCCTCCACAAATAACGATTGCTCCGTATTAAATCCTATTTTATAATCAAACACAAATAATTTATCAAAACTTCTTAATATTTTCATTATAAAGTATATATTTTAAACGCTGTTAAACTTTCAAAGGAGAGTATCGTGCAAGAAGAAGTATTGTTTAAAATCACCAACGGTCTGTATGTTGTTTCCGCGCGGCACAAAGACAATCCAGAAATTTTCGCAGGTTCTCTGGTTGACGCCGTCAGTCAGATTGCAATCAACCCCAACCTGCTTATTCTCTCCTGCATGAACAACAGCTACACCAAAGAATGTATCGAACAATCCGGCGAATTCGGCGTTTCCGTTCTGCCGCGCGGCATTGATCCCTTTACCGTCGGCAATTTCGGTTTTCAGACCAGCCGCAATACCGACAAATGGGCCAATGTCCGTTTTTCGGAAAAAGACGGCCTGCCCTATCTTGACGAAGCCATCGGCAAAATCCGCGCCAAAGTCATCAACAAACTCGACTATCCGTGCAATACCCTGTTCATTGCCGAGGTCGAGGACGCCTTCGACCCGCGCGACACCGAAGCGCTGACCTATCAGGATTATCGCGCCGGGTTCAAAAAGGAAGTGCTGGAAGCCTTCAGCCTTTGGCAGAAAGGCGCACCGACCGAAACCGACACCCCGTCTCCGGCGGCAGCCGAAACTCAGCCGTCTCAGCAGACAAAGCACTGGACCTGCGTTGTCTGCGGCTATGTCTACGACGGAGAAATACCTTTTGAAGAGCTGCCCGAAGACTGGCTTTGCCCGCTCTGCGGCGTGGGGAAAGAATTTTTTGAATTGCGCTGACGGCTTCAGGCAGCGTTTTTTTCGCAAAAAACATCCTTTGTTAATATATATTGCCTGCGCTCTGAAAATATGATATAATCAGAACATAACAACAAATTAGTGTGTTCTATTATTTAAGAAAAAGTCATAATTATTTTCTGCTTTGGCAGTTTATGGTTATTTCTTTTTTAATAGAGCACACTTTTATTAGAAAAAAATAACAATAATATAAACCCAAAACATATATCATTATGACAAAGAAAGAAATTCGCGAGGAGAAAGTTAATCAGGCAATTGAGAAGTGGATGGACATGGAAACTTCCGATTTGTTTGAAGAGTTAAACGATTTGAATCGACAAGAGGAAGATCGTGCCGAAGAACTTTCATTAATCCGGGCGCTCAGAAAAGCGTTAAAAGAAGTGTTGGCAGACCGCGATTGTGACGAACCGGAACAAGACTGGTCCAATAAGGATTCACAAAAAAGCATACATGTCAGCCTTTATTAAAAAAACAGCACCTTTTGATCCCTAACCCGGATCCGAGGTGCTTTCTTTTTGCCTATAATCAAAAAAACCGCCCTGACAGGCGGCTTTTTTCTTTTTGGTTGCGGGGGCAGGATTTATTCCCAAACGCACAACCAAACCCTTGAATTTTATAAGTTTTATTTTTTATTTTAATGCCATATAATACATTTTGCTGTATCAGTAAACCGTCACAAATTTATATGATTTTTAAACCAATGTCAAAATAAAAAAATTACATTTTTTAATCATTAGATAAATAAAAATAGATGAATTTTATTTTTGTATTTTGATATGTGTGTATGATAATATTTTCATATTGGTAGTAGAATATTGGCGGGCTTAAACTTCCCCATCAATATTGAGGTTTAGATGGATATTAGGAATTCCCCATCGCTATCAATTTAGACAAGCATAAGAAAAGCATTTAGATGAGAGATAAACGGCTGGTTGCATCAATCCGTCTGTTTTACAAAAAATTATGTGAGTAGAACTATGTCCAAAACAAACAATTATTATAAGGGAAATCATCAATGATTCAAAAATGTTTTATAACTATAAATCCTAGAACTGTTAATTATAATCATATGAAATTACTAAGTGATTTTAGAATTGCATTGATTAAATATTATAGAAAATTACTTGGAAAAAATTTTAATAAGAAAAAAGAACAACAATATCCAATTTATATTTTTATGGAAAATGGTAAATTTAAGGAAAAACATAATCATCTACATATTATTGCAGATTTGCCATTGGAAGAAAAAGATAATTTCTTCAATTTTATCAATGAATTTTTTATGCAAAAATATAAATCAGCGGATAATCAAATAAAAGAAGTTTATGATTTTACAGGTATATTAAATTATTTGAAAAAAGAAGGATGTGAAATTATCGCCAATTGGCAATTGTTTTTCAAAAAAATTGATGATGTAATGTATATTCCATAAGGTGATTACAAAATTTAATTGATAAATATTATTGTAACCAAAGGTAAAAATATGAATTATCAAATAAA
>JAFUQJ010000087.1 GCA_017480995.1 Alphaproteobacteria bacterium
TACCGCGGCAACAATCTGGCGTCGATTATGAACGCGCTGCGCCAGAAAATCGCATATCAGGAATACGGCCGCCGTTATGCCGTTACCATGGTAGACATTAAGAACTTTTACAGCTATCGCAACGGTTTCAGAAACGGCATGTGCATCACTCAGGCGGCGGTTGACCCCGACGACGGCGGGCATATTATCTACATGGCCAAGGAAATCGGGCGCGAAACGCGTTTTAATGTCAGCCATGTTCCGCAGGAGCTGTCTTACGAGGAAATGGATATCGGCAATGTCAGCGCACTGATTGAGCAGGGGTATGTTGCCCGCGGTTATGACGACAGCCGCCGCAAGGTCTTGTTTAACAAAACAAATGACTTTAAATATAAAACCCGCGGTGCTAAAGTGCAAAAAAACGCCGAACAGGCCGTTATTTTTACTCGAACCGCCATACGGGGAATGCTATGAGCGAGATTTTGTTTGAATATGTCCGTCAGGGGCAATACGTCAAGGTCACGGCCATTGAGCCGGAAACGAGGATTGAGGTCAGCGTTGTCGTGCCGGCGTCTCTGAACCGCGAGCAAATGCAGCTTCAGGCTTTGAACCGCCTCAATTACGTTTTGCGCAAAAAAGCCGGGGAAGAGTAATTTTTTTTGCTTTCCGCATGTGGATAAAATGCGATTCCGTGCGCTTAGATATTTCCCTTTTAAAAATTATGGATTAAGATAGCCTCAGCCTGCAAAGGCCAGGGGAATATTATCTGACAAATGGGGAATTAATTAGATGTCCAGTCAAACAGCCGGCAGCAGCCGGCCCAAAGCCAACAACAATCTTCCGCAGTTTATGAGCGAACAGCCTGTTTATACCGAGATTGAAGAAAAGCAATCCTGGCTGAACAACAATCTGCACAAACTGATGATAAGCGTCAGCGTCATCTGGTTTGCCATTGTTCTGATATACATCACCCAGTTTTTCGGCTGGTCAAACCTTTTTCTGATGATGCCGGACGAATTCGGCGGCTTTTTGGCGGGCATTACGCTGCCTTTGGCCATCATCTGGGTGGTCATGGCCTATATTGACCGCGGCACGTCGTTCAAGCAGGAAGCCAAATTTCTGCGCGCCTATATGAATCAGCTCGTCTACCCCGAAGACGGCGCTCCCCAGACGGCCAAAGCCATGGCCGACGCCATCCGCTCGCAGGTGGTGGAGCTTCAGCAGGTGTCCAAAGCGGCCACGCAGCAGACGGCGCTCATCAAAGACGAGATGAAGGCCAATATTGCCGAACTCTCGAAGCTGATTGCCACGCTTGACGCTTATTCTTCCAAGACGATTGTCGAATTAAGCGACAGCGTCAAATTTATTTCCCAGAACTTTGACAATATCACCGGCAAGACTCAGAGTTCCATTGCCGTTTTCTCCGAGATGAACAAGAACCTGAGCGGCGAGGCGGCGGCGGTTGAAGAAAACCTCGGCAGTTTGTTTGACAACCTGCTTCCGCGCATTAAAGAGATGAAAGAGGCCGCCGGATTTTTGCAGAATATTTCGGAAGCCAACAGTCATTCCATGGTCAAGGCCAATGAGCTTCTGCGCCAGTTCAACGGCGAGGCTCAAACCAATCTTGCCGACTTGAGCGAAACTTTGTCGGCGCAGACGTCGATGCTGCAAAACATTGCTCAGAGCGCGATTGACAACTGCGGCATTGTCAAAAAATCCGTCGCGGCCGAGGTCGAAAGCCTCGGCACGCTGGTTGAGACGCATACCGGCAGGCTGGAAACGGCCCTGTCTTCGGTCAACGACGTTCTCAAGTCCAAGGTTGACGAACTCGGCAAAAAAGCCGCCGCCAACATTTCCGAGATTGACGCGCATATCCAGAAGGCGGTGCAGGGACTGGACGGTTCGGTCGATTTGCAGATTAAAAAAGTCGACACTGCCATGACCAGACACAATCACGATCTGGTTTCTCTGATAAAAACGCTGGACAACAAAGCCGACGACGTCAATGACAAACTTTCCGTTCACAGCGATTTGCTGGCTCAGGAAATCGACAAGCTGATGGTGCGCAGCAATAATCTGGAAGAGAGCATCGCGACGCAGGTTTCCAAGATGAACAATGTCTCGGCGCAGGTTGTCGATGCCATGCAGCGGGTTGACATGTCCATAGAAACCAATGTCGACTCCCTGCGTGACAAGAGCGCGGCGGCGAGTGATGATTTAACGGCCTATATTGACGAGCTTCGGGACAAGACCGCCGAGCTCGACCGTCTGAGTTCCGAAGCGCTTGACAAATCCGCGCAGGCCGGCGATGAGCTGCTGGCGCGCCATCGCCATATCAAAGAAACGATTGCCGGCGCCAATACGCAGATGCAGGCTCTGAACGAGGTTATTAACGGCTCGGCCGCCAACTTGCAGAAACAGTCGGCAGATTCGGCTCAGAGCATGAATGAAATTGCCGATGCCATGCAGAAGCACGCGGCATTGCTCACCGAGGCGACTTCGGTTGTGGTCGCCCAAAGTCAGGTCAGCGAAACTTCTCTGGCACAGCAGCAGAAAAACATTACCGCTTCGGCCGCCCGGGTTGAGGAAATCAAGGCCGAGCTCAAGCGCCAGATTGACGAATTGTCAGCCGCCTCCGCCATGCTCGAGAGCGACGCCGCCGATGCTGTCGGCAATCTCAAGCAGAATCTCGGCGTTATGCTGGATTCCTGCAACGATGTCATCAACAAAAGCAAGGCGATTAACGACAATCTGGCGGAGCAGGCCAACCAGTTTGACACTTCGGCCAACCGCACCTTGTCCAAGGTTACGCAGTTTGAAAGCGTTTTGACGGTGCAAAACCAGAATATGGATAATCTGACGCGGGTTATCGGCGAGCGCGCGGCCAATGTTGAGGATATACTGACGCGTCAGCACAAAAACATCAACGACATGACGCAGCTGTCGCAGGAGACGCTGGCCAAAGCCATGAATTCTTTTGAGGAGCAAAGCAAGGGGCTCAACGATATTTCCCGTTCGACGGCGTCTTACGTTGCGGAGGTGGCGCAGGGAATGGATGCCAAAGCCGCCTCGCTCAATGTTCTCTTCAAACAGCAGGAAGACGAGTTTTACAGTTTCTGCGACAAGATTGCCGAAAACGCCGACATCATGACGGAAGCTCTCAAAAAGCAGGTCGGCATTATCGAGCAGAGCGCCGACAAGGTCTTCTCGCGAATGGTTATGCTGGAAGAAGATACCTCGCGCCATGCCGACTCCGTCGTCGCCAATTCTACCCAGTCGATTGAGCGGCTGACCGAAATCGAGAATCTGATAGCTTCCAAGAACGAAACCGTAGCCAAAATGGTTGATGAGGTTTCGGGCAATCTGCGCGATATCGCTTCCAAAATGCAGGAGGCGTTGGGCGTTTTTGCCGCCAATGCCAAGCAGCTGCGCGAAGAAGCCAAGAGTTCCAGCGCCGGTATCTTGTCCAGCTGCGGCGAGCTGTCAACGGCTCAAAACAATCTGTCCAAAGAGACTTCCAATGTGGTCAAGCTGATTAACGAGCACACCAAGAATATCGATATTTCAATGCTCAAGGCGCAGACACAGGGAGAAGAGATTAACAAAATGCTTTCCGCGCAGGCCGAGAACATGATTGAAGTCGCCAATACGCTGGCCACTCAGAGCCGGCTCGGCGAAAGTTCGCTGGCGCAGCAGTACCAGTATCTGTCTGACGCTTCGCTTCAGGTTGCCGGCAAGATGAAGGAAATTAACGACAGCTTCAAAAACAACACGGCCGCCGCGTTTGAAATGACAACCAAGCTGGCTTACGAATTCGATGTTTTGAGCGACCGTCTGATAAAGGCCGGAGACGATGTCAGTCAGGCGTCCAAAAACTCCATGAAGAGTCTGGACCAGGTCAGTCTGTCGCTGACGCAGAATACCGAAGATCTGGAAACGGCGGTCCGTTCTTCAATGGAGCAGTTTAACAAGGTCTTTAAGGAATACGAGAAGTATCTGGCCGGTTTCAATACCGTCACCGCCGAGACCAGCACCAGCGTTTATGAAATTAACAATCTGATTACCGATCAAAGCGCGAAAATGGTCAAAATCTCCGATGATACCAAAAAACTGGTCGATTGCTTCAACACCGTGCTCAATGACACCTCCAATGCGCTGGCCGAGCGCGCCAACGATGCTTATGACAAAGTCAAGGGCCTCGGCAAGGATCTGAAAAACCTCGGCATGCAAATGGAAGAAGCCGCCAAGGTCAGCGCCACTCATTTGACCTCGTCGGGCGACAAGCTGCGCGCTTCCATCAGCGAGATTGCCGCCAACGCCGAGCGAATTTCCAACGAAATTTTCTCTTCCGGCGAAGTCTTTGTCAAACAGTCGCAGGCGCTGGTTGCCACGACGGACGATACCGTTGCCAAGATTAATGCCGTCATGGGCAGTTTGCTTGAGGCCGGCAAAGACTTCGGCCTGCAGGGTGACAATCTGGTTCAGCAGAGCATGCGTTTCAATGACGTTATCGGCAAGCAGATAAAGCAGCTTAACTACAGCACCAAAAAGGCCGATGCCGCTCTGGGCTCCTTAAGTTCCGCGTATCAGGACGTCAAAATCGAGCAGTTCCTCAAAGAGGCCTCGGTCATCATCGAAAAATTGCAGAATATATCGGTGGACATCAATCGCGTCTTTAATCCCAAAGACGAGGAAGACCTCTGGAAGAAGTTCTACAACGGCGACAGCGGCGTTTTCATCCGCTACCTGTCCAAGAATATGAACAAACAGCAGATTGCCGCGGTTCGCAGCGAGTTTGAAAAGAACAACGAGTTCCGCGGGCTGATAACTTCTTATCTTTCGGAGTTTGAGGTCTTGATCAGCGCCGCCAAGGCTCATGAACATTCGGGCGTTCTGCTTTCGGTCATTTCGGGGGCGGATATCGGCAAACTCTACTATATTCTGGCCAAAGCGCTGGATAAGCTGAATTGAGCATAAGCGATGAACAAGCTGGTCATAAACGATTATCTATCCTCTCTGCAGCAGCAGATTGCGGTTTCGGTCGACAGGCTGAAGTATAAGACCGCCGCCGCGGCGGAGAGCGAAACCGCGGCGCCGGCGGAAGAACGGAGTTACGGTCGGAGCGGCCGCCTGAGCGAAAAGGCTTATTCTTTGCTCAAAAGCGAGGTTTCGTATCAGATGCTGTCTTATGCGGGGCAGCCGGCCGATGCCGCCTATGCCGCGCGCAGCTATGATGCCGCCGCCGGGGTAGACAAACCTTCGACGGTTCTGATTGATTTTATGTTTGCCGGCAACCGCGAATTTGATTTTAAGGTATAAATGCAGATACTGGATTTTGACAGCAAAGTGTTTTTGGCGCCGATGGCCGGCATTACCGACTATCCGATGCGCCGGCTGGTGTCTTCTTTCGGCGGCGGCAATATTGTGTCCGAAATGGTTGCGATAAACGCCTTGTCACGCAAAAACGCCAAAACCTGGCGGATTGCCGATGTCAGGGCCGAACCTTACAAGGTTGTCGTGCAGCTGGTCGGCGGCGAGCCGGAGCTGTTTGCCGATGCCGCGCGTTTTGCCGCCGAGCTGGGCGCTCATTCGCTGGACATCAATATGGGCTGTCCGGTCAAAAAGATTGTCGGCAATAATTCGGGCTCCTATCTGATGAAAGACATGGCGCTGGCCGAAAAGATAATCAGGGCCGTTGTCGGGGCGACGCCGCTCAAAGTCAGCGTCAAGTTTCGGAAAGGCTGGGACGCTTCGCACGTCAACGCGGTGGAGTTTGCCCGCATGTGCGAAGAGGCGGGGGCCGCGTATTTGAGCGTGCACGGCCGGACGCGCGCCGAGTTTTATTCCGGAGCTGCCGATTGGGACATTATCGCGGCGGTCAAGCAGGCGGTCAAAATTCCGGTTGTCGGCAACGGCGACGTAACCTCGCCGCAAAAGGCCGCCGAGATGCTCGAATACACCGGCGCCGACGGTGTTATGGTCGGCCGCGCGGCCCTGGGCAATCCGTGGCTGATTGCGCAGATACACAATTATCTCGAGCATGGCCGGATCGAGCCGGAGGTGTCTCGGGAGCTTGTCAAACAAACCTTGTTAACCCATATTAAAGAACTGACGGATTATTATGGCGAAAAGACGGCTTTGAGCCTTTCGCGCAAATATGTATGCTGGTATTGCAAAAATATGCGCGAGGCACGCAGGTTCCGCGAGGCTTATGTGCGGCTAACCGATTTTGCGGCGGCCTTGGCCGAGATAAACCGTTATTTTGACAACTGTAACGAAGAATAGTCTCTGACAAAGAGGGAAAAATGAAAATTATCGTATGTGGCGGCGGCAGCGTCGGCAGAAGTATCGTCAGCTATCTGGTCAAGGGCAATAATGATATTATCGTTATCGACAAAGATCAGACCCGGCTGGATGAAATAGCCAAAGAATATGATATTTTGCCCGTTTCGGGCGACGCGTCGCATCCCGACGTGCTGGAGCGCGCGGGAATCAAAAACGCCGACATTATTCTGGCCGTAACCGACATTGACGAAGTCAACATGGTGATTTGTCAGGTTGCGCATACGCTGTTCGGCGTTTCGCGCAAAATAGCCCGGATAGACAACGAGGTCTTTCTTGATCCGGTCTGGGGCGTGTTGTTTAATGAAAAAAACATTCCGATTGATTTGATTATCTCTCCCGAGATTGAAATCGCCGAAAACATTCTGCGCATTCTCAAATTTCCGGGTTGTTTTGATATTCTGCCGGTTTTCGGCGGCGAAGCCTTTGTTCTGACGCTCAAAATGACCGAGACCAGTCCGCTGGCCGATGTGCCGGTGATGCAGATTGCGCGCGGCGAAGACAATCTGGACGTTGTCGTCGTTAATATTCTGCGCGGCAGCCGCTGCTTTATTCCGCAGTGGGACGACATCCTCAAAGCCGGAGACGAGGTCAACCTGATTGTCAAAAAAGACGCGGTTTATAATACGATAGCCGCCTTCGGGCTCGAAAAGCCGACCAACGAGCGCCTGGTTATCTTCGGCGGCAGCCTGATTGCCTCGTATCTCGGAGCGCAGATTGAGCGCGACGATACCGTCGTCAGCTGCCGGATTATCGAGGATGACATTAACAAGGCGCGGCAGCTGGCCAAGGATTTGAGTCACGTTGTGGTTGTTCACGGCGAGATGATGAGCGACGTTATCCTTTCTGAGGCCGATATCAATCATGCCGACGCCAGCATCGCCGTCACTTCCAATGACAAGGACAATCTGCTGGCCTCGCTGCTGTCGTCCAAGCGCGGCGTCAATATTCCGCTGGCGGTTGTCAACACGCCGTCTTACAGCACTCTGATGGACGATGTCGGCAGCAGCGTGCTGGTCGACCGCGCCTCGATAACCATATCCCGGCTTCTGAAGGAAATCCGCAAGACCAAAATGACCGACGCTTATTCTCTGAGCCGCGGCTGCGCCGAGGTTTGGGAAATTCGGATCGATGCCGAAACCGGACTTTCCGGCAAAAAAATCAATACGCTCAATCTGCCGGAGGGCAGCCGGATTGTCGCGCTCAGGCGCGGCGGCGAACTTTTGTACTGTGACGGCAGCACCGTTTTGCAGACGGATGACGACATAATATTTTATGTAGAAGCGTCCGTCGTCCGCCGGGCCGAAAAGATTTTTGCTTAAAAATACTTTACTAATCCGCAAAAATGTTGTTAGATTTTTGAGAGAACAATAAATATAAGGAAAAAACAATGACTAAAGATGTTCAGGAAGATTTCTTAAACAATCTCAAAGAAAACAAAATTGCCGTAACGGTTTTCTTGGTTAACGGCGTAAAACTTCAGGGCATTATCACCTGGTTTGACGATTTTTCGCTTTTGCTGCGCCGCGACGGGCACACCCAGCTGATTTACAAACACGCCGTTTCGACCATTATGCCGAATGAAGCGGTCGAAGTTGAGATTAATTAAACCTTGCCCCTGATTAACATAGAAAAAAATCCCCGGATTAAAGCGGCGGTTATCTTTCCCGAAGTTGCCGGAGAATATGTCAGTTTGTCAAGCGAAGCCAGATTGGAAGAAGTTTCCGGTCTGGCTTTGGCTGTTAATTTGGATGTCGTTTATAAAGAAATCGTCCGGGTGCGAGCGGTCAAGCCGTCGACGTTTTTGAGCCAGGGCACGCTGGACAAGATTCTGCCGCTGGTCGGGCAGGGCGTGGAGCTTTTGGTGGTGGATACGCAGCTTTCGCCGATTCAGCAGCGCAATCTCGAGACCAGACTCGGCCTCAAGGTTATTGACCGCACCGCGTTGATTTTGGAGATTTTCGGCGAGCGGGCCCAAACCAGGGAAGGCAAGCTGCAAGTCGAGCTTGCGCACCTGACTTATCAGCGCAGCCGGCTGGTTCGCAGCTGGACGCACCTTGAGCGGCAGCGCGGCGGCGCCGGTTTTTTGGGCGGTCCCGGCGAAAAACAGATTGAGCTTGACCGCCGCATTATCGACGAGAAGATAATCCGCATAAAAAAAGACTTGGAAAAAGTCCGTCTGACGCGTTCTATTCAAAGGGCGGCGCGTTCGCGCGTGCCGTATCCGGTCGTCGCTCTGGTCGGCTACACCAATGCCGGCAAGTCTTCTTTGTTTAACCGTTTGTCCGCAAGCAGCGTTTTGGCCGAGGATTTGCTGTTTGCCACGCTGGATACTTCCATGCGCAGAATCGTTCTGCCTTCGGGGCGCGAGGTTATTTTGTCGGATACGGTCGGTTTTATTTACGATTTGCCGCATGAATTGGTTATGGCTTTCCGCGCCACGCTGGAAGAGGTTGTAAACGCCGATTTGGTTGTCCATGTCCGCGACATTGCCAACGAGACCAGCCGCGAGCAGAAGCAGGACGTGCTCAAGGTGCTGGAAAGTCTGGGCTTTCAAAATATTGAAGAAGACAGGCGCTATGTCGAAGTGCTCAACAAAATAGATTTGCTTGAGGATGAGCGCAAGCGGGACGTTATTGCGCGCAAAAAAGCCTTTATGGCGCCGTTGTCGGCTTTGAGCGGCGAGGGCTGCGCGGCGTTTTTGGATTTGATAGACGCCAAGCTGTCTCAGGATTACGAGACGCTGGAGCTCGAGGTCGGCGCGTCCAACGGCCGGTTGATCGCCTGGATTTATGACAATACCGAAGTTTTGGATCATGTCATTAAAGAAGACCGCATCCGTTTTCGTATCAGGCTGGATGCTGCGGCCAATTCCAGACTGCAAAAAATGCTGCCCCCACTTTGAAAACATCAAAAGTTTCCTATATAAGAAGACACAACGGAGTCAAAGGAAACAAAAGATGAAAAAAACTGTCTTGTTAGCCGCCGTTCTGATTCTTTCGGCCTGCGCCAAAGCGCAGCCGGATTACGGCGCCACGCTGCAGCCCTGGATCGGGCAGTCGCAGGAACGCCTGCAACAGGCCTGGGGAATCCCTCACGACGTATATTATATTACGCCGCGCCAAAAAGTCTGGACTTATCTGGAAGTGTCTTCCAAGGCGCTGAACGGGGAGAACAACCCCTATCCGAACGAGGTTTATTATCCGGCCATTGCCATGCCCGATTTTGGATTTCCGTCGCAGCCGCAGTACACGGTGCACTATTGCAAAACCTTGTTTACCATAACCGACTACGTTGTCACCGATTACAGCTTCAACGGCGACGATTGTGTCGTAAACGCGCATGAATAAATATTAAAGTTTTAGATTAACACACAGCCGTAAAGCACTGCAAAGAAGTGCATTGTTGTTCCCGCTAAAACAAAGAAATGCCAGATTGCATGCGTATATTGCCGGCTCTTCCAGATATAAAACAAAATCCCGAACGTATAAAAGGCGCCGCCCAGAATCAGAAAAATCAAACCTGTTTCCGGCAGTTTGGCAATCAGTTCTCGGGAGGCAAACACAATCATCCAGCCCATCAACACATAGAGGCCGATAGACCATGCTTTGGTGCCGCTGCCCGATGTCAGGAGTTTCAGACAGGTGCCGAGAACGGCCAGCCCCCAAACGATGCCGAACAGCGTCCAGCCGACGGCGCCGCGCATGTTAACCAGCAAAAACGGCGTATATGAGCCGGCAATCAGATAATAAATCGAAATATGGTCAAATTTTTTCAGTTTCTTTTTGTATTCCGGGTTGGAAACGGCGTGGTAAATTGTCGAGGCGCTGTAAAGGACAATCATCGACACGCCGAAAATGGCCGTCGAGACAATCGCCCAGACGTTGCCGTCCAATGACGAAAACACCACCAGCACGGCCAGCGCGGCAATGCTTAAGGCGGCGCCGAGCCCGTGAATCGCGCAGTTCCAGATTTCTTCCCTGATTGTATAAGGACGTCCGTTCAGTGTCGAGGTTTTGAGCATTTTTCTGTTCCTTTTGTTTGATAAGACCACAGATTGACATTGCCGTCAAACATATTTAGCTTTATTCAAGCCTGCGTCATATATGCCGATTGCTAAAAATCAGTATATTATGCTAAACTGAATATAAGTTAATCTTTGAAAAGCAAAAAACAACGGCCGATA
>JAFUQJ010000088.1 GCA_017480995.1 Alphaproteobacteria bacterium
AAACAACACCGGCAAGGCGCGTCACGTTTCGCGTTACGCGGCCGCGCCCCAAGAACAAAACGACGCAATTTTCAAAGAATGCTCGAAGGTGATTCTGCCCTCAGAAGAGGAACTGCGGACGAACAGCCGTTCGCGTTCGGCGAAACTGCGTTTTGCGGTAAAACAATAACTCAAATTCCAGAAAGGGTTTGAAATGAACAGTACAAAATTAGCAGCCTTAGCACTCAAGATAGCGCTTCCGTGTCTGTTATGTTTCAGCTATTTGGTCATGACCAACATGGTTCAGGAGCTCGAAAGCGAGCTTAACTCCATCAACCGCGGCATCGAAAAGGACATCAAATCCATTCATGTTCTCAAGGCCGAGTGGTCACACCTCAACAACCCGTCGCGGCTCCGCAAACTCGTTTCCAAACATATTTTGCTGAATCAGGTTCAGGCTGAACAAATTATTAACTATTCTGCGTTACCATTCTCTTATGAGGACGGAGAATCGAGAAAGATTGCCGCCCGCAAGAACATTTCTAATTATGCCGAGCATAATAAAGGGCTCAAAAAACTCACAAAAGCTCAGCGCTAATGAAAGAGACATCAGGCAGAAGCGGATATGATCGGGAAGTATTTTTCCAAAAAAGACAAGGGCGGATTCTACCTTCCGGGACAAGAAATCAAAATTGACAAAATCAGTTCTTTCCACGGCTTTTCGTGCGAAAAAGATTCCCTGTCGGTCTGCAAAAACCGCGTCATGTTTTCCATCTTCTGTTTTGCCGCCGTTTTTCTGATTATCGCCGGCCGCCTGTTTGACCTCTGCGCCCTGCCCGCCTTCGAAAAACAAAACGCCGCGCCGCGCCGCACGTTTGCCCATAATCCGATCCGCCGCGCCGATATTCTGGACCGCAACGGCACCATTGTCGCAACCTCTCTGCCGACGGTCAATCTGCATGTCAATCCCAAGAAGGTTTTCAACGCGCCCGAACTCGCGCACGAGCTGGTTAAGATTCTGCCCGAGCTTGATTACGACACCACCTACAAGAAACTCACCTCCAAAGGCACGTTTGTTTATCTCAAACGCAACCTGACGCCCTCGCAGCAGTATCAAATCAACTATCTCGGCGATCCCAGCCTTGAATTTGAGGAAGGCGAAAAACGCGTCTATCCGCACAAAAACCTGCTTGCGCACGTTATCGGCAGCACCGACATTGACAACGTCGGCATCTCGGGTATCGAAAAAGCGATGGACGAGCGCCTGACGCAGTCCGACATTCCGCTGACACTGTCGATTGACGTCGGGATTCAGGATACAATCCGCGAAATCTTAAAAGAAGGCATGGACAAATTTCAGGCCGTCGGCGCGACCGCGATTCTGATGGACGCCAACACCGCCGAGATTATCGCCATGGTTTCGCTGCCGGATTTTGATCCCAACACCAACCGCGTCAAAAACGAACGCGCGCTGTTCAACATGGCCTCCAAAGGCGTTTACGAACCCGGTTCGGTGCTCAAGGTTTTTAACACCGCGATGTCTTTGGAAAGCGGCAAGGTTAAAGTGGCCGACAAGTTTGACGCCACCAAACCCCTAAAGCTCAGGTACAACACCATCAAAGACTATCGCGGCGAAAACCGCTGGCTGTCAGTGCCGGAGATTCTGGTTTATTCCTCCAACATCGGTTCGGCGCAGATGGCGCTCAAAGTCGGCGCCGGCGAACAGCGCAACTTTCTGGAAAAAATCGGTTTTTTTGAAAACGTCGACATTGAGCTGGCCGAAAAAGGGCGGCCGCTGGTTCCCAGACGCTGGAGCGAAAGCACGACGGCCACGGTAGCGTACGGCTATGGCATTTCGGTTTCGCCGCTGCATGTTGTCAGCGCCTATGCGGCGGTTGTCAACGGCGGAACGTATCATTCGCCCTCGCTCGTCAAAAACAGTCCGAAATCCAAAAACGGACACCGCGTCATTTCGTTCAACACCTCCAAAGCCATGCGCAAGCTCATGCGGCTGGTTGTGACCGACGGCTCGGGCAAACGCGCCAATGTCCGCGGTTACGAAGTCGGCGGCAAAACCGGAACCGCCAACAAGCTCTCGGAAAACGGCCGTTATGTTGACAAGAAAGTACGCACCACGTTTGTGTCGGCGTTTCCGATTTCCGATCCCAAATACGCGCTGATCGTCATGCTGGACGAGCCCAAACCGCTCAAGGAAACCTGGGGTTTTGTCACCTCGGGGTGGAACACGGTGCCGAC
>JAFUQJ010000012.1 GCA_017480995.1 Alphaproteobacteria bacterium
CTGCTGAGAATTCCCCGAAAACAGGTTCTGCGGCGGCTGAGTGGCGACCAGACCGGCCACGTCCTGACAAATTGCTAAAATGGTTTTCAACTTTTTTCTCCCTTCAGGGTGTTTCCGCGTTTGACCGCCGCCCGGCGCAGAGCGGCAACATCCTCTTCCAGAGAGGCAATCCGCGCACGGTACCCTTCTTCTTTGCGGCGCCATTCTTCTATGCAGCGGTTGTCCCGGGCCTGCTCGATAAATTTGCGGGCCTGATCGCGCTCTTTGGCAATGCCCAAAGCATTGGCCTTTTCGTCATCCAACGCGCTCAGGTTCTCGACGCTGTAAATGCCGCGCGCTTTCAGGGCTTCGATCTCCGGTTTGCTCAAAAAGGCAAACTGCTCAAGCGGCGTGCCTTCGGCGGCCTGCCGGCGCTGTTGCTGATAAAGCGCATATTCGCGCGGAAAGCGGCGGATTTTGTCAATGGACGCCGGCTGGTCAAAAATCTCGGACACATTGTCTTTGAGGCGGATTTCACAAAAACAGACTTCCGCAAAAACCGGAAAGCCCTGCGCGTCGATCCGCTCGGTTTTGACGGTGCAGTCATAAAAACGCGCGGACACCCCTTCTTCCGAGGCACCGGACTGAGCAAAATTATTAAAACTGTTAAAATCCATGTTCTTCTCCTTGAAAAAAACAAATCCCCCTTTGCCGCGGCAAAAGGGGATTTGTTCGGTCAGATTTTAGTTGTCTCCGGTCTGCGTCGGCGCTTCATAGTTAATCAAAACGCCCTGCAGCGAAGCGTTGGACATGGTCATGTTGCCGGCCCAGCCGATAATCTTGTACAAAGCGTCCTGATTGACGGCCATACGCTCACCGCCGATAACCTTCATATTGCGCTCCTTGTGGCTGCGCAGATACAAATAATCGGTGTTGAGGAAGTACATCTTGTTTTCGGGACAGCGTCCGTTCTGACCGCCGTCAAAAACAACGTCGGCTCCTTTGAACTTGAGGTTCTGGAAACCGGCGTCGGCCAGCTTGTTGTCGACAAAACGCTGCTGCGGCATCAACGATGCCTCATACATGCTGTAAAGCTCATTGCCGCAGACAATCAGATCGGGCTTGTCGGAACCGCGGCACAGGCTCAGATACATCTTATCCATCTCGGCGCGGATGCTGTCAGAAGTCAGAGCCGTTGTCAGCGTCGTCGACTTGTTGCGCCAAAACTCGTTACCGGCCGTGGCGCGGTTGATACCGCCGACGGTACCGGTTGACGGGCTGTCGGCAACCAACAGCGCCAACCCGCCGATGGCCTTGCCCGAAGATTCGGTGCCGTCGCCGTAAACGGCGGCCGCCATTTTGTTGCTCATGGTCTTCACGGCGTTGTCAACGCGTTTCTCAAACAGGTCAATCATCTGCTCGCGGCCGGAGTTTTTGAGAATATCCTCGCCCGAAACCGCAACCGGAACGGCGCAGAGCTTGAGGCTGAATTCGGCGGCGGAAAACAGCTGTTTGGGCGTATAGGTAATGGTGTCATAACCGGAATACCAGGTCATGTCGCCTTCGCCGTATTCGAGTTCTTCCAGAATTTTGGAACCGCCGGAAATCGGACGGATTTTGCTTTTGTTCTTGAGACGGTTGAGGAGAGCCGAATTCTCGCTGACATTGTCGGCCAGCTTGCCGGAACGGCTTTCCAAAGTGGTTGTCAAGATATCGTTGTAATCTGTATTGGGCATTTATTTATGTTCCTTTGCAAAAAAATAGGTTAGTCGTATTCAGACATTTTGAGCTCCAGCACCTCGCGGGTGGAAAGGTCTGACAAATCGCGGCGGGAATTTTTGCCGCGCGGCGCAAAAGCCGCGTCTTTGGCCTTGCGGGCTTCTTCGAGCCGCTCGTCCTGAAGGCGGTTGTTTTTTATCAGCGCGCAAATATCCCGCAGACCGTTTTCCAGTCCGCTCAGCCGTTCTTTGAGCTCTTCAAACGCCTGCTGCCGATCTGTCTGAGAAGGTTGAATCCCCTCCGCTCCGTAGAGTTCGATCAGATAGCGCAGCGTTCCGCACGGATCGGAGTCCAGCGCGTCGTCAATCTGCGCCATGACCTCTATCCATTCGCGGGGTTTTTTGATGCCATGACGGCACAGACGCTCGGCTCGGCAGCCGAAAATCTCGTCTATCCAGCGTTTGGCATTGAGTTCATTGTTAATTTTGGAAAAACCGCGTTCAATCTCGCTTTCCCGCTCATGCAGATAACGGCGCAGAGCCGGCGGCAGGGTTTTAAAAACGGCGGCGTATTCCTTTTTGTAAGAGCGCGGCAGCTCAAGATAAACATCCGCCGCGGCCGTCTCCCGTTCTTCCGCGCAAGGCGCCTCAGCGGCAATCGCGGCGGAAGAAATGTTTTTTTGATTTGGCATTCCAGATACTCCTTTTGTAATGAAATAAAAAATCCGCAAAGAGCTCTTTGCGGTGTCGGGCTGCTTTGCGGCATTCTGCTTTTTGCCGCCAGGCTGCCGAGTAATCGGCGCTCAATGACAAGTCATGTTCGCGCAGATAGGCCTCAAGCTGCGAAGCCGAAGACACGACAGTGCCGTCATCCAGACGCAGGCTGTCGGCCCATGGTCGGTTGAAATAAGTCATGAAAAACCTCGTGTTTCGGGAAAAATCGATTATACAAAATCGACGAGAATCTGTTTGTATTTCTCGGCGTCTTCGCCGCCTTCCTTAATTTTGTCCTGCAAAAGCGCAATGACTTTGGCTTTGCCCATTGAAGCGGAAATCGCCGCCGAGGGGGATTCGTTTTTCAGCGCCAAAAGCCTGGCTTCTTCCAGTTCCTGAATAATTTTTTCCAGATCGGAATTTCGTTTTTTACGCATTTAATACTTCTCCTTTTACTTTCGCTGCCTCCTTTGATAAGTTGATACAAAAA
>JAFUQJ010000089.1 GCA_017480995.1 Alphaproteobacteria bacterium
CGACGAAATTGCCGAAGACACGCCCGTTTCCGAACTGAGCACCTCGTCCAAAGTCAGCCTGTTCATCACCTTTGGCGTCAGCGCCGCTTTCCTGCTCTCCCTCTTCGGCTATATCCGCCTGTCCGAATACATTGTTAACCGAATGATCGTCTCCGCGGTCGTCATCGTTGTTTTCTATATTTTCGACAACCTGATACGTGGCCTGTTTCATCGCATTCTGCTGCTGCGCTTTTGGATTCGCACCTTTCGCATTAATCGCCGCACATTGGTCAAAACCGAATTTTGGTTCGGCCTGCTTCTGACGCCGTTGATTTGGATTTTCGGCGCCCTGACGCTGCTGGCCGCCTGGGGCGTCTCGGTAGATCTGCTGTTGGCGCGGGTAAAAGGTTTCCTGACAGGCTTCAATATCGGCGGCATTCGTATTTCCATCACCTCTATCCTGCTTGGCATTGTCAGCTTTTTTATTATGCTGTCATTGTTCAAAATGCTCAAAAACAGCTTTATCAACGGCAACCTGAGCAAAATAGAAATGAATGACGGCGTCCGCAATTCAATCATCTCGTCAATCGGTTTTCTGGGCTTCATCGCCTCCGCCCTGACGGCAATCGCCGTCATGGGCGGCAGCCTCAGCAGCATCACCATCATTGCCGGCGCCCTGTCGTTCGGTGTCGGCCTCGGCCTGCAAAATATGGTCAGCAACCTTGCCGCAGGCATGACAATCCTGTGGGAACGCCCGATAAAAATCGGCGACTGGGTGATCATCAACGGTCAGGAAGGCATTGTCCGGCATATCAACATGCGCTCAACCGAACTGGAAACGGCTGACAAATCAACCGTCATTATTCCCAATTCCGACATTCTTTCCAAAAGTCTGGTTAACCTCACTTATTCCGGCCGCACGGGACGCGTCGCCGTCAAAGTCGGCGTCGGCTACGAAAGCGACATTCCCGCCGTCAAAAACACGCTGCTGGACATAGCCGCCTCCAACCCCGAGGTTCTGGCCGAACCGGCGCCGTCGGTCAGTTTCGGCAATCTTGGCGAAAACAGCCTGGAATTTCAGCTTAACTGCTTTACCTCCGATGTTTTCCGCCGTTCCGCCATTGCCAATGACCTGCGTGAAAAAATCATCGAAAACTTCCGCCGCCGCGGCATCAACATTCCGCACCCGCCGCAAACCGTCTATGTCGAAACCGCCGCGGCACCCCGGCAGACTTAAGCCAGATTCATCATCAAAGCCGCTTCCCGCAAAATATCGGGATTATAAAGCAGAAATATCTCTTCGTCGCGGGTAAAGTCCGGCGTCTTCTGATAGCTCACAAAATTGTCCAGCTTGATTCTGGCGTTATCCCCCACTTCTTTGGCAAATTCCGGCACCGGCCCGTTGCTCTCGAGCAAAACGTTATGCACCTCCAGCAGATACGGATTGCCGATAAGCCGGACAACGCCGCCTGTCTCCGCCTCTTTCAGTTCCGTGCGAAAGTTCTGCGCCGCCGCGGCAATGCGGGGCTTGTCGACCTCTTCGGGAATAACGAACCATTTGCGCCGGAAAAAAGCCGCCCCGGCCGCAGCCCGCGACGACAAGACCGAAACCGGTATCGACAGCATCAGCCCGATTGTCACCGGCAGCATCCAGTAAAACAACGGATTAATATATTTCCATACCACGCCGGTTGTCACCAGCCCGAGCAGCGTATGGCCGGCATGCCGCCGCAGCGCCTCCCGCCAGGAAGTGCTGCCGCCGCGATTCTGAGTATTCCAGCCGGCATCCTGGCCGGTAAAGATTTCCCACACGAATTTGCTCTGAAAAGCCATCATAACCGGCGCGCTCAACGCAGAAAACAGAATTTCCGCCAGCATGCTTTTTAACGCGCCGAAAATCCCGCCGATTTGCGAGGCCTTATTGTTTTTGACATAGATAATCATGCCGAGAAACTTCGGAAAAATCAGCATGAACATGGAAATCACAAATAACCTGATTGTGCCGATCTTGTCAAAAATCGGCCAGATCGGAAACAATGTCTGCTCGTGATAAAAATACTCCGGCGGGAAATACTCGTGCCCGAGCGCCACCAGCATTCCGATAATCAAAAAGCTCAGCCATAAAGGCGAAGAAAGATAAGACATAATGCCGATTGTAAAATGAACCCGGCTCACCGGATGCAAATGTCTGGAAACCAGAACCTTCAAATGCTGCATGTTTCCCTGACACCAGCGTCGGTCGCGCACCGCAAAGTCAATCATGGTCGGCGGGCATTCCTCATAGCTTCCCTTCAGTTCGGGCAGCAGCCAGGCCTGCCAGCCGCCGCGGCGGATTAAGGCCGCTTCCACAAAGTCATGGCTCAGAATGTGGCCGCCGAAAGGCTTGCGCCCGCTCAAAACCGGCAGTCCGCAGCAGTCGATAAACGCCCTGACGCGGATAATCGCGTTGTGCCCCCAGTAATTGCTGTCGCCCACCTGCCAGTAAGCCAGCCCGGCAGAAACAATCGGCCCGTAAACCCGGCCCGCAAACTGCTGAATCCGCGCAAACAGAGAACGGCTGTTGATGCACATCGGCGGCGCCTGAATAATTCCGGTGTCAGGATTCGCTTCCATCAGCTGCGCCATTGTCACCATCGTACGCCCTTCCAACAGGCTGTCGGCATCCAAAACAATCATAAAATCGTACAAAGCGCCCCATTTGTGGCAAAAATCCTCGACATTGCCGCTTTTGCGGGCAACGTTTTTGGGACGCCGCCGATAATAAAGGCCGATATCCGCCGGCATCATCCTGCGCGCCTGATTCCATACGTTCTCTTCCGCCACCCAGACCTTGGGATCCGTCGTATCGCTCAGCACAAAAATATCATAATGCCGGCCCTGCCCGGTTTGGGCCAGACTTTCGGCCATTGCCAGCAGATTGGCAAAAACCTGCCGCGGCTCTTCATTGTAAACCGGCATCAGCACGGCGGTTTTGGTTTTCAGCGCCGTCGCCTCCGGAACCCGCTTGATTCCCGGCACGCTGCGGCCGCGAAACAACTCCCAAAACCCGAACAAACTGGAAAAGAAAAACAGCGATATCCATGCCGAAGTCAGCAAAAACAGCGCTGTCATAACAATCTTGGCCGCCGGATTGGCCTCGGTCGGCATGGCCGCAACCCATTTCACCCCCAGTAGCAGCGTTGACGCCAGCATCAGCCCGAAAACCCAAATCCGCCGATGCCGGATCTGAGTCAAACTGATTGAACCGTCGTTAATCATGCTTTTTTTCTCCGCAAATTTTCAAAAACGATTTTAATTTATGCGCCCAGGAAGGCTTAAACGGTTCCAAGACCTGCCGCGGCATTTCCGAAAAACAGCATTCCGGAACGGCTTTAAACAGCCTGCTTCTCACCGCTTCGCGATATTGCGCGTTGTCATAGCCGGCCGACAGAGGCGCGGTGCCCCACTGAGCGGCGCCGTCCAGCTCCGCATAAAGCGCCTTATACAGCGCCGTCGCTTTGGAACGCGACAGCTCCGGCGGCAGCACTTTGGCCGCCGCGGCATAAACCAGACTGTCCAAAAGCTGCGGCAGATCCTCTTCCTGCCCGTTCAGCTCCGGATGTTCCGCCAAAAAAGTCGCGGGATCGAAGTCTTTGTCAAAACCGAGGCCTTTCAAATAAGCCAGAACGATGTCCCGCTCTTTGCGAACAACTATTTTAACCATTGATAGCTCCATACTTCCGAAACGGTTTTGCCGTCCCGAGTAAGGGAAATCCGCAATTCGTCGGTATTCTCCTTGGGCTGATAATCGGCATAAACCGTTATCCCTTTGGTCACCGGATTATAAACGCTGTCAACATGCAGAAATTTTCCCGTCTGAGCCGAGGCCGCGGGACGGATATTTTGCTCCCGGTAATTCTCGCCCAGGTCTTCTCCCGTAAAATCGATCACGAATTTTCGCTTATCGGTATTTTCCGACGCGCCCGAAACGCCGCCCAAACCGGTCCGGGTGGCGGCGACGCTTGCCAGCTTTTGCTCTTTCATAACCTCGTTAAGCCAGATCAGACGATACGAAAAACGATATTCTTTTCCGGCCTTGACGCTTTTCTGCGGGACCCAATAGGCCACAATATTATCGTGAATTTCCTGCCGTGACGGAATTTCCACCAATTGCACCATACCCTTGCCCCAGCCTTCGAGCGGCTCAACCCACGCGCTCGGACGCGCCTGATAATGTGCCTCAAAGTCCAGATAATGCGCAATGTCGCGGTCACGCTGCAGCAGACCGAAACCTTTGGGATTCTCGTCAACGAACGAGCTGACGCGCAGATGCTCGGAATTATCCAGCGGATGCCACAGCCACTCGTCGTTTCCGTTATGAATCAGCAGGCCGTCGCTGTCATG
This sequence comes from Alphaproteobacteria bacterium, assembly GCA_017480995.1. GTDB lineage: Bacteria > Pseudomonadota > Alphaproteobacteria > RF32 > CAG-239 > CAZU01. Next base: position 4,363 of record JAFUQJ010000089.1, read on the forward strand.
AACCTCCGGGCGATAATCGTCAAACTTGTTCTTATTGTTTTCGCCAAACAAAAACATTGACGTCAGCGGCGCAATTCCGAGCTTTTGGATATCTTCGCGGGCAAACAGCACGCTCTCGACGTCCATCACCGTATTCGTTCCCGGAATAATCTTAAAACGGTAGGCGCCGCTGACGCTTTTGCTGTCCAGCAGCGCATAAAGCCGGATAAACTTATCGCCGGCCTTTGGCTTTTCGAGCCAGAATTCCTTGAAGACGGGAAACTCTTCGCCGCTCAGCTCGGCCGTATCCACGGCCAGTCCGCGGGCCGAAAGCCCGTAGCGCTGCCCTTTGGCCAAACCGCGGAAATAGCTGGCGCCCAAAAAAGAAACCAGTTCGTCAAAATAAGAAGACGTATTCAGCGGATTATGCAGCCGAAATCCGGCATACCCCAAATCGGCAAACTTTTCCGTCGGCAGTTTGTTTTTGCCGTAATCAAAAAACGCCGCCGAATACTTTATCGGCCGGGTTCGGCCGTCAATAACTTCGTTAATCGGCACCGATACCTGAAAAATATTGCCGAGATGAAAAAACTGCACCTCATACGGAAGCCGCTGATTGTACCACGGCCCGTTTTCGCGGACAAACCGGATGTCGCGGTGCGCGTCATAAGAAAGGCTGTTCAGTTCTTCCGGCAATGCGTCGTCCGGAGCCAGATACGGCTGCGCGGCCAGATTTTTGGCCCGGCTCACGACGCTCTCAAAGCTGAAGTTTTGTTCGGCGTCACTTTTTTCCGAAACGGTGCCGTGTCTGTAGCACCCGAAATACCAGCAGCCAGCACCGATAATTCCCAATCCCAAAAGCAGCAAAAAAATTTTTTTCGGCATCATATCGTCCCTTTATCTCAAAACATATCCATCAAAAAGCACCCTCCAAACCGAGGGTGCTTTCAGGTAATCTGCTTCGGCCTTACTGCCGGGGCGCGGAAGCGGCCTCGCGCGCTTTTTTCATTTCTTCGGCCCGTGCTTTGCGAGCTTTTCTCATTTCTTCGGCCTGAGCCTTGCGCGCCTTCATAACGGCTTCTCTCTCGGCCTGCATCGCTTCGTAAACCTGTTTCTGGTCCGGTGTCAGGATTTTTTCAAACTCGGCTTTTTCCTCTTCTTTGATTGCCTCGATTTTATCCCGGTAAACTTTCATTTCTTTGTAAACTTCTTCAATCTTTTTTCTGCTGGCCGCGCGAATTTCGTCATATTTGGCCTGCTGTTCCGCCGACAGCTCCATCGGATCGCCGGAATTGGCGCGCATGGCCTGCGGGGCCATCGGATTTTGCTGCGCCCTGAGTGAAACGGCGCTCAAAACAATGGCGGCAGCGCCGGCAAGCATAAACAAACTTTTCTTCATTTTCATTCTCCTCAAACAATAAAACCGTTCGTTCATAATATTATAAGCTGAAGCCCAAAAGTCAAATCAAATATTTTCTACCTGATCAGCCCGCGCGAAAGCGTAACAATCGAAAAACGAGACAAATCGCTGACCGCGGACCACAGCTGCATATTAAAATAATCATGAGGATAATTGTCCATCATGTAAAAATCGTTATACCCCAGCCCGCGCAGCCGCAGCGGCGCATTGTAATAACTGCCGTAGCTCCCGGCATAATAATCGTTTTCATAGCCTTCGTAATAAGAAACGCAGCCGCTCAGCAAAATTGCCGCCGCTGCCGCCGATATCCGTTTCAGCATAGCAGTCTCCTTCGTTCCGTCGGCTGTATGATATCTCATAAAAGTAAATTATCGGATAACAACCAAAACCAAGCTATTGTGCTTGACAAATCGGCGGATATGAATAATTTAAAGGCAGGCAGTGCAAAAGGTCGGTGGAATGGAATTGCAATACAGTCTCGACAAAAACTTGCTCCGGATTCTTCTGAACGGAGATTATCTCGGTTTTGATGACAATCAAAGCCGGGAAGACCTTTTGTCGCAAATCCGAAACGGCAATGCCGCCCGCATCGTCATCGACGCTGCCGGCCTCAGAAAATGGGATTCCTCCCTTCCGGCGCTGATTTTTGATCTTTCGACCGCCGCCGACGGCCGCCAAATCAAGCTCGAATACCAAAATTTCCCCGACAGCCTTTCCAAGCTGACGGAACTCGCCCGGCTTGTCGACCGCAAACCGGACCGCCGGCAGGAAGAAAAACTTCCCTGGCTCGAAACTGTCGGCAGTTTTGGCATCGCCGTGACCCAAGCCGTTGCCGCAGGCCTTTCCTTCATGCACCAAACCTTTCTGTCAATCGGCCGTTTTTTTGCCGGCTCCGCCGTCATGCGCCGGGTTGATTTTCTGTTTGCGCTGGAAGACTGCAGCTACAAAGCCGTCGGCATCGTTTCGCTGGTCAGCTTCATGGTCGGACTGATTCTCGCCTTTGTCGGCGCCATCCAGCTCAAGAATTTCGGCGCGCAGATATACGTTGCCAGTCTGGTCGCCATCGGCATGACGCGCATTATGGGCGCCATCATGGTCGGCATCATCATGGCCGGACGCACCGGCGCTTCTTATGCCGCCACCATCGGCACCATGCAGGTCAACGAAGAAATCGACGCGCTCAAAACCATGGGCATATCCACGCAGGACTTTTTGGTCTTGCCGCGCATTCTCGCCCTCACCTTTACCATTCCGCTGCTCACGATTCTGGCCGATTTTATGGGTATTCTCGGCGGCGCGGCCGTCGGCGTCGGCATGCTCGGCATCTCGGCTTCCGAATACTGGACTTATTCGCTTGACGCGCTGGACATGACCAATTTTACGGTCGGCCTGTTTCACGGCCTTGTCTTCGGCGTAATCATCTCGCTGTGCGGCTGTTACTACGGCGTCAACTGCGGCCGCAATGCCGACAGCGTCGGCAAGGCAACCACGCAGGCGGTCGTCTCGGCAATCGTCTGGATGATTGTCGCCACCGGTATCATCACGCTCATTTTCGAGGTATTGGGAATATGACGTCCGGCAAACCTCAAATAGAAGTCCGCAGCCTGACCATCGCCTATGGCGATTTTGTCCTGCTCAAAAACCTTAACTTCAGCGTCAACCGCGGAGACATCTTCATCATTATGGGCGGCAGCGGCTGCGGCAAAAGCAGCCTGCTCCGGGTGCTGACGGGCTTAACGCCGATCAGCGGCGGCGAGGTTATCATCGACGGCCTTAATTTCGGCCGCGCTTCTGCCGAACGGCGCAACGAAATCATGCGCCGCTGCGGCATTCTGTATCAAAGCGGCGCCCTGTTCAGCTCAATGACGCTGGCCGAAAACGTTGCTCTGCCGCTGCAGCAGTATACCGATTATTCGGAAAAGCTGATAAAAGAACTGGTAGACTTTAAGCTGGCTCTGGTCGGTCTCGCCGGATTCGGCGAATTTTATCCGTCCGAAATCAGCGGCGGCATGAAAAAACGCGCCGGCCTGGCCCGCGCCCTGGCGCTTGATCCCGAAATCGTCTATTTTGACGAACCTTCCGCCGGTCTGGATCCGATCAGTTCCAAACTGCTCGACGATTTGATAATCGACATCAACAAAAGCCTCGGCACCACAATCGTGGTCGTCACCCACGAACTGGCCTCGATTTTTGACATCGGCACCAATTCCGTCTTTCTTGACGCCGGCATCAAGGGAATTGCCGCCGCCGGAAATCCCAAAGACTTATTAAAAAATCCGCCTAATGAACAGGTACTCCAATTTTTAACCCGGGGAGCAAAATAAAATGCGCAAAGAACCCAACAAAAGACTTATCGGTTTGTTTATCGTCAGCGGTTTGTCCGTCCTTCTGATTGTTATCGGCCTTTTCCTGCGCGAAAAGATTTTTTACGGCAACAACAGCAAAACGCTGGTCATGTATTTTGAAGAATCAATCAACGGCTTGAATGTCGGCGCGCCAGTGGTATTTAAAGGAGTGCAGATCGGCAAAGTCGCAAACATCGACCTGATTGCCGACACCAACACGCTGGATTTCAGCATTCCGGTATATGTCAGAATGGTGCAGCGCGGCCAGGGTGACATCAATTCCAATGAATTCGACACCAAAATCGAGCTGCTCAACGCCCTGATTGACAAAGGCCTGCGCGCCCGCCTTACCACGCAGAGCTACCTCACCGGCCTTCTGATGATTGAGCTTGAGATGCTGCCCGACACCAAGATTGTCCGCCGTAATCCCAAAGACAGCCCCTATCTTGAGATACCGACTGTTCTGTCGCCGATCGGCGAGCTTTCCAAAGGCATCCAAGACCTGCCGATCCGCCAGAGCGTCGAAAAGTTCAATTTATTTTTTGACAAACTGAACAACAAGATCATGCCTCAGGTTGAGCAAATTGTCGCCAACGTCAACCGCACCGTCGGCGGCAACAAGGGAATGTCGGCCGAAACCATGACCAATCTGAACCGCGCCATCAATAACGTTGCCGAAGCGGCCAAATCGATGCGTAATTTCACCGACTATCTGGAGCGCCATCCGGAAGCGTTACTCAAAGGAAAAGGGAGATATTAAAATGAAAAAGCTCTTTACACTAATCGCCGTTGTTCTGCTCGGCGGCTGCCTCGGCGGCTTCAGCAGCCCGTCCCGTTTTTACAGCCTGACGCCGCAGGAAACGCCGGCCCGGACATACCAAAGCAGCAGGCTTTTTGTCGGCGTCGAACCGGTAAAAGTCCCCGTGTATCTGGACAAACCGCAGATTGTCACACGCAACGCCAATCAGGTTGAGCTGAGCATTTCCGAAAACAACCGCTGGGCCGAACCCTTAAGCGACGCCATGCAGAACGTGCTGGCCTCAGACCTCGGCGCCCTGCTGCCCGGCGCGACAATCAAACCGAGTTCTTTCCGCAAAGAAGGCTTTGATTACACCGTCTGGGTTGAGATAAACAAATTTGAAGGAACATGGAACCGACAGGCGGAACTCGACGCCTGGTGGAGCATTTTGAATTCCGACAACAAAATCATTGCCCGCGACAAAGTCAGCCTCAGCCGCCCGCTCGGCGACAGCTATGACAATCTGGTGCAGCAGCAAAGCGCCCTGACGGAAGAACTGGCCGCGCAAATTGCCGCCCGCCTCGCCAAACTGCCAAAATAAATATCCCGGATAAACTCGGGATCTTCTGAAAAATATAATAAAAAAAACTCCCGGAGTATGAACTGTTGCACGGAAATTGGGCAACTCAGTCATCCGGGAGTTTTGGGTATCAGACTATAGTGTTGTTGCATACCTGCGGCACGCTGTTTTGTCTGTATCGCAACGGCAAGCACCAAGCGCTCGAAATTCAGTTGCAGAATTTCGGAGCGCTTGATTTTTCCCTTACTTACAATAAATCATTATTACTGCACAGCGGCGGTTACTGCACACATCAAACATTTACACGGAACAGATAAGCCATTGTCAGGAGTGTAACATCCGCATTCCGATTGTGTCCCACATCTGTAACAAGTATTTCCTTGAGTAGAAGTCGTTCCGTTGGAAATAATACCGTAAGCGCAATCCCCGCATGCATCCGTATCCGTTTGCAGGAAGCCTGAAGCGCAAGAATCCGTAGCGATAACCGTAGCATCACCCGTACATTTATAATAATTTGAATCCGCCGGACAGATCTCCTGTGTCTGGCCTACTAAGCAGCCATGACTGCTTGTATTAGAATACCCTAACTCTTCACAAGTTTCACTGCAGAAATAAGCATCACCAAACGGACATTTTAATTTTGAACGACCGGCGCAGTCGTCAGCCGTCTTGTCAAAACCTATCGTGGCACATGAAGGCAACGTTCCGCAGGTTTCGGCTTGAACGGTCAGAGGAATTAAAATTGCCGCTCCGGCTGCCAAAATGTATTTATAATTCATCATTATCGTTCTCCTTTCAAACAACCTTACGGCTACAATCCCATATTTGCCGCCGTCCATGCAGACGGAGCTCCGTAATTAACCCCGCCGGAAGTATAACAGGCCTCAACATCAACGTAATTCGTCGCACAGCCGGTGATATAGTATTTTTTGGAACATTCCTCATAAGAACAGGCATAGCCTGTCGGACAAGTAGAAAGCGTGCCTTCATTCGGGCAAGTATTGCACTCGATGCAGTTGCTATCACATTTTGTCTTGCAGGTAAGACCGGTACCGCAGGTTACCGTCGCCGGACACGAACAGGTCGAGGCTTTGCCGTTGCACAAATCCTTCCCTAGGATTTTGGGGCTCGGGCAATTGGATGTCGTATACTGATACTCGCTCCCGCAGGCCACGCATGACCAGCATGTCAGGCCCCCGACCTCCGAACTCGGCACCTGACTGCACGCCATCGTGGTGTCATTTGCCGTTACATAACTTGAATCATAATCCGCGCA
>JAFUQJ010000090.1 GCA_017480995.1 Alphaproteobacteria bacterium
CGACCGCCAGCAGGGACCGACTGCTCAGATGTCCAAGGATGCCGAAGATAACGGCATTCCCTCGCTGCTCAAAATTTCGCTGCTGAGCAGCTATGCCGATTTCAAAAAGCCGCAGGTTCAAAATGTTTTCCGCGAGCTGCGGCGGAATTCTCAGGCCGTTCACGAGGCTTATGCGGCTAATCCGGGCGAATTCTACCTCAAGGTTCATTCCACTCACCCCAAAGGACAGTACGAACGGGTGCGCCATAATCTCAAACCCGGTTTTTACGAAATCGTCAGACAGGAAAACGGTCGCTGGAAATTTGATTTTTCTTCTTACAAAAATCCCGGCAGCCAAACCGAATATCAAACCGATCCAGACAGTGGCCGCGTCATCGTCAAACTGGTCGGCGGCGATTGGAAAACCGGCGATCAGGTTGACAATGCCTCGCAGCTCTTCCGCCTCACCGGCGTAACAAACCCTGATAATCCGCCTTTTGTCATCAAAGACGGCAAAACCCGCCTGAACGACAGCTGGCGTCCGGTCGTCGAGGCTTGTTACGATTATCTGTTTGGCGAAGGGTATATCCACAAAAACGAACTCTGGCAGCAGCGCAATAAAAACAATTTCCGTGATATCGGCTGGTGCCCTGTGGCTAACCGCGGGCAGGCGTTTACACCGGCGAATCAAAATAATATAATGCGTCTGAAATATGCCGCTGCAGGAAGGAAATAAAAGATGAAAATTACCAAGAACAGAAATTTTGTCGGCACTACGCCGATGGGAACCGAGCTGAGTATTCTTAATTACGAACTGGATTCTGAAACGCCCGGTAAGCACGTTTATATTCAAAGCGGGATTCACGGCGGCGAGATTACGCAGTGGATTATCCACGAGCTGTTTTTGTTTCTGAAGAAGAATCTGCGGCAGGGAAAAGTAACGCTGGTTCCCTGCGCCAATCCGGTCTCCTGGACGCAGCGCGCCTACTATTCGACCAACGGCAAGTTTGATTTCTATATGGGCAAAGACTGGAACCGCAATTTTCCGGGAAATCCCGAAGGTTCCATGGGCGAGAGAATAGCCGCCGTTTTGTTTGCAAACGCCAAAAAATCAGATTTTGCGCTGGATCTGCATACTTCACGGGAGTCGATTCCTTTTGGCATTTATTCGCGTTCCGATTATGAAGACGTTCTCAAGATAATCGGCATCGGATACAATCAGTTTATCGACATGAAAAATTCTCCGGCTTATGCCAATACCATGAACGCGGGGCTGGATGCCGCGGGTGTCCGCAACCTCTGCATCGAATGCGGCAGCCACGATGCTTATGAGCCGCAAAACGTTCGCGAAGTTGTCAACGGTCTCAAACGCCTGTTTGCATCGTTTGATATGATTGATTCCGGATTAACCGAACCGGCGCCGGCAGAAATCAAAACCTTTGCCAAAACCGTAAAATACACGGCTCCCGTCGGGTGTCTGCTGCGTCTGGCCAAACCGCTCGGCGCCAGGATAAAAAAAGGCGATGATTTGTTTTACTGCTTTGACAATAATGACCTTGGTTCGGTTCTGGCCGTTCAGTCAAAACATGACGGCGTTTTGTTCAAAGCCTCGCCGACGCATATTTACTGGAGCGGCGACGATGTCGTCCAGCTTCTGCTTGACGAAGACACAAAAGCGTTGACAACCGCCGCTTAAGGCGATTATCATCAAAAAATCAAATCTGGCGGAGCCGCATGAAAATTTTGAATTTGACATATCGGAATTTTTCAACGTCGGAAACTTTTGTTTCCGGCGCGGCTCTCGCTTTCTATTTTTCTTATTACTTCTTTATCGGCTTCTAGGTGTTTCGATCCATTTTGGGGCGGACTTAGGCATCTGGAAGGTTAATTTGATAAGTCCGCGGTTCATAAAATGGATAAACCCGATAAAGAAGAAAAATAATGTCAAAAACTAATCAGCTAAATCAAGATATAAACCTCCTCATGGCAGGAGTTATTGAAAATTTCAAACAAAATAACGTCAGTTTGATTATGCCGACCTATGTGCCTCAGCGCGGTGAAATTCTGCGTGAATTCGCCCGGGCAGGAGTCTCGGTTTTTATTGCCGGCGGCTATCGGAATGCCCGTACTTTTCCTGAGGTTCCGCAAAAAGGTCTGCCGGAAGACACCATCGGATTCATTTCGTCTTTTCCGCCGCGGATTACCAAACAGATTGTTGACGTTATTCCCCAAACTCTTCTGCAAAATCGCAAAATAGCTGTTTTTACTTATGAAGTCGATTTCGGCTGGCAGGATCTTATCGGCGCTCGCGGGCTGAATACCGAAATTGTCAGCACGCTGGAACAAAATCAGCGCGGCTATTTTGAAGAAAAAGGAAATTTGACTCATATTCTTGATACCGCCGGTTTGTCAGCTTATAAAATTCCGAGCAGCCGGGTTAACGGGGAGACGCCGCTGGACGAACTGATAGATGTTTATGACGCTCTCAAGAACGAAGACGGCCGTGTCGTGGTGCAGGACTGCTGTTCCGAAAGCGGCAATACCGCGGGCAAAGGAACCTTGTTTTTTGACGATTGCGCGGCTTTCGTCAAAAATATCAGAGAAACCGGAACCGAACGCAAAGTAGCCCGTTTTATCAAAGGCTTCGAGAGCAATTTGTCGTTTTTTGCCGGCAACACGCTTCCCGCGCAAGGTCTTTTGGGCGCGCGCAAAATAAGCCTGATACCGCAGGATGACCGTTTTGATTCGCGGTTGCTGGAACTCCTGACGGCCAGAGCCGCCGCTGCCGGTATAAACGAAGACAATATCGTGACCGTCGTCGGCCGCGGCACGCTCAAAGCCGTCGGCGATGAACACTTGACCAGCGGCGAGAGCAACGGCGTCGGCAACGATGTCGGCTATGTCTATCCCGAAAACATCCGCCGCCAGATTACGGAAATCGGCGGCCGCTTGGCCATAACCATGGCTCTGGCCGGCCATGTCGGACTGGCCGGCGCCGATTTGATTATCGATAAGTCCGGCAAAGTCTGGATTAACGAAATCAACGACCGTCAGCAGGGGCCGACTGCTCAGATGTCCAAGGATGCCGAAGATAACGGCATTCCCTCGCTGCTCAAAATTTCGCTGCTGAGCAGCTATGCCGATTTCAAAACGCCGCAGGTCCAGAGAGTTTTCCGCGAGCTGCGGCGGAATTCTCAGGCCGTTCACGAGGCTTATGCGGCTAACCCGGGCGAATTCTACCTCAAGGTTCATTCCACTCATCCCAAAGGACATCAGGCCGAAGTCAGAAAAAATCTTCGCCCCGGCTATTATGAAATAAGCAAAAATCAGGCGGGAAACTGGGAACTTGATTTCGCTTCTTATAAGGGTTTGGACAGTCGGACGGAGTATCAAACCGATCCGGAAAAAGGCCGCGTCGTCGTTAAGATATCCGGCGGCGACTGGAAAGTCGGAGACACGGTTGACAACGGTTCGCAGCTTTTCCGCCTGAGCGGTATAACCGACGTCAACAATCCGCCTTTTGTGATTGAAGACGGCAAAACCAGACTCAACAAAACCTGGCGTCCGGTGGTCGAAGCCTGCTACAATCATATCTTCGGCCGCGGGTATATGCGGCAAAATCCGCTGTATCAGCAAAGAAACGCGGCCAAAAACCGGATGATTGTGTCTGTTGTTCAGAGTTTGCGCAGCAGATAGTCTTTAAGATCTTTCATATTGTAGAAGATTTCGGTTACGTTAAGGTTTCTGATTTCTTCTTCAATATGCAGGCCGCTGTACAAATCGCTGCCCAAAAAAGCCGCGACGTTCATTCCGGCGCGAATGCCGGCGTTCATCCCCACCAGCGAATCTTCGATAACAAAACAGTCTTCGCGCGGATATCCCATGACCTCGGCGGCGAGCAGATATAAGTCCGGTTCCGGCTTGCCGTAGGCGACCATGTCGGCGCAAAAGACCCTTTCGGGCGGAAAATATTTTTCAATACCGACCATTTTGATTTTCTTTTCGGTTTTTGAGGTTATCCCGCCGGTAGCGATACATTGCTCAAATTCCTGAAGTTTGAAAATATCTTCAATGCCCGGAGTCAGGACAAAGCCGTTAATCATTTTTTGCAGATCGCGCGCCATCGCTTCGTTCCAAAACGTATCGTCGGTATTGATGCCGATTTTGTCAAGAACTTCTCTTTTTGTCTTATCGCTCATTCCGGCCAGAAAAGAAATTGTCGTCTTAAAATCCCAGTTGACGCCGAATTTTTCATTTAAGAGTTCCATGCGGTTTTGCAGCCACAGTTTTTCGGTATCGGCAATAACGCCGTCAAAATCCCAGATAATCAGTTTCTTTTTCATCAATACAACTTTCAGTTTAAAAAATATGAGTCCGTTAAAAGCGCGTACAAAAGATTTTTGCCCATTTTATGATAAACATGTTAACAAAGAATAAAACTGCGCTCCTGAGTCAAAAAACCGGCCTTTTTGGGCTTGCAACATTTTTACAATCCTTTTATAAGAAAAACAGAGGTGAAAAATGGACAATCAGACGATTTATGCGCTTTCGACGGTTTTCGGAAAATCCGGCGTCGCGGTGATTCGCGTTTCCGGTACCGGCGCGTTGAAAATAATTTCGGCCATGACGGATTTAAATCCGGCGGCCGTCAAACCGCGTTACGCGCATTTTATAAAATTGCGTCACAGTGTTTCCAAAGAGCTGCTGGACAAGTGCCTGCTGCTTTATTTTAAGGCGCCGCATTCTTTTACCGGCGAAGACGTGATAGAATTGCATACGCACGGTTCCAGAGCGGTGATTGCCGCGGTAATGGATTCTCTCGCGCAGATTGACGGGTATCGTCTGGCCGAGCCCGGAGAATTTTCCAAACGCGCTTTTTACAACGGCAAAATGGATTTGACCGAGGCGGAGGGCCTGGCCGATCTGATTGACGCCGAAACCGCCGAACAGCAGAAATACGCAGTTCGCCAGATGGACGGCGGACTGAAAGATCTTTATGAAGGCTGGCGCGAAACTCTGGTCGGGATTTTGGCACATCTTGAGGCTTATATAGACTTTCCCGATGAAGATATTCCGCAAGACATTGTTTCCGGTATGCAAAACACCGTATTTAAACTTATTGAAGACATCAAAAAACATTTGCGGGACGATACTGTCGGCGAACGTCTGCGCGAAGGTTTCCGCGTGGCTATCATCGGCGCGCCCAATGCCGGCAAATCGAGCCTTCTCAACCAGATTGCCAGACGCGAAGCCGTTATCGTTTCTGATATAGCCGGAACCACGCGCGACGCCATAGACATTCATCTTGATTTGGGCGGTTATCCAGTAATGTTTACCGATACTGCCGGCCTGCGCGAAACCGCCGAGGAAATCGAGCGGAAAGGGATAGCCGTTGCGCATGACAAAGCCAGACAGGCCGATTTGGTAATATATTTGTTTGATGCTTCAAAAGACTCTGCTCAAGACATTGAAAAATATAAAAAAGAGTTTGCAGCCAAGCTACTGGTCGTCGCCAACAAGCGCGACAAACTTTCTTCGGAACAAATTGCCGGTTTGCAAAAATCGGGATGTCTGGTTATCTCTGCCAAGCAGAATCTCGGCACGGACAAATTGCTTGAGAACATAAAAGAACATATCAGCGCCCGTTTTACTTCTGGCTCTGGCTTGTTGATCAGCCGTCGGCGATATCGCGAGGCGCTGCAAAATACGGTGGAACTGCTGCAAAATTTCGGCTTTGACAAAGAAATCGAGCTGACCGCCGAGGATATCCGTCTGGCAGCGCGCGAAATCGGCAAAATCACCGGCCGCATAGAGGTTGATGAAATTCTTGACAAGATTTTCGGATCGTTTTGTATCGGTAAATAACGAATAAGGCAAAAAAATGGATACGACAGATTATGACGTAATTGTAATTGGCGGCGGCCATGCCGGTTGTGAGGCTTGCGCGGCGGCCGCCCGCGTCGGTGCCAAAACGGCGCTGGTAACGCACAAAATCTCGACCATCGGCGAAATGTCGTGCAATCCTGCCATCGGCGGTCTCGGCAAAGGGCATCTGGTTCGCGAGGTAGATGCTTTGGACGGCCTGATGGGAAAAGTTATTGACAAGGCCGGCATACAGTTTCGGATGTTGAACGCTTCCAAAGGGCCGGCCGTTCGCGGCCCGCGGGCGCAGGCGGATCGCGAATTATATAAAAAATATATGCTTCAGGCTCTGAAAGAGCAGTCGAACCTTGATTTAATCGAGGCGGCCGCCGAAGGTTTTGTCTTGTCTGACGGCGGAATCTGCGGCGTTAGACTGGCTGATGAAACCGTGTTGAGCGCCAAAGCCGTTGTTCTGACTTCGGGAACGTTTTTGAACGGCGTTATGTTTATCGGCCACGAAACAACGGTCGGCGGCCGCGTCAATGATGTTTCATGTGTCGGAATAACACCGTATTTAAAGTCTTGCGGCCTCAAGGTCGGCCGCCTTAAAACGGGGACCCCTGCCCGGCTTGACGGCAAAACCATCAATTGGAGCATTCTGGCCGCGCAGGACGGAGACGAACATCCGCAGCCTTTTTCTTATCTGACCGACAAAATCGTCAACCGGCAGATTCAATGCCATATTACGCATACCAATGAGCGGACGCATAAGATAATCCGCGATAATTTTTCCAAATGCGCGTTGTTTTCCGGTCTGATAACCGGCGTCGGCCCGCGTTATTGCCCGAGTATTGAAGACAAACTCGTCAAATTTGCCGATCGCACCAGTCATCAGATATTTTTGGAGCCTGAGGGATATGATACGGACGTTGTTTATCCCAACGGTATTTCGACTTCCCTGCCCGCCGATGTTCAGGAACAGTTTATTCATACGATGGAGGGGCTCGAAAACGTTCGTATCATCCGGCCGGCTTATGCGATTGAATATGACTACGTCGATCCGCAGGAATTGAATAACCGTCTTGAATGCAAAAAGGTTTCCGGCTTGTTTCTGGCCGGACAGATTAACGGCACCACCGGCTACGAAGAAGCTGCAGCGCAAGGGCTTTTGGCCGGCGTAAACGCGGCGCACAAAGCTCTTGACGACAAAAAGGAACTGATTATCGACCGCTCGGAAGGGTATATCGGCGTTATGGTAGACGACTTGATAACCAAAGGTGTTGACGAACCCTATCGGATGTTTACGTCCCGTTCCGAATATCGCTTGTTTCTGCGTTCGGACAATGCCGATATGCGCCTGACCGAAAAAGGTTGGCTCAGCGGCTGCGTCGGAGAAAAGAGATACAGTGTATTTAAAGCCAAAAAGGCCTCTTTGGAAGAATATCGTGCGCTTTGCGGCAAACTCGTTGCAACGCCGCGCGAACTGGAAGCCGCCGGTGTCAATATCAAAATCGACGGCGGTAAAAAAACGGCTTTTAACGCGATGTCTTACGTCGATGTTTCACGTGAAACAGTCAATCATGTCTGGCCGCAGCTTGCGCAGATGCCGGCAGATATATTCGAGCAAATCGAGATTGAGGCCAAATATGCGGGCTACATCAAACGTCAGCTTGCCGATATAGAGGTCTTTAAGAAAGACGAAAATCTGCGTCTGCGGGAAGACATCGATTATTCCAAAATCGGCGGCCTCTCGCGCGAAATGGTGGCCAAGCTGTCCAAAGTCAGACCTTCGACCATTGGCGAGGCCTCTCGTATTCCGGGCGTCACGCCGGCGGCCATCACCGCGATTTTGGGATATGTTAAAAGATGACACTTCCAACGCGTTTACAAGCTCTGTCATTATATGAGAATATTTTTATTTTACGCAAATCTTCGGTCAGACCATTCTTTGGAGATCAAGAACAGATGCTGCGGGCACATAGTCTTGCCGTTGCGGGTATTGCCGAGAAAATAGCTTCTGTCTCACCGAATATGGATAAGGACAAGGCTTACATTTTAGGTTTATTGCATGATTGCGGCCGGATAAAAGACGAAAAAACCGAAAACTGTTTTCATGGTTATGTCGGATTTCAATATATGATGTCGATTAATCAGCCGGAAATTGCCCGCATATCACTAACGCACACTTTTTATGAAAAAGATTTTGACGCCTCGACATACCCGCAAAATAGTGAACAACTTGAAAAGTGCCGAAGTTATCTTCAGGAAATTGAATATAACGACTATGATTTGCTTATTCAGTTAGCTGATATTTTGAATGATATGGGAAAAGTATGTACGATTGAAACCCGTTTTTCGAGCATCGTTCGGCGGTACGGATTAAATCCGGAAGTTGTAAAACCGCATATCAGACGTCTGCATGAAATAAAAGCGCATTTTGATAAAAAAACAGGTTGTGATATTTATTGTCTTTTGGGAATAAAATAATGAACGACAAAGGATACCCGACATTGGAAACTGCCGAAAAAATTTGGCGGGAAGGTTTTGACTATCGTTGTGCCACAACCGAATTTAAGGTGCGCGACGAATATGTTTTTCATACCACCGGCGTTGCCGAAACGGCGCAAAAAATTGCCGCGCACACCCCTGATATGAACCCCGAAAAAGCCTATATTCTCGGACTTTTGCATGATTACGGCAAAAAATACGATGAGCGCGCAAGCGGCAGATTTCATGCCCGCGCCGGTTTTGAAGAGCTTAATGCCATGGGTTACCCCGCTGCGGCCAAAATTTGCCTGACGCACAGTTTTCCGAGCCGTGATTTTTGTGATGAAGATTATGCCTCTTATCCGGCCGACTGGCTGGAATGGGCACATCGCGAACTTGCCAAAGTAACATACGACGATTATGACCGCCTGATACAGCTTTGCGACATGTTTTTTGAAGGAATGCAAATGGTTGATTTCGAAACCCGTTTTTCGGGCATTGTCCGACGCTATAATCTGAAGCTGGAAGACGTCGAAAATCTGCGCAAAAACGCCGAGCGCAATCTGGCTTATTTTGAAGCCAAAATCGGCGTCGGAATTTACCAATTGTTAAATATAAAAACGTTATAATCTTTTCCTGCGATAAGGAAAAAGAATAATGACTTTGCCGACGAAAGAAGAAGCGCGGGAGCTTTTTGACTACATCTGTCAGAA
>JAFUQJ010000091.1 GCA_017480995.1 Alphaproteobacteria bacterium
CGATGCTCTCCATCAGCCCGCGGAGTTCGTCGCGGTTTTGGCGTGCCTGCTTCGTTCCGCCTTCATAATCATGACGCGCTTGTTTAAGATATTCGAAAAATGCCTCGCTGCGGCCGTTTTGAATTTCTTGCGCATAATGCGGATTAAAGGCGTCAACCGGCGTCGGATACTCAAGCTCAATACCGTTCTCGTCGGTCAGGCACAAATCAACCGCCGTGGCACGGCAATGCGGCGAAACCGCCGGATCAATCGCAAAGAAACCCGGCTGCGGAATGACTTCGCGCAGTTTGCGGTGTGCCAGCGGCGGCCGGTAGGCGTCAAAAATCTTAATCTTGCGCCGGTGTTCCTCCAGCCACGGAATCAGTTTTTCGAGCTTGTTCCACAAGTCCCGGTGAACCAGAGCCCTGTTGCCGAAACCGATTTCGGCGTATACCGGCCGCCCGGTCATGTTATGCGCCGTCCCGGCATACATCAGTTCGACGATAAAATACGGATTGTTTATTTCTTGCAGCGAATTACTCATGTTTCGCGCTTTCGACAAAAGCTCTGAAAATGGCTTTGGCCGTTTCGTCTCCGTGCTTGACCAGACGTTCGGGATGCCATTGAACGCCGAGCAGAAATCTGTTCCAGCCGTTTGCGGGCTCAATCGCTTCGACAACGCCGTCCTCTGCCTGAGCCGTAACGGGACTGTTCCCGCAGCTTCCGGCGATAACCGCTTCGTTGTGCGAAGAGTTTGTCATAATCTCGCCGCGTCCGGCAATCGAGGCGAGCAGCGTTCCGTCTTTTATCAAAACCCGGTGGGCGATTTTTTCGCCGTTTTGCTTGTGTGATTGTTCCGGACTGTGCCCGTCGTTGATGCCTTTTTGCATTTTGGCGCCGAAGTAGCCGGCCAGCATCTGCATGCCGGCGCAGATTCCCAAAACCGGCAGTTTTTGCTCTTTGGCGTAGTCAAGCAGCGTCAGATAAGCCCGGCCGCGTTTGTCGACGTCTTCCGCAACCGCCGTGTCATACCATGCCGCCGGCGAGTTGAAAACGCCGCCGATCAGAAAAATCGCGTCGGGCCGGATATTTTCAAGCTGTTCGCGGATGTTGTCATAAAAGATAAAGTAAGGATCGCCGCCGGCTTCAAGAATAACATCGGCATAATCCGGATGCAGCGAATAATCCTTTTCGGCGCGCTCGGGGTGTTTTTCCTGGCCGAGAATAATCGCAATCTTTGGGCCGTTTTGCGCCGCTCCGTCGATTCTAAGCAGCGGAACCGCGCCCTTTTTCAGAGCCGCGCCGACTTCTGCCGCCGGAATGTAATAACTCTCAAAAGCGTCGCCGTCGTAAGTGATTCTTTTCAGATACAGAATATTATTTGTAGAGTTTGGGCAACAGTTCGTCGTCATGTATTCTCCTTGCTTTCATCTTGTTTACTTTCTCAAAAACCTTCAAAAAGGCTTCCGCGTTCCATTCGGCTTCCTGCTTGGCATACAGGGCTTCGCCGAGTTTTTCCAGCTCGCAGCCGAAAGAGCGGTCGCCGACCAGCTCCTCGACGTCGTTCAGGCTGAATATCTGCGCTTCGGGATAACGGTTTCCGGCCCACCGCAAAACGGCGTCGCGGAGTTTGCGCAAATCTTTGTTTTGCGCGGCGCTGCGGATTTCTTTGAGCGGATTGCCGGGAGATTTCTCGCCGTTACGGCCGGAAAACAGCTTCATCAGCGCAAAACTGAGAATAATTCCGAGCCCGAAAGCCGCGCCGAGCAGCAGATAAATTTTGGATTGCGGCAGTTCCTGCGCGGTTTCCGGCCGCGAGGAAGCGGCTGCGCCGGACTGTGCGGCTTGAGGCTGCGGCGCCTGCGCTGCCGGTATTGATGCCGCGCTGCCGCCGACGGTTATTTTCTGCTCGGGGATGCGGGCGGTTTCCGTTTGTCCGGTGCGGACGTTAAACCACGGCACGTTAATCGCCGGCAGGGTAAGCTCTCCGCTCTGCGCCGGAATATAGACGTTGGCGATTTTCTCGGTCGAAACAACCTGACCGTTCTGCACTTTCATGATTGCTTCCGGTTTTTCGGGATATTGTTTGAGCCCCTGCGCCTGTGCAAATTCGATTTCCGGCAGCTGGCTGTCGATAACGCCGGTTGCCTGCAGATAAATTGTCCGGGTAACGGCTTCGCCGACCTTAAAATCGGGCTTGCTCGGTTCAAACTGCGCGAAGATTCTGACATCCTGCGCCGGCAGCCACCATTTTCCGGTGCCCTCAAGAGCCGGTTTGACTTCGACCGCAATCGGTTTGGTGCTCAAGAAAATCGGGTTTTTGGTCGCAAACACGTCGGTCATGCCGAAACTGCCCAAAAATACGTCGTCGCCGAAAAAGCGGCCGAACGGATCGTTGCGGCTTTCTTTGGTCAGATAAAAGCCGCGGAATTTGACCGAGGGAATTGTCAGCGAGCCGCTTTTCTGCGGAAACAGCGCGTACCTAAAAACCAGTTCGCGGGTTGTCTGGCCGTTGATAATCTGCGAGTTTACCTCCGGCGCGCCGAGACTTTTGATAATCCAGTCATTGCTGCCGTTGTCTTCAAAATAAGGTTCTTCGCCCTGCAGGCCGCCGCGGTCGGTAAGCCTGAGGGTATAAATAATCTGCTCCTGTACAAACGGATTTTTATTGTCGACGCTGCCTTTGAGCGAAAATTTGTCGAGCTGTTTTCCGCTGTCGTCGGTTCCGGCCGGCACGTTGATTTCGCTGCCGGCGGCACTGACTTCAATGGTAATCGGTTTGCTCTCGAGATTGTCGAGCTTGAGTGCCGGAATGGTCAGCTTGCCGGTTTTGTTCGGCATCAAAACAAGGTTCCACTGCTGCGACTGTTGGGCTTTGCCGTTGATAATGGTCGTGCGGAACGCGTTGGAAACCGAATAAGTGGTAAAATCGGCGTTGAGCGCGCTCAAATCGGGCGAGGAGCCGGTTCTGCCGCCGTTAAGCTCCAGCGTCAGCAAAAAAGTCTCGCCCTCGGGAATCCTGCTGCGGTTGACCGTCGCGTCAAAACTCTGGGCTGCCGCCGCGGCGCTCCACAAAAAAACAAGTCCCCAGATTGTAGCGGCAAATTTTTTCATGTTTTTTTACTCCTGACTGTCACGATAACGGTTGCGGCGGTATTCCTGAGCGATAAACGCGCGCAGCAGACCGCCTGCGTCTTCGGGAATTTCGCGCAGCTGCTGGGCGCGCGCCTGAACTTTCTCGTCATATTTTTCTTCTTCCTGCCCCCGCTGTTGAACGGCGCCGCCTTGCTGTCCGCTTTGTTCCTGCTCCGAAGACTGCTCAAGCTCTTGCGGCGACTGCCGATTGGCTTCGTTTTGCCGCTTGTCGTCGGCGTCTTGTTCTTCCTGCTCGGCGGAATTGGCCTCGGCCTGACCGCTCTGCTGCTCGTTCTTGTTCTCTTGTTGCTGCCGTTCTTCATTCTGCTGATTGCTCGGCGTCTGACTCTGCTGCTCCTGATTCTGTTCGTTTTCCTGTCCCTGCTGAGGCTGCTGCTGTCGGTTTTGCTGCGATTGCTGCTGGTTTTGCTGCTGTTCCTTTTGCTGTTTGAGGTATTCAAGATTGAACTTGGCGTCTTCGTGATTCGGGTTGAGCTTGAGCACCTCTTCGTATTTGGCGACAGCTTCATCGATTCTGCCGCCTTTGGCCAGCGCGTTGCCCTGGTTATAAAGCGCCGTTTCGCCGCTGCCTTTGGCGTATTCGGCATAGGCTTTGTCATATTTGCCCTGTCGGTAGTAGCTTGCGCCTTTCCATTCCGGCGCTTCGAAAGTCTCGGCAGCCGTCGGATAATCCTGATTGTTAAAGGCTCTCAAGCCGTCCTGATCGGCATTGAAAAAGAAACTTGCTTCGGCGGCGGGGCAGAGCAGGCAGAGGCCGGTCGCAATCAAAATGCCGCGACGGAAAAAATAAAGACAGCACAGCA
Organism: Alphaproteobacteria bacterium; assembly: GCA_017480995.1. Lineage (GTDB taxonomy): Bacteria > Pseudomonadota > Alphaproteobacteria > RF32 > CAG-239 > CAZU01. Next base: position 3,939 of record JAFUQJ010000091.1, read on the forward strand.
GCGGCAGCGCCAGCAGGTACCAGCCGTAGTCCAGCCACACCGAATGCCAGTTTTTGCCTTCGCCGAGAGCGGTCTGTCCGCGCGCGATTTTCTGCGCCAGCGGCGCAATGTCGGCATCGCCGTTTTGCAGACGGGCATAAACGCCGCCGCCGGCTTTGGCCGTCATTTCGAGCTTGTCGGAATTGCCGTTTGTCACGCCGATGATATTGACGGTATAACCGTTGGCTTTGGCGCGGCGGGCGGCTTCCATAGCCTGTTCGAACTTTTGGCCGACGTCGGGCGCAAAGACAATGATTTCGCCTTGCGGGTACTGCGCCGACTTAAGCCTTTCAACCGCTAGGTCTATCGCGCGGTCGAGCCGGTCGCCGTTAAGCGGCATGATGTTGTAGTCGATTGCCGGCAGCAGATTGGCCAAAACGTTTGTATCGTCGGTCAGAGGCGAAATGACGAACGGCTCGCCCGAATAGACTTCCAGCCCGGCCTGAGCGCCGCCGAGCAGCTGCAGCAGGTCTTTGATTTTATATTTGGCGCGGTCCAGCCGGCTTGGCGAAAAGTCGGTTTCTTTCATGTCGCTCGAGAGGTTGAGCAGGATCATCGCCGGATTCTGAGGCGTCAGCGCCGGTATTTCGATTTTTTTCCAGCTTGGGCCTGCCGCCGCGACAATTGCCGCCAGAAAACCGGCCAGTGCGGCCCAGCTCAAAAAGCGGCGCTGAGCGGACGAACCGCGAACCAGCAGAAAATCGAGCAGCCGCGCGTCGACAATTTTCTGCCACGAAGACTGTAGGCCGCGTCCCTTGAAACTGCGCGCAAAACCGAACAGCGGTATCAGCGCAAGCGGCAGGAGCCACGGCCGCAGAAAATGAAAATTGGTCAGAAACTCATCCATTATCCGGCCCTCCTCAAAGCATAGGCCAAAGCCAGCGCCGCCAAAACCGCCGCCAGCAGCGGAATATAATAAAGTTCTTTGGTCTCGCGGACAAAACGGTCTTCGCTGCGCGCCGGTTCCAGAGCGTCGATGACGTTATAAATCTGTTGCAGAGCCTGCGTGCTGCCGGCGCGGAAATAACGGCCTTTTGTGGCTTTGGCAATGGCGTCGAGGCCTTGCTCGTCAATCCCGCGAACCTGGCCGAACAACGAACTCAAAAACAGATTCTGCGAACCCACGCCGATGGTGTAGGTTTTGATGCCTTCGTTCGTCGCGAGTTTGAGCGCCTGCGCCAGCGAGATGCTGCCGTCGTTGTTTTCGCCGTCGGTCAGCAGAATAATGATTTTGTTTTGCAGGTCTTTGCCGTTTTGCAGATTTTTGAGCGCCAGTCCGAGCGCGTCGCCGATACTGGTGGAGTCGCCGGCCATGCCGGCCTGCATCGACCACAGCGTTTCGTCGACCGCGTTTTTGTCATAAGTCAAAGGCGCCTGCAAATAAGCGCGGGTGCCGAACAAAATCAGGCCGATACGGTCGTTGGCGCGTTTTTTGACAAAGTCGGAAGCGGTTTTTTTGACGGCGGTCAGACGGTCAATCCGCTGGCTGCCGATGGCAAAGTCCCGTGCCAGCATCGAGGTCGAGATGTCCAGAACCAGCATGATGTCGCGGCTTTCGCTGTCCAGCCGGACCGGTTCGCCGAGCAGCTGCGGCCGCGCCGCCGCGCAGACCAGCAGAAACCAGACGATATACAGCGTCCAAAACAAGCGCGAAAGGTTGCCGCCGCTGCCGGTGCCGAGCGTCCACAGAGAGCCGGACTTGATGGATATTTTTTCCAAATCCCCGATAAACGGAATCCTGAGCGCGTCGCCGTGCAGGCCTTTAAGCGGAGGCAGCAGCCGGCGGAACGCAAAAGGCAGGAGCAGCAGGGCGAACATCAGCGGATAGGCAAACTGCGTCATAAGTTTTCTCCTATCCATTTTTGGCAGAACTGCCGCAGCCGGACAACGTCGGCAGAAGTAAACGGCGCGCCTTTTTCGGCAATATACGGCGCGTTTATCAGCAGCTCGGCGCTTTTTGCTTCAAGTTTGTCCCGGCTTTTGGAGTTCAGAAAAGCAATCCATTCTTTGCCGAACAGGGGGACCGCCGCCGGGTATTTGTAAACGCAGATGCGGCGCAGAATCTTAGACATCTCGGCCGCGGCGTCCAGCGTGTTGTTGCAGTGAATGTTTTTCAAAAGGTGCAGAGCGTAGAGTTTTTTGGATTTTTTGCGCAGGAACGAAAACAGCCGCGCCGCCGCCAGCAGTCCGAGAACGGCCGCCAGAATCACCCACCAGCCGTAGGCCGGCGGCCAGGCGGAAACTCCGTCGGGCAGATGGATGTCCCGCAATTCGGGCAGATTGTCGTTCATGTTGTTTTCTCCTCCTGTTCCGCTCTTAAATTTAAGGTTTTCTAATGCAAATATCAAGCGGTGTTTGCCGTTTTGTCGCGGCAAATTTAAAAAGCAGCCGTTAATATATAAAAAAAGAGCCTGAATCCGCAAGCGGATCAGGCTTGAAAAATAGGTTTTTCATCTGCGTTTTCGCGAAGGAGTGTTTTTAATGCTCAGCGGGTTGAGCGACGGAAAGAACTGCTTGTCGTTTATCAGCATGGTTGTTTCTGCCCCGTCCTGAATCAGCGTAATCTTAGAGCCTTTTTTGGGCCATCCGACGCCGCGGAACCATGTCTTGGGAAATTCCATAACCGCATTTTTGTCTTTCGGACCGAAAAACAACGTAAACAATTCGTTTGATTCCAGACACTTCTGCACATAAGCCGAGCGGATGATCTTACGCGCTTTCTTCTTTTCTTCTGCCATGATAATTTGTTTTTTATTTGTAAAACTTAGTTTGTCCGGAACAGATTACGGCTTTCTGGACAAAAAAGCAATTGTTTTTATAATAAAAAATCCCCCGCGGCAGCGGGGGATAGAAGAGCGAATAGCCGCACGCTATTTCTTAAGCAGTCCGTGTTTCTTTTTGCCTTGCGAAATTTTGGCCTGACCGTCAATAAAGTCGGCCGCAGCCAGTCGGTAGTTTTCATCCGTAATCGGCCGGTCATTCAGTTTAAGGCCGTTTTGCTTTATCAGCCGGCGGGCCTCGCCCTTGCTCGTCACGAAGCCGATTTGCAGAAAAGCGTCCAGAATGCTCATTCCTTCCATGCCGGTTATCTGCGGCAGTTCGCCGCCGGCCGCGCCTTGTTCAAAGACCTGTACGGCGGTTTCCTGCGCCGCTTTGGCTTCGGCCTCGCCGCGGCAGATTTTGGTTGCTTCAAAGGCCAGAATCTTTTTGGCTTCGTTGATTTCCTGATCCTTCAGCGCTTCCAGCCGGCGGATTTCGTCTATCGGCAGATCCGTGAAAATACGCAGACATTTGCCGACTTCCGCGTCGCCGATGTTGCGGAAGTATTGATAATAGTCGTAAGCCGGCAGTTTTTCGTCATTAATCCA
>JAFUQJ010000092.1 GCA_017480995.1 Alphaproteobacteria bacterium
ACTGGATAAATAGAGGAAACGATGGATATCTCCGAATTAATCGACAATTGTTAGTTTTTGGACGGTTGGGAAGACAAATATCTCTATATTATTTAGCTGGGCGAAAAACTTCCGCCTCTGGCGCAGGAGTTCCATGCCGAAGAATGGAAAGTCCGCGGCTGTCAGTCGCAGGTCTGGCTGGTGCCGCACCGCGAAAACGGCAGGTTTCGCTTTGAGGGCGACAGCGATGCCATGATTGTCAAAGGCCTGATAGCGATTGTTCTCATGATTTATAATGACAAATCCCCAGAAGAGATTAAATCAATTGCAGTTGACGATATTTTTGCTAAACTGGGGCTGCAGGAGCACTTGAGCCCCAGCCGCCGCAACGGTTTGATTTCAATGACTGAAAAAATAAGACAATATGCCGGCGTTCTTTAGCGTTAAGGATTTTTTGCCATGAATATTCATGAGTACCAGGCTAAAAAGATTTTGCAGCAATATGGGATTCGTATCCCCAAAGGCGGGGTGGCTTATACGCCGAACGAAGCCAAAAGAACCGCGGCCAAGGCTTCGCGCGGCGGTCCGTGGATTCTCAAGGCGCAAATTCAGTCCGGCGCGCGCCAGAAGGGATATTTTCTGGAAAAGTCGGCCGGTCCGCGCGGCGGTATCCGGGTTATCAAGTCCCGACGCGACATTTTGCGCAATGCCGAACAGATGCTGGGTTCCACTCTGGTGACAATTCAGACCGGCCCGGCGGGCAAAACCGTCGGTCGTCTTTATGTTGAGGAATATTGCAAAATCGAGCGCATTTTTTATGCCGGCCTAGCGATTGATCGCGTGCGCTCGGCTCTGGTGCTGCTGGTTGCCGCCATCAAGAACGAAGACATTACCAACATCGCCTTTAACAATCCCGAAAAAATCCTCAAGCTCAATCTTGATTTGGAAGGCGACACCAAGCCCGAGCAGGTGCGCGAGGTCATGGATTTTCTGAAACTGCCGCCCAAAAGCGCGCGCAGTCTCGAAACTTTTATCAACGGCATGCACCGCATGTTTATCGATTACGATGCCAGCATGATTGAGATTAATCCGGTCGGCGTCATGAAAAACGGCGAGCTGATTGCGCTGGATGCCAAAATTTCCTTTGACGACAACGCATTGTTTCGGCACCGTGACATTGCCGCTCTGCAGGATGATTACGAGGCTTCCGAACGGGAACTGCAGGCCGCCAAATACAAGTTTAATTACAGCGAGTTCGAAGGTTCCGTCGGCTGTATCGTCAACGGCGACGGTTTGGCGCTGGCGGTAATGGACATGTTGCAGAGCAAAGGCCTTGATACCGCCTGTTTTCTGAATGTTAAGGGCGGTGTGGACAGGGACAAAATCGCTTCCGGCATTAAGATTATCATGACCAATCCGCGTGTCGAAGGTATTTTGGTAAATGTTCTCAGCGGTTTTATGCGCTGCAATCTTATCGCCGAGGGTATTATTGCCGCGGCTTCCGAAGTCGGGCTGAACGTGCCGCTGGTGGTTCGTTTTGAAGGGACCAACAAGGAAGACGCCAAAGAGATTCTAATCAAGTCCAAGCTGCCGATTATTCTTGCCGATTCAATGGAAGAGGCGGCGGTAAAACTGGCCGCCGCCATGGAGGATGCCGACTGATGTCCATTTTTGTAAATAAGAATACCAAAGTCCTTTGTCAGGGCATAACCGGAACACAGGCAACTTTCCATATCCGCCGTTCTCTGAATTACGGCACGCAGGTTGTCAGCGGCGTGACGCCGGGCAAAGGCGGCAGCATGCATTTGGGCCTGCCGGTATTCAACACCGTCAAAGAGGCGGTGCGGGAAACCGGCGCCAACGCCAGCGTTATGTATGTGCCGGCGCCTTATGTCAAATCCGCCGTCCGCGAGGCTGCGGAATCGGAGCTTGATCTGGTTGTCTGCATTGCCGATAGCGTGCCCGTCAAAGACATGCTTGAGATTAACCACATGCTGGCCGGTTCCAAAACGAGGCTTATCGGCCCCAATACGCCCGGCATCATCACCCCCGGCGAAGTGTGCCTGGGCACTCTTCCCGGAAATATTCATACCCCGGGCAATATTGGCATTGTCTCGCGCTCTTCAACGCTGACTTATGAGGCCGTTATCCAAACCGGAAAAGCCGGTTTGGGACAGTCGACGGTTTTGGTTTTGGGCGACGATATGTTGATCGGCGTTGATTTTGTGGAAGCCTTAAAGCGTTTTCACGAAGACGAACAGACCAAAGCAATCGTTTTTCTGGGACGCCTCGGCGGCACGTTTGAAGAGGCTGCCGCGCAGTATTACAAATCTC
>JAFUQJ010000093.1 GCA_017480995.1 Alphaproteobacteria bacterium
AAAAAAATAAATTTACTTTGTATAAAAGAAATATGCGGGAACCGGCAACAAGCGTTTTGGCCCAAAGGCAAAGACAACTTTATTTCCAATACATACACAATAACTTTTATACATTAACGTCAGTTATAGCATATTATTAGACAAAGCACAAGCAGTTTTTGGACAAAAAAAGACCTCCCGCAGGAGGCCTTGTTTTGATTGCTGCCGATTTTAATGATTCAGATACCACTCAACGGTTTTGACAATGCCGGTGTCAAAAGTCTCATCGGCTTTCCAGCCCAGCTCGCCTTCAAGTTTGGAAGCGTCTATCGCATAGCGCAGATCGTGTCCCGGACGGTCGGCGACAAAGGTAATCAAATCAGCGTATTTCCCTTCCCGGCGCGGACGTTTCTCATCGAGAATGGCGCAGATTGTCTTGACAATCGTAATATTGTTGCGCTCGTTATGCCCGCCGATGTTATAGGTTTCGCCGGCGCGGCCCTTATGATAAATCAGGTCAATCGCCTTGCAGTGATCCAAAACATAAAGCCAATCGCGGACATTGGCGCCCTGCCCGTAAATCGGCAGCGGCTGTCCGGCCAGCGCTTTTTCGATAATATGCGGTATCAGTTTCTCGTGATGCTGTTTGGGACCGTAGTTATTCGAGCAGTTGGAAGTCGTCACGTTCATGCCGAACGTATGGTGATAAGCGCGAACCATAAAATCCGAGCTCGCTTTGCTGGCCGAATACGGCGAATTGGGCGCATAGGGCGTCGTTTCCGTAAAAAAGCCGGTCTCGCCCAGCGTGCCGTAGACTTCGTCGGTCGAGATATGATGAAAACGGCAGTTTTCGTACCCGGCTCGGTATTGGTGCGGTTTTTCCATCCAGTAACGGCGGGCGGCATCCAGCAGGTTGAACGTTCCGAAAACGTTGGTGTTTACAAAAGCCTTGGGCCCCGTAATCGAGTTGTCGACATGACTCTCGGCGGCAAAGTGAATCACGCCGCGGATGTCATACTCGGCAAAAAGCCTGTCAACCAGCGCCTCGTCGCAGATATCGCCCCGGACGAAAGTATAATTGGGCATCTGCTCGCATTCCGCGAGATTGTCAAGATTGCCGGCATAGGTCAGCTTGTCGAGATTGATAACGTGGTATTCGGGATATTTGGCCGCAAAATAGGGCACAAAATTGGAACCGATAAAACCGGCGCCGCCGGTAACTAAAACTGCTTGAGACATTTTTCGAGACTTTCCTTCCAGTGAGGGATATTAACGTTAAATTCGGAGATAATCTTCGATTTGTTCAACACGCTGTAAAACGGACGCGTTGCCGCCGTCGGATAATCGCGGGTTTCAATCGGCAGCACCCGGCAGTTAAGCCCGGACAGGCGGATAATTTCCGTCGCAAAGTCATACCAGGAACATACGCCCTGATTACTGAAGTGATAAACGCCGCGGTGTCCCTCCCTGAACTGCGGTAGAATATCGACAATCGCCTGCGCCAGATCACCGGCGTAAGTCGGCGTGCCGACCTGATCGCAGACAACCCGCAGAGACGTTTTTTCGGCGCCGAGCCGGCGCATGGTTTTTACAAAGTTGCTGCCGTAAGGCGAATACAGCCAGGCCGTGCGAATAATAATCGCGCTTTTGGCATTATCCAGCACCGCTTTCTCGCCGGCAAGTTTGGTCTTGCCGTAGACAGAGACCGGGTGCGGCAGATCGTTTTCGGAATACGGACGGCAGGAAGTGCCGTCAAACACATAGTCGGTGGAAATATGAATCAGCCGGGCACCGCAGCGCGCCAGATTTTCGGGACCGAGAATATTGATTTTTTCGGCCAGAGCGATGTCGGCCTCGGCTTTGTCAACCGCCGTATAGGCCGCGCAGTTGACAATCGTGTCAATCTCATGCTTTTTAACAAAAGCCTCCACCGCCGCCCGGTCGGTAATGTCCAGCTCCGTCACGTCGGCGGCAATCGCGTCGGGCAGCAGTTTGGAAAGTTCGGTGCCGAGCTGTCCCTTAGCCCCGGTAATGAGCAACATCTTTGAGCCCTCCGTAGAGTTTGTCCTTGTCCGAGACGATTATCCTGTCAGCGGGAAGCCGCCAGTCGATGCCGATGTCCCGATCATCGTACCGGACGCCGGCCTCCGCCTCTTTGCAATAAGAATTGTCGCATTTGTAGGCAAAAACGGCGGTCTCGCTCAAAACCGAGAAACCATGCAGAAACCCGCGCGGGATGTATAACTGGCGCTTGTTTTCGGCCGAAAGCTCAACCGCCACATGACGGCCGAAAGTCTTTGAGCCTTCGCGGATGTCCACCGCCACGTCGAGCACGCGCCCTTCGACAACGCGGACCAGCTTGGCCTGCGCGTGTCCGCCGGTCTGGCAATGCAGCCCGCGGATAACGCCGTAACTTGATTTAGACTGATTGTCCTGCACAAAATCTGCGTCAATCCCGGCCGCCGCAAAAGCCCCGCGATTATAGCTCTCAAAAAAATAACCGCGCTCATCGGCAAAAACTTTGGGCTCGACGATGACAACGCCGTCAATTTCGGTTTTAATAAAGTTCATGATATTCCTCGTAAACTTTTTGCAAATATTTTTTATAATCGCTGTTTTTGAGTTCGTCGATCAGGCTTTTCATCCGCGTATCGTCAATAAAACCGCGGCGATAGGCAATTTCTTCGATACAGGCGATTTTGAGCCCCTGACGTTTTTCGATAATCTGCACAAACTGCGAAGAATCCATCAGGCTCTCCGGCGTTCCGGCATCCAGCCAGGCATTGCCGCGGCGCATCGGCACCACGTTCATGCGGCCTTCCCGCAGATAGATATTGTTCAGATCGGTAATCTCAAGCTCGCCGCGAGCCGAAGGCTGGAGCGAAGCGGCTTTGGCCACGACGTCGGACGGATAGAAGTACAGCCCGACCGAAGCATAGTTGGACTTGGGGTGCGCCGGCTTTTCTTCAATCGACACGGCCTTGTGATTTTCATCAAACTCAACCACGCCGAAACGCTCCGGATCCGAAACGTGATAGGCAAAAATCATTGCGCGGCCGGCGCCGTTTTTGTCAACTTCGTCGCGGAACGAATGAATCTGATCGCCCATGTAAAAAATATTGTCTCCCAGAATCAGGCAGACGTTGTCATTGCCGATAAAATCCGCCCCGATGGTGAACGCCTGGGCAATGCCTTTGGGCTCTTTTTGAACCGCATAGCGGATGTCGAGGCCCAAGCGCGCGCCGTCGCCGAACAACGCTTCGATGTTCGGGGTGTCGTGCGGGGTTGAGATAATCAGGATTTCACGAATGCCAAACAGCATCAGCGTCGAGAGCGGATAGTAAATCATCGGCTTGTCATAAACGGGAAGGAGCTGTTTGGAAGTGGTTTTAGTCAACGGATAAAGTCTGGTGCCGGAACCTCCGGCAAGAATTATACCTTTCATAAAAAAACTCCGTAAAATTATAAATTATAAGATATGTCTTAACAAAGTTTTGCCCAAAAGCCAATCATTTATGCTGCCTGTGTATAATAACATATCCGAAAGTTGCATATTAATATAATTTGCAACATAATACATTTTAAAAATTATACAAGCAAAAACAAATTATTACAAAACATTACACTGGACATTCAAAAATTTTTCAACTAGTATAAGTTGAACTTCCGGCTTAATAACAATAATTAGGAACCGCTAAATGTTTAACAAGAAAAAAGTACTGAACATTAACGGACTACTTACTCTTGCTGCAATCAACAAGTATCAGAGCAAACGAAAAGCCGCTAACGCAATGGGGATTTCGGTTGACACCATGAACCGCTATCTGGCGACGCTGGAAGCCTCTCTCGGGCTGACGCTGCTGCAGAACTCGGGCAAAGGTTATATTCTGACGTCTCAGGCCAAGAGCATCACCGATGTGGTTGACATTGCCCAAAATCTGCTTGAGGCCGTGTGCCGGAAAGGCTCCAGAAACGGAACCGAACACAAAGGTCAGGTGCGGATTCTGATGCCGCTGACGTTGTCTTCCATGCTGCAGCGCCGGGACTTGAACGATTTTTTTGAACGCTATCCGGACATCAGGATAACCTCCGTATGCACGTTCGGCACCAACAGCATTGAAGACGAAAGCGTCGATCTGGCCGGATTTATCGGGCAGCCGGCAAACTTTGACAAGTTTTCGGAGATATACGAAAAAGAAATTCCCTGCGGGCTGTTTGCCGCCCCGAGCTACATTCATCGTTACGGCCGCCCCAAAGACCTTAAGGACCTGTGCGCCAACCACAGACTGGTCAACAAAATCGGCAGCGAAAAAACCGTCAGCGGATGGAAAGAAATTCTCGACAATTCCAACTCGGTATGTTTTCAGTCCAATTCGCCGTTTTCGCTGCTGCGCATTGTCCGCAACGGCGCCGGCATCGGCCTGATGCCGCTGCATTTTAAGAACAACGGCTTTGTTCATCTGGAAAACATCGACTGCCGTTCCAACCTTTCCTTCCATCTGCTGGTTAACAAATCTTCGGAAAAGCTGCTCTGCGTCCAAACCGTGGCAAACTATTACAAACGCCTGATAGAAAAGCTGTAGCCGCTTATAAAATCGGCTTGTTGTTGATTGCGTCCTTAATCCGCTTTTCGGCAAGCTCGACGTATTCGGCGCAGTTATCTATTCCGACAAAGCGGCGGTTCAGCTTTACCGCGGCAACGCCGGTGGTGCCGCTGCCCATAAACGGATCCAAAACCAGCGCCCCTTCCGGCGACGAGGCGCGGATTATCCGCTCCAGCAGGGCCAGAGGCTTCTGAGTGGGATGACGGCCGAACTTTTTCTCTTCCGGCGGCGTGGCGTTAATTGACCAGACGGTGCGCATCTGGCAGTGCGGCTTTTTTATCATGTCCTTGGGAAAATCGCCGTCTTTCATGGCGCGATAGTCAAAATAGTGCTTGGCTTTTTTGTTTTTGCGCGCCCAAATCAGGCTCTCGTGGCTGGCGGTAAAATACTTGCAGGACAAATTCGGACTGGCATTGGGTTTGAACCATATGACGTCATTGAGGATATGATACCCCAAAAGCTGCATGGCAAACCCGCACGGATGCAAACTGTGATAAGTGCCGGACACCCAGATTGCGCCGTTGGGCCTGAGCAGGCGCCGGCACTCGGCCAGCCACCTTTTATGAAACTCAAAATTGGCTTCAACGCCGTTGCACTTGTCCCAGTTGCCCTTATTAATCGAAACCAGACGGCCGTTCTGACAACTGGTGCCGACATTGGAAATCAGATACGGCGGATCGACGAAAATCAGGTCAAAACTCTCGTCCGCAAATTGTTTTAAAACTTCAAAGGTATCGCCGTGATACAATTTGAAAACATCGTCCATGTTTGCTTTCTCCCGTTTGAGACCAGTCTAACGGCGGCTTTGCTTTTTGCAACCCCTATCGGGCATTTATATACAAAGAAAGCCCCTTTGCTGCAAAGGGGCTTCTCTGATTGATAACGAAAAAAATTAATTATTTAACATTGAGGAGAATATCTTCGTCGCTATCATATTCCACATATTCGGCGGGTTTGGCCGAAACGGTAACCTGCGGCTGAGGCTGAGCTACGGTTTTGACTTCTACCGGGACAACCTGCGGCTGAACGACCTGAACCTGAGGCTGGACAACCTGAACGTTTTGAGAAGCGTTTACGGGAACTTTTTCGTAATTCACGCTGGCCGTGGTTTTGGGCTCATAAACCGTGGTATAGGTCGTTTTTTTGTAAGTGACTTCAACCGGTTCGCGGGTTTCGCTGACCTTGGGCGCACAGCAGTCCGCAGAACCGCAGGAAGCAACCGCACAAGGAGCGGCAACGGTTACCGGAGCCGGCGCGGGAACAGCAACCGGAGCGGCAACATACTGCATCTGCGGGCACGGACGGGCAACTTCGCGATAACGAACGGCCGGAGCCGGCGCAACAATCTGGCGAGTGCGGCGGACATAGCGGTAGCAGGTTTTGCCGTCAAAATAATCGCAGTTCATATCTTTGGGTTCGGCGGTTTTGTAAACGACCGGCTCTGCCGCTTCTTCGTCAGAATCCATGCAGGCACAAGCCGACAGGGCCAAAACAGCAGACAAGAGAATGAGTTTCTTCATGGGTTTTTCCTAACATTTAAAATTGACGTTTTGTAAATTTTCGCTAATTTTTGTTTAATATATCAATTATTTTTAAAAATGCAATATATTTATTCATCTTTTTTTAATTTTTAATCTTATCCTAATACTTTAAAAGACTGATACTTTCGGGCGGAAGCCGGTATTTGACGCCGGACAGCTCGTATTCCTCATTTATTTGTCCAATATTGACGCCGACAACAATTTCCTGCTCGGCGACTCGGCGCGCAAAGACCAAAATGCCGGCCGAGACATAATATTCGACGTATTCTCCGTACTGCAGAGCCGGCATTTTGCGCCGAAAATCCGTCCACCAGGCAATATGCGCCGACAAATCATTGCTCTCCTGCAGCTGCGGGCACGGACGCACCTGTTCGTCACCGGCGCCGCGGTCCCCTTCCCAGCCCCATTCGCTGCCGTAATAAACCGACGGAACTCCCGGCAGCGTCAGCAGCAGGCCGTAGAGCACCTTGAGCAGCGACTTGTTTCTGACGACAGTGGCAATCCGCGACACGTCGTGATTATCAAGAAACGAGTAAAGCGGCAGGTTTTTATACACGCCGATATCGCGGTTAAACTGACGGTTCAGCGCCACGCTCAGCTCGCCGAGATCGTGCCGGTTGCAGCTTGAGTGCAGCGCCTTGTAAAGTTCGTAATTGGTGACGCTGTGCAGCATATCGGCGTTGATAATCTTCTTGTAATTGCCGAAAACCATTTCGCCCATCAGCCAGAAATCGGGTTTGAGCTCAAGACAGATTCGATGCAGCAGACGCAGAAACTTGCGGTTGAGATAACCGGCAACGTCCAGCCGCAGGCCGTCAATGTCAAATTCCTTTATCCAGAAAGACACCGCGGCAAGCAGGTGCGCGCGGAGTTCCCGGTTCTTGAGGTTCAGTTTGACAATGTCGTCGCAGCCGTCCCAGCCGTCGTAGCAAAATCCGTCGTGATAGTGATTGTCTTTAGAAAAATCCAACTTGAACCAATCGCAGTATGCGGAAGTTTCGCGATTTTTCCGCACGTCGGCAAAGGCAAAGAAATCGCGCCCGACATGGTTGAAGACGCCGTCCAGAACAACGCGGACGCCGTTTTGGTGCAAAACGCGGACGACTTCGGCCAAATCGGCATTGGTGCCGAGGCGGCGGTCAACCGTAAAATAGTCTTTGGTGTCATAACCGTGGCAGGAAGATTCAAAAACCGGCCCGAGATATACGGCGTTTATATTCTGCTCCAGCAGATGCGGCAGCCAGTCGATGATTTTGGACAGCCGATCGGCCGGCGCACAGGTAAAATCATTGCGCCCGGGCGCGCCGCAAAATCCCAGAGGATAGATGTGGTAAAAAACCGCTTCCTGTGCCCACATGGCAGCCTTAATTCCGCTGCGGCGCCGGATAATGCACCGGGCCTTTGGGTTTCGACCGGGCCGGCAATTCCGGCTTGTAGCCGCCGTTGATGCAAATCAGCTTGTCGTCGGCGTGCGCCTTGCATTTGACCGGCAGGACGTCTTCCCCGGCAGGCTGCAAATCGCCGTCGGCATCGCGCCGATAGACTTCCGCGGCGCAGCCGAGCTGCCCGCAACCGTAGGGCGCGTTGAGAATAAAGACATAAGAGTCATCGGGATAATGCGAAACGTAAAAATCGGCGTACTGTACCTGCAGCGGCAATTCTTCCGACGCCGGCCCGAAGATATCGTCAAAAACTTCGGCAACCTCCGCTTCTTTGACGTTTATTTCGTAAAGGCTCGGGCTGTGAGAATTGTAATAGAGATACATTTCGGCCGGTTTGGCGGCGGCAGCGCCGGAAGCCAAAACTCCGAACAGGCTCAACAAGGGCAGAATCTTCATGTCTTTTCTCCGCAAATGGTCTTGAGCTTTATATTAGAAGACAAATTATTAAAAATTAAATAACCAAAATTAAATACTTTTTTAGAGATTTGGCTTAAACTTTCGGCATTCTCACCTGAAAGGACGTTTTTTCATGAAACTCTGTCAAATTACAAACTGCTCCGACAACCGCGAAATCAGCGGCCTGTCGGCCGACTCCCGCGAAATCAGGCCCGGCTTTCTGTTCGGCTCGCTTAACGGCGACCAATATCTGCAGAGCGCTCTTGACAACGGCGCAACCGCTTTTCTGGTTCCCGCAGACTGCGGTTTTGCTTTTCCGGAAAGCGCCGCGGTCATCCGCTCAAACAACGCCGGCAAAGATTTTGCACTAGCGGCCGCCCGCTTTTATGAGCATACGCCGCCGCATATCATGGCCGTCACCGGCACCAACGGCAAGACCTCAATCGCCGATTTTATCCGTCAGGTTCTGACCATGATGGGCAAGAAGGCCGCCAGCACCGGCACGCTCGGCATGATAAAAGGCTGCGCCGAACCCATCCCCTCGCCCAACACCACGCCGAACGCGGTGGTTATACAACGCGAGCTGCGCGAACTATATGACGAAAACTATCAATACGTCGTTATGGAAGCCTCCAGCCACGGATTGTGCCAATACCGGCTCGGCGGCGTCCGCTGCGAGGTTGCCGGCTTTACCAACCTCACCCGCGACCACCTTGACTATCACAAGACTTTTGAAAACTATCTCGAAGCCAAGCTGATTTTGTTCCGCGAAACCCTCAAAGACGGCGGCACCGCCGTTTTGAACGCCGATATCGACTGTTTTGAGACCATTCGCAAAGCCTGCCTGGACAGCGGCCGGCGCGTCGTCAGTTACGGCCGCCGCGGCAGCGAACTGCGGCTGCTCAAAAACGAACCGCTGCCCCACGGGCAAAGACTCGAACTTGAATTTTACGGCCGCAAAATCACCTTGGAAATTCCGCTTTCGGGCGAGTTTCAGGCAATGAACGTGTTATGCGCGCTCGGCATGCTTGTCGAAGAAACCAAACAGCCGGAAGAAGTCTTAAAGCATATCGTCAAAATCCGCGGCGCCAAAGGGCGGCTGGAACTGACCGGGCAGAAAAACGGCGCGGCGGTTTATATTGACTATGCGCATACGCCCGACGCGCTCGAAAACGTTATCCGCGCGCTGCGCCCGCATACGCAGGGAAAACTGGCGGTTCTGTTCGGCTGCGGCGGCGATCGCGACGCCGGCAAGCGCCCGATTATGGGCAGGCTGGCCAACGACCTGGCCGACATCGTCTATGTGACCGACGACAACCCGCGCACCGAAAACGCCGAAAACATCCGCAGTCAGATTATGGCCGCCTGCCCGCGCGGCATCAATATCGGCGACCGCGCGCTGGCAATCAAAACCGCCATGGACGCCCTGCAGCCCGGCGACATTTTGATTCTGGCCGGCAAAGGACACGAAACCGGCCAATACGTCAACGGCCGGATTTTTCATTTCAGCGATCACGAAGAAGTCGCCAAAAACCTCTGAACGCCGCTTTTTGCATAGCCCTCAAGATTTGGCACGCAATTTGCATATAAACATGTAAGTTTAACTGTCCGAATTTGAGGGTTATTGCGTTATGATAATTCAAAAGTCCATAAAAACCGCCGTTTTGGCACTTGCCGGAATACTTTTTTTAGGCAGCGCCGGAAATGCTTATGCCGTTTCGCGCATTAAAGATATTGCCGACTTTGAAGGAATCCGCGACAACCAGCTGGTCGGTTACGGACTGGTCGTCGGCCTGAACGGCACCGGCGACAATATCAAATCCATTGACTTTACCAGAGAAAGCCTGATTTCGATGCTCGACAAAATCGGCATCAACGCGCGCGGCGGCCAGATTAAGGCCAAAAACATCGCCGCCGTAATGGTTACCGCCAATCTGCCGCCGTTTGCCAAACAGGGCAGCCGTATCGACGTTATGGTCAGCGCTCTGGGCGACGCCAAAAACCTGCAGGGCGGAACGCTGGTCGTTACGCCGCTGGTAGGCGCCAACGGCGAAGTTTATGCCGTGGCTCAGGGACCGATTGCGGTCAGCGGAACCTCGGCAAAATCTACCGGTTCGTCCATTACCAAAGGCGTGCCGACCTCGGGCCGGATTCCGGGCGGCGCCATTATCGAAAACGAAATCGCCTTTGAACTCGAAAGTTTAAAAAGCATCAACATCGCCTTGCGCAACCCTGATTTTACCACCGCGCGCCGGATTTCCGACGCCATCAACGCGATGATGGGAACCACCGCCGCCAAGGCGACCGATCCCGGCACCGTGGTCCTCGACGTGCCGAAGAATTACAACGGCAAAATCGTCGATCTCATGACCAAGGTCGAGCAGCTGCAAATCCAGCCTGATCAGCTGGCCCGCGTCGTTATTGACGAAAGCTCCGGAATCGTGGTTATCGGCAAAGAAGTCAAAATCAACCGGCTGGCAATTGCGCAGGGTAACCTGACAATCAAAATTACCGACGTTCCCTTTGTTTCGCAGCCGCTGCCGTTCAGCAACGGCGAGACGATTACCGGCGCGACTTCGGTGATTGACATCAACGAAGGCGTCGACGCCAAGCTGACCGTGGTCGACACCGGCATTAACCTGCAGGAACTGGTTGACGGTCTCAATGCTCTCGGCGTCACCCCGCGCGATCTTATCAGCATTTTGCAGGCAATCAAAGCCAGCGGCGCCCTGCAGGCAGAAATAGAGGTGATTTAAGATGGTCGGACTGAACGCAGACATAACCGCTTTGAACAGTTCTTTCTACGGCCTGACGACTCAGGCGCCGCAGATGAACGCCAAAGAGACGGACGAACTTAAGGCCAAAGCCGCGGCGCAGGACTTTGAAGCGTTTTTCCTGACGCGGATGATGGAAAGCATATTTGACGGCGTGTCGACCGACGGCATGTTCGGCGGCGGCGAGGCCGAGAAGATGTACCGCTCCCTGCTGCTGGACGAATACGGCAAGGAAATGGCCAAACTCGGCGGCATCGGCGTTCAGGATCAGGTTATGCGCACAATCCTCGAGATGCAGGAAATGTCCAGCAACGGATATGTTGAAAGAGCTTAGGAAAGGTGACGACAATGGAAGAATTGCACACACAGGAAAACAACTCCAAAGTAGAAGAACTCAGACAGATCGTCGGCGGCTTTGTCGATTTTCTGCTGGCCGAAAACGCGGCGCTGCGCGCTTTTGACACGGCGACCGTCAGTTCCATGTTTGAGCAGAAGAGCAAACTTGTTTCCGCATATCGTTCCATCAGCGCCTATTTTATCAAAAACCATCAGGTTCTTGAGGCTCTCGACGGCGAAAGCAAACAAAACCTCCGCGACTTGTCGACGGCGCTCGACGCTCAGCTCAGAGAAAACGAAATGCTGCTCAAGACCAGAATGGAAGCCAGCAAAACCGTTATGGACACGATTATCGGCGTCGCCAAAATGAACAACAACCGTAATGCAACCTCTTATGGCTCGCACGGCACTTATTCTCCTCAGGATAACAACAAAAATGCCCTAGCCATAAATAGAACATTGTAAAGGGGAAGAAAAATGGCACTCATCAGCGGATTATCAACTTCTTTGACCGGCATGAAAGCGGCACAATCGCAGCTTGACTTAATCAGCCGCAACATCGCCAACGTCGATACCGTCGGCTATACCCGCAAAACGGCGGCGCAGTCCAATATCATTTCCAACGGCAACCCGCTCGGCGTCAATGTTTCGCAATCGCAGCGTCTGGTTGACGAAGGCCTGCTGAAAAGCTATCTGGCAACCAGTTCGCTCGGCGCCAGCCAATCGGCCAAGTATGATTATCTGAGCAAGGCCGAAACACTGCTCGGCACGCCGCAGGGCAACAACTCCATTGCCGCCAACGTTTCTACGCTGCAAAGCGCTTTTGCGACTTTTGCCAATGACGTTACCTCCTCGGCCAGCAAATACAACCTTTTGAATCAGGCAATGGCAATTACCGAGCGGCTGAACCAGCTGTCGACCGAGCTGCAAAGCCTGCGCGGCCAGGCCGATACCCAGATTGCCGCCGACGTCGGCAGCATCAACACGCTGCTTGACAAGATTGACAATCTGAATGACGAGATTGTCAAATATGACATTCTCGGCTATGACGGCCGCGCCGATTTGGAAGATCAGCGGGATCAGGCTTTGCGCGAACTGAGCCAGTATATCGACATTTCCTACTTTAAGCGCGAGAGCGGCGCGATTGTCGTACAGACCACCAGCGGCGTTACCCTGGTCGATAACGATCCGCACAAACTCTCGCACAGCAGCGTTGCCCAGACCAATCCGACGACGACCTACGCCGGCGGCGGCATCGGCGGCATTTATGTCGACAACAAAGACATTACGCAAAGCATTAAAAACGGCGAACTCAAAGGCCTTATCGAAATCCGCGACGAAACGCTTTCTTCGCTGCAAACGCAGCTGGACGAGCTTTCCGCCGCCCTTAAAGACCAGATTAACCAGGTTCACAATCAGGGAACGGCTTATCCGAACACCCCCGATGTCCTGACCGGCACCAAAACCTTTATCCAAAACAAAAACAATCCGAATTTGGACACCTATCCGCAGGGAATTTCCATTGAAAACGGCGACGTCCGTCTGAGCATTTTTGACAAAGACGGCAAACAAGTCGCCACCACGACGCTGGTCGACGGCCTCGGTTTCGGAAACGGCACGATCTCCGACATGATGGAAACGATCCAAAACTGGCTGACCTCGCCGACCGGCGCCAATCTGCCGCAAGCCAAAGTCTATATGACGCAGGAAGGCAAGATGGTAATGGATACCGGCAACAGCGAATACGGCCTGAGCATTCTCGACGAAGCCAGCTCGACGGCGGGTTCCGACAAGAAAAACGTCACAATCCGCTTTGACAACAACACCGACGGCCGGTATGACACCTCGACCGAAGGGTTCTCCAACTTTTTCGGAATGAACGACTTTTTTGTCGGCGACGGCTATGATTCGACTTATGACTCGAAAGTGCTGCCGTATAATGCCAATCTCGGCATCAACGACATTTCGATCATCAGTTTTTCAAACGACGTCAATGGCGTGAACTTCGGCACGATTACGGTCACTCCGAATGATTCTCTGAGCGACATTGTCAATTCGATTAACAGCAACCCGGCTTTCAAAGGCACAATCCGCGCCTCGCTGGTGCCCAACGGCAACGGCTATATGCTGCGCATTGAAGACATGAGCGGCGGGCAGCTCGAAATCTCGGAACTGCAGGGCGACAACCTGCTCGGGCGCCTCGGGCTTGAGCCTTCCGACGCCGGTTTGTCCATGGAAATCGACGTCCGCAGCGACCTCAAGACCAATCCCGACCGCATCAGTGGCAGCACGCCGATTTACAGCTCGTCTACCGGACAATACTCGCTGAACGCGGCGGCCAACGACGTTGCCGCGGCCATGAGCAAGGTCTTTGAGACGTCTTATGACTTCAAGCAATCGGGAACAATCGCCCAGACGCAGACAACGCTGGCAAACTACGCTTCGACTTTTGTCGGCAACATTGCCACTCAGACCAGCAATGCGCAGGCCGCCTACGAATATCAGGCCGAACTCGGCACATCCATTGCCACCAAAGAAGCAACCCTGAGCGGCGTCGATCTGGACGAAGAGCTCGGGCAGATGATTATTTTTCAACAGACTTACGCGGCCTGCGCGCAGGCTTTTACGGCATCAAAAGAAATTTTGGACATGCTGCTGAGCATCGTATAGGAGGATTTTAGAAATGGTTAGAATTCCTACATATAACAGCTATATGAATTTACTGAACCAGACTTTGAACATCAAGTCGCAGATTGATTTGTACAGCTATCAGGGTACGACGGGACTGAAGTCTCCGACCTATTCCGGTTACGGTATCAGCGCTTATAACATCGTCAATCTGGAATCGGCGTTAGGCGTCGCCCAGAATTTTATGGAAAACAACAAGGTCCTTGACGTCGAGCTCTCGGCCATGAACACGGCGATGCAATCCATTAATGACGCCGTCAGCGATTTGAAAAGCATGCTCAATTCGTTCGGCGCTTCGGACGCAGACAAGATGAATCCCGATCAGACCGGCGGCGAGATTACCTTTACCGACAACAACGAAAGCGCCTATCTCGGCAAGACAATTACCATTGACGGCGTTCAGTATACCTTTGCCGACAACGCCGATGAACCCAACAACATTGACCTATCCGTTATTCAGGCGGACTCCGGCACCGAAGGTTATGCCGAAAAAGTCATGGGGCTTTTGAAAGACAAGATTGATCCGGCCGGCACCAACAGCGATTATGTCTTTGAAGGCAACAAGTTCAGTTTTCCGCTTTATACAATCAACGGAAGTTCCACCGTTCTGGGCGCCGACGGCGTAGAGCTCGGCGAAGCCTATGCCATGAATCAGGACAAGGCCGCCGCTCTGAAAGATCTGCAAAATTCGGCTTTTGCCACAATGCTGGCTTTGGCTGACAGCCTTAATACCTCGGCCGGCGGACGTTATCTGTTCGGCGGCGGCAACTCCAGCAATCCGCCGGTTAACTTTCCGTTCAAAACGCTGGAAGAATTTCAGGAATATTATGACGGAATCAATATCAAGTTTCCGGATTCCGCTTCGGCCGTTCTTTCCAACATGAGCTTTACCGCTGCCGACACCGGCGCGCTGGAAATTTCCAGAATCGAAGGAAACAATTATAAAATCACCCCCGAAAAAGCCGGCGGATTTTTGAACAAGGTTGCGGAAGGCAGCGCGCAGACGACCGGCGACGTTACTTTTGATTCGGACAAAAACACGATTACGGCAACCGAATATCACGCGTTTCAATCCGTCAAAGCCGGAGACACTCTGGTTGTCGGACGCGGCGGCGACGGCTCGGACGATTTGTCGCTGATTGTCAAATCCGTTTCCGAAGACGGCAAGACCATTACCTTTGAAGACGTTGACGGACACAATATTCCGGCTTCGGCCGACGGCACGGTTGCCGACGGCACGGGACTCACGTTCAGCACTTCTTTCCCGGTCGGCGCGGTCATCGATATGAGCGGCATGGGCAACAACGTGGCAGAACGCGTTCAGGTTGTCAGCGTCAATACCGACGGAAGCCTCAACGTTACCGCCGATCCCAATCACTTTAACGCCGACACGGTACAGATCGCCGCGTCAAGCAAATGGGAAATGAGCACGTCGTCTTACTATCAGGGCGGAACGGTTGACACCGAGCGGCTTATTTCGAACAATCAGTCGATTATCATGAACGTTAATGCCGGCGACGGCGCTTTTGAAAAACTATTCCGGTCACTCGGACAAATTGCACAGGGCAACATGGTCGACAACCGTGATTTGAGTCAGGAATTTGACGGCCTGGTTGATCCGAATTTTGCTTCCGACACCATTAACAATGCCATGGACCTGCTGCAAAGCGCCATTGACAACAGCGGCGATCTGAACCCGAGCAGCACCTCCAGCCTTGACGGCATTACCGCCAAGCTGAGTTCGGATTATGTCCGCCTTAACAACAACACCGAGAATCTGACTCTGGCCTCGGCTAATCTGGAAACCAGCGTCAGCAATCTGAAAGACGTTGACAAGACGGAAGCTATCGTCAAAGCGTTAATGGCCTCGAACAGCCTGCAGGCTTCTTATTCGATGCTGAACAACCTGATGAACCTGTCGCTGCTTAATTACCTCAAATAAGCTCCGATAAGACACAAAAAAACGCACTTCAGAGGAAGTGCGTTTTTTTAGCTGCCTTACGCAACGCTATGAAAACGATATTCTGCAAGGCGTCGAGTATTTCCGTTCTTGTCAATGCAAACCCGAATACAATAAAACTTGTACCGGTTCTTTCAACGGAACAACCCTTA
>JAFUQJ010000094.1 GCA_017480995.1 Alphaproteobacteria bacterium
ACTTGAACCAGCGACCTCTTCGTCCCGAACGAAGCGTTCTACCAGGCTGAACTACATTCCGTTTTTGCAGTTCATGCTTATATCACAAAAAAAAAATTAAACAAGCTCTTTTTGCATTTTTTTATAGACAAATTTTTCCAAACATGTTACCCCTTACAAAAATCGAACTTTAGGAACCGTTATGCTGCTGAAATCCCTTATGCCGCAAATATCAAGCCTTATTCCCAGCGAATATGCCGAAATCCAAACGCCGGAATACGAACAAATCATCGCAGCCGCGCTGCTGGCAGCACAGCCGGCGCAATCGCCCCGCATTATTCACACGCTCGGAATTCCCGGTGCCGGCAAATCGACGTTTTATCAAACCAAACAACGGCCGGGATACCTCTTTGTCAGTTTTGACGCCGTAATGGAAAAAATATCCGCCTATCGTCAAGACCTGCAAAAACTGGGCTCGGCTGCCGCTTTCAAAAACTGGGAAATTCCGGCCCGCATTATCGGTTACGAACTTTTGCGCCGCGCCGTCGAAAAACGCCTCAACATCTTTTTTGAGCACAGCGGCGCCACAACAGCTCATCTGGATTTGCTGAAAAACCTTCGCAGCCTCGGCTATCAAATCGAGATTGACCATATCGCCTGCAATATCGAAACGGCGCTTCTGCGTGCCCGCTGCCGCGAAACCGTTACCGGCCGCCACACGCCGCCGGAGCTGATAAAACAACGCGCGCTCATTCTGGCGGACTTGTGCCCCGAATATAAGAAAATTGCCGACGTCTTCAAGACATACGACAATTCTCTCAACCAATTCTCTTTGGAAAACGAAGCGCCCGAAACACCTGCTGTCGCGGCCGTCGCCGTTTGACTCAGCGGCCGATGCCGTGATATTCGAAACCGGCGTTCCGCACTTCCGCAGGATTAAGCAGATTGCGCAAATCCATAATCTTCGGCGTATTCATCAGTTCTTTGACTTCTTCCAGATTGATTTGCCTGAACTCGGGCCATTCGGTCAAAATAACCAAAACGTCGGCGCCGTCGACCGCGTCCATAACTCCGGAAGCATACTCAACCTTGTTTCCCAGAATCTTGGCCGCGTTTTCCATCGCCTTAAAGTCATAAACCCGAAGCTTTACGCCGTGCTTCAGCAATTCCGCCACAATCTGCATCGCCGGAGATTCGCGGCAGTCGTCGGTTCCGTTCTTAAAAGCCAGTCCCCAGACGGCAATCTTGGCGTCGGGAATGTTTTTGACAACGTCCAAAACCCGATTCGCCATCTCGACCTTGCGCTCGTCATTGCCTTTAATCGCCGCCTCGATCAGACTCAGGTTTACGCCGTACTGCCGCCCCATATAAGCCATTGCGTTGGTATCTTTGGGAAAACACGAGCCGCCGTACCCCGGCCCCGGATTCAAAAAGCGGCTGCCGATGCGGCTGTCCAGCCCCATGCCTCTGGCCACCTCATAAATGTCGGCCCCGGCTTTTTCGCAAAAATCGGCCATTTCGTTAATATAATGAATCTTCATCGCCAAAAACGCGTTTGACGCATATTTAATCGTCTCCGAAGAACGGCGGCGGACAAACAAAATCTCGGTCTTGCCCGCAAAAGGCTCGTAAAGTTTCCTCAAAACCGCGCAGGCCTTTTCGCTGTTTGCGCCGATAACGATTCGGTCAGGATTAAAAAAGTCATGCACCGCAAAACCCTCGCGCAGGAACTCCGGCAGGGAAACCACGTCAAAATCCGCCTGCGAACGGCGGCCGCGGATTATTTTTTCAATCTCGTCCCCGGTGCCGACCGGAACCGTCGATTTTGTCGCCACCACCGTATATCCGCGCAAAAAGCCGGCCATTTCCTCGGCGGCTTCGTGAATGTAGCGCATGTCGGCCTCTTTGGTAATCGGATGCGGCGGCGTTCCGACGGCGATAATCACCACATCGGCCCCTTCGACGCCTTCCTGCATCGAAGTCGTAAATTTAAGACGGCCGCCGCGGACGTTGCTCAAAAACATCTCGTCCAGACCGTCTTCAAAAATCGTCGCCCGCCCCGAACGCAGCTTTTCGATTTTGGCGGCGTCTTTGTCTATGCAGACAACCTCATTTCCGAGTTCGGCAAACCCGACGCCGGTCGGCAGCCCCACATATCCGGTTCCGATAATCGCTATTTTCATTGCATCCTCAGTTCGTAGTTCAATGTCTGAAATCAGTTCTAACAAATTTATCACCGCGGCGCAACTCATATTCTTATAATAAGCACACCCCGATTTAGAACTTGCCAAATCCCTTCCCGTATATTAACGTAAATCCGACAACATTTTATGAGGACAGCCATGTATAAAAAATTTTCCTACCTGCTCGCAGGCTTTTTCGGCGTCGGCCACGCGCCTTTTGCCCCCGGCACCTGCGGTTCTCTGGCCGCGCTGCCGCCGGCCTTCTTTTTGGCTTACAATTTCGGAACCTTGGGCATTCTCAGCGGCGCCGCGATTGTTTTTTTCCTCGGAACGCTGGTTACGCATGAAGTCCTCAAAACCTCAAAACACGATCCCTCGTTTGTCGTTATTGACGAAGTCGCCGGCCAACTGCTGGCTTTTGCGCCGCTCGCCTCCTTTTTGCAGCACAACGCTTCCGCCTGGCTGACTTATCTGCTCGGTTTCGGGCTCTTCCGCCTGTTTGACATCACCAAACCGCAGCCGGCCAGATGGGCCGACCGCAAAGTGCTTAACGCCTGGGGCGTTATGCTGGATGACATTTTTGCCGGCCTCTATGCCGCGCTCGTTCTCTGGCTTCTGCATAAATATCTGCCGTTTTAACGGCTATTGCCAAACCGCAAAAACGCTGATATGATGCCGCCGTGTTAACAACAGAAAAGAGTAATAATGTTTGCAAACCTCATAAATAAAATAAAAAATTCTTATATCGTCTGCAACTACTCCAAAATGTATCCTTATGTAAGGCCCTATGCTTTCCGGGCGCTTATTGCCGTGCTGATTACCATTCCGATCGGCTCGATGGACGCCATTATCGCCTGGTCGCTCAAACCTTATATGGACATTGTCATGGTTGAAAAGTCGACCTCGTCAACGGCATACATCCCGCTGCTGATTATCGTGTTCAGCGTTTTGCAGAGTCTGCTCAACTACACCGCCACGTATCTCAACACCTGGGTTGGCCGCAAAATAGCCAACGACGTCAAGGTCGACCTTTTCGAAAAACTGATGCATTATGACGCGCAGTTTTTTGACAGCCGCCGCTCCGGAGACGTCCTGTTTCAGTTCAACACCAATGTCGACACCGCCTGCAACGGTCTGCTCGCCAACCTCAAGCTCTTTACCACCCGCGTCTTTTCTTCCTTATCGCTTATCGGCGTTTTGTTTTATAACTCCTGGCAGCTTGCGATTGTCGCCGTCATCGTACTGCTCGGCGCGCTTTATCCGCTGACCACGCTGCGCCGCAAACTCAAAGCCCTGTTTGACAAGAACATTTTTTCCAGCTCGGCGGTCATGAGCCATTTTAACGAAACCTACAGCGGCAACCGCATCATTGCCTCTTACAATCTTTATGACTACCAGATGGCCCGTTTCAAAGAAACGCTGCGGACGCTGTTTAAGCTCGGCATCAAAATGATTCAGCGCACCGGCATGCTCTCGCCGATTATGCACTTTGTCGTCTCGCTGGGCATCGCCGCCGTCATCTGGCTCGGCAGCTACCTGATTGTCACGCATCAGATATCGGCCGGAAACTTCGTCTCTTTCATCACCGCGCTGATTATGCTTTACAACCCGATTAAAAGCATCGGCAACAACTACAACTCGGTTCAGTTGTCGCTGATGGCCATGGAATGCGTCTTCGGCCTTCTTGAAGGAAAGCCCAAAATTACCAGCAAACCCGGCGCCAAACCTTTGCAGAGCATCAAAAACACTATCGAGTACAAAGACGTCTGTTTTGAATACCTGCCCGGAAAACCGGTTCTGAAAAACATAAATCTTACGATTGCCAAGGGCCAGACCATCGCCTTCGTCGGCAATTCCGGCGGCGGCAAAACCACGCTGGTCAATCTGCTGCCGCGTTTTTACGATGTCAAATCTGGACAAATTCTGATTGACGGTGAAGATATCCGCAACCTTGAGCTAAACTCTCTGCGCGACAAAATCGCCATTGTCTTTCAGGACAACTTCCTGTTTGCCGGCACCATTCGCGACAATATTCTGCTCGGCGCCGAAAACGCCACGCCGGAACAAATTAATCAGGCCGTCAAGTCCGCCTGCCTCGACGAGTTTATTGCCTCTTTGGACAAAGGCCTCGACACCGGCATCGGCGAACGCGGCGTTTTGCTCTCCGGCGGCCAGAAGCAGCGCATTGCCATTGCCCGCGCCTTTATCAAAAACGCGCCGATCGTTATTCTCGACGAAGCGACCTCCGCGCTCGACAACAAATCCGAGGCGATTGTTCAGGAGGCAATCAACAATCTGATGCAGGACCGGACCGTCTTTGTCATCGCCCACCGCCTGTCGACCGTCCGCCACGCCGACAAAATCGTCGTGGTCAACTACGGCGAGATTGCCGAAATCGGCTCTCATGAAGAATTGCTCAACAAAGAAAACGGCGTCTACGCCGCCTTGTACAAAACCCAGTTAAAATAATCCCAGCGAGGTATCTTATGAAAATCGGCAAACTTTATCTCAAAATGCTCCGCCTGCTCCGCATTATTTCCGAGCAGGAATACCGCAACCGCAAAATCCGATACCTTCCGCATGTTGACAAAGCGGCCGTTCAGCTGCAGATTAACCGCTTTAACGGGCTTGGAACCCTCAAGCGTGAAACTTCGCCGCGCCTGATCGTGTCCTTAACGTCGTTTCCCGAACGAATGTACGACATCCACTACACGCTTTATTCCCTGCTTAACCAGAGCCTTAAGCCCGACACCGTCATCCTGTGGCTGGCGGAAGAGCAGTTTCCCGACCGCGAACAGAATATTCCGGACAGCGTACTCAGGCTGCGCGACAACGGTCTGGTCATCAAATGGTGCGACGACCTGCGTTCGTACAAAAAACTTGTTCCGACGCTGAAAGAATTTCCCGACGACATCATTGTCACGGCCGACGACGACATCTATTATCCGCAGCAATGGCTGGAACTTCTTTATGCCGCCTATCTCAAAAACCCGCGCGCCATTCATTGCCACCGCGGACACCGGCTGCGCTTTGACAACGACGGCAGAATCCTGCCCTATAAAGAATGGAAGCACCGAATCCGTTCGGGAGCTCCGGCCTTTACCAACTTTTCCACCGGCGCCGGCGGCGCTTTGTATCCGCCGCACAGCCTGTACAAAGACGTTACCGAGAAAAAACTGTTTCAAAAACTTGCGCCGCATGCCGACGACATCTGGTTCTGGGCAATGGCGGTCATGAACAACACGCCGGTCAACGTTGTCGAACATAATATGCGCACGCTCGTTTACGTCAATCCCGAACGGGAAATGCGCATGACCGACGAGTTTACCCTGGCGATGGTCAACTGTGCCGAAGGGCGCAATGACGCCCAGCTGCAGGCCGTTATTGACCACTATCCGCATATCAAAGAAAACATCTGCAAAAAATAAAGAGGCAACCTCATGTACAAACATCCGACCGTCTCGGTCTTAATGCCGGTTTACAACACCCAAGAATCCCACCTGCGCGAGGCAATCGAGAGTATTCTGAAGCAAACCCATACGGATTTTGAGCTGTTGATTCTCAACGACTGCTCGACGGATCCCAATGTCGAACGCGTTGTCCTATCTTATCAGGACAAGCGCGTCAAATACGAAAAAAACGAGCGGAATCTCGGCATTTCCGGCTCCCGCAACAAACTGGTCCGAATGGCTCGGGGCAAATACGTCGCCGTCATGGACCACGACGACGTCAGCCTGCCCGGCCGTCTGGCGGCGCAAGTCGCGTATCTGGAGCAAAATCCGGACATCGGCGTGGTCGGTTCCTTCGCGCACGAACTTCTCTCCGGCAAAACGCTGACGCAGCCGGTCGAAGACGAAGACATCAAAGCGGCGATGATCTTTCGCAGCAGCATTTTTCATCCTGCCGCAATGCTGCGCCGCTCCATGTTCAAGCTGGCCGAATACGAGGAGACATACACGCCGGCCGAAGATTACGCCTTGTGGTGCCGCCTGCTGCCGCATACGCGGTTTCATAACATTCCCGAAATTTTGTTTGCATACCGCAACCACAAAAACAATACTTCGCATCTTCAGAAACGCCGTACCGCCGAAGTCAGCGAAAGGATCCGCGGTTTCGTAAAACGCGAAAATCCCGAGCTTTATGCCGAGGCTCTTGAGCGCGCCACCGTAACCACGCGCGTCAGCCTCTTCGGTTTTCTGCCGTTTCTGACCTGTACCCGCAAAGGCGGAAGATGCAGCTGCAAACTGTTTAACTGCATTCCGCTGTGGACCGGAAAAACCAAAACAATCGTCTAACTAAAGGAGAAAACGCGATGACCATAAAAAACATCTTTTGGGACGTCGACGGCGTGCTGGCCAATCTGAATTACGCCTATTACAACTTTCTGACCAGGCACCCCAATTACCGCGACACCTATAAAGACATCAAATGGGAAGACCTTCCCAAGGTGCTGCCGATTAACGAAAAATACGGCGCGCTGGAACTCAAGACTCACCCGACGCTGGGCAAGGAAATGGATTATGACT
>JAFUQJ010000095.1 GCA_017480995.1 Alphaproteobacteria bacterium
AATATTTTTCGGCGGCATCAGCGAACCCGTTTTGCGCGCCAAATCCCGCGCCGCATACATCGCCTTGTACACGCCGACCGACTTCGGCGCCGTCGCCAGATACGCCGCCAGCTGCATAATCGCCAGATCCCCTTCCGGCGATCCCAGACGGTCATAGGTTTCCCAACAGGCGATTGCCTGCGTCACCGCGTTCGGATCGGCCAGAGACACGTCTTCCACCGCAAACCGCGTCATGCGCCGGAGCAGATACTTGGGATCTTCGCCCGATTCGAGCATCCTGGCCACCCAATAAAGCGCCGCGTCGACATCGGATCCGCGCAAAGACTTATGAACCGCCGAAATCAGGTTATAATGCCCGTCGCGGCCTTTGTCATATATCGGCGCCCGCGAGCGGATAATTTTGACAATGTTGTCTTTGTCGAAGATTTCGCCGTTTTGCGCATAATTCCAGACGCTTTCGGCCAGATTCAAAATATAGCGTCCGTCGCCGTCGGCGGTTTCTTTCATAAACATCCGCGCTTCGTCGTCAACCGGCAGTTTACGCCCCTCTTCCTTTTCGGCGCGCGACAAAAGCTCTTCAAAATTGTCAACGCTCAGGCGGTTCAGCACAAACACCTGACACCGCGACAACAGCGCCGCGTTGAGTTCAAAAGAAGGATTCTCCGTCGTCGCGCCGACCAAAACGATTGTGCCGTCTTCGACATAAGGCAGAAAACCGTCCTGCTGCGACTTGTTAAACCTGTGAATTTCGTCGACAAACAGCAGCGTGCCCTGCCCCTGATGCGCGCGCCGCTCCTGCGCGTACTGAAAGACGCGCTTCAGATCGGCCACGCCCGAAAACACCGCCGAAATCTGCTCGAAATAAAGTTTGGTATTCTCGGCAATCAGACGCGCGATCGTCGTTTTGCCGCAGCCCGGCGGCCCCCACAAAATAAACGAAGATATCTTGCCGCTCTTAATCATCCGGCCGAGCGGCGCATTGTCCCCCACGATATGATCCTGTCCGACGACTTCGCACAGCGCTTTCGGGCGCAGGCGGTAGGCCAGCGGACGCTTGACTGTTGACGAAAAAAGTGTCTCTTCCATGGTTATCCCGATTCTGTTGCGACAATATCCCTAATATATAACAGAAACTTTTTGTTTTGACAGCTATTTTTTGGCAAAAGGATTCTGAACTTCGGGAGTATTCTCAACTCCGAACGCCTTTTCTTCCAGCCACCATTCGTCGCGTCCCGAAACGTTTTTCGGCCGGCCGGCATCATCCGCATCGCCGTGCCATTTGCCCGAAATGTCGCTGGCGATAACGCTGTTGACGTCGGTTTCTTCGGGCATTCTGCTTTTGGCGTCGTCATAAGCCGTATTCATAAACTGCTTCAGCTCAATTTCATCGTCAATTCCGAGATCAACGTCCGCCAGCACTTCGTCAATCGTCGGTGTGCCCGCGTCCTGGATGTTGCGGCGCGCAACAATCTGCGGATCCAGACCGTAGCGCGCTTCCTTAATCGCCTTTTCCTTAAATTTCTCGTCTTTGATATAATGAATGTTGCGCGCCAAAATCGGCCGGTTGTAATATCCCTCGGCCAACACCACCTGATAATCGCGCGTCTTGACGCGCAAATCCTGCTTGGTCTCAAAGTCCTTGGCCAGCCGGTGAAAATAGTTGGCGTCGGTATAAAAACGCCGATGCCGCAGCGAGCGGCGATTATCCAGCGAAATCTGCACCGACCTGGTGGCAAAAATCGCCAGTTTCTTAAGCTGCCGGCTCATCTTCTTATTGTCTTCGGCCAGCACAATCTTATAATTCGAATTGCTCACCAGCTCTTCCAGCGTTTCTTTGGTATAGGTGTTTTCAACGCTGTTGAGGCTGTTGCACAACAGCAGAAAAGACGTTCGCATTGCCGGCCCTTTGGCAACCGCTTCGGCCAAAGTCCGCACCTTGAGCATCTGCCCGACGTCATCCAGCACCACCAGCAGCGGAAACACGCCTTTGGCCCGGCCGCCGATAATCCCCTGCTCCAGCATCAGCTCCATAAACATCCGGCTGACAAATTTTGAACTGCGCGTATTTGCCACCACATAAACCGTCACCGGCTCGACCTTGCCGGTCTCGCTGTTTTTAATGCCGCGCAGATCGGCCGCTTCAAAGTCGTTGACGCCGGTCTTCTCGCGAATAACCTGATTGATAAAACTCTTAAGCGGGCGCACCATGCAGACAAAAACAATCTGCCGCTGCTGGCGCGACAAATACAAAAACTGCTCAATCCCGTGAATAACCGCGCTGCCGTAATTAAACAAGCCGGCCTCGACAATCAGCGTCTCCAGCCACTTGCGCCAGTCGTTGCGCTCGCCTTCGTCCTTGGACGTCAGATAATTCTGCAGCAGCCAGTCCGTCAGCATTCCCAGACACAAATCCTTGCCCTTCCAGCTGTCGGGAATTCCTTCCCAGCTGCCGACCGGCACATAATCTTCCGCGCTCAGCACCTGCGAACGCTTCAGTTTTTCCACAACCGCGCCGCAGATTTCGTCCGGCATGGTCAGATAATAGCTGAGCAGGGTTTCGCGTTCTTCCTTTTTGAGGGAGTTCTTCTCCAGAATCTTATCCAGAAAATAATCGTTGGCCATTGCCTGCGAAACCTTTGCCGTCAAAAACTGCAGCATGGTGTTCATCACGTTTTGGCACAGCCAGTACCAATAGTTTCCGTCTTCGCGCTCATCGTCGGCCAAAACCAGATAAGACGCGATTTTTTTGAGATAATCGTCGCGTTTTTTGCCTTTGGGCGGCAGCCGTCCGATACTGAGCGGATTCCACTTCGGATAGACGATTCCCTTGTCGGCGTCATCGGGCAAATCCCAGTTAAAATAAAAGACCTTGCCGATTTCGGCGCGATGTCCGCTGGTATGCCGCGCCAGCGTACCGGCATTGTCCAGCGCCAGAACGCTCACGTTGTCCGAACGCAGAATGGACGGAATTGCCACCGAAGAGGTCTTGCCGCTGCCGGTCTCGCCGATGCACAAAACGTTCGCCGGCCGCGTCACACCGAGCACATAATTCTGAAACCGCCCCAAAACCAGCAGAATTCCTTTATGCAGCCCCATTTTTTCAATATCTTTGAGCTTGGCGAAATGATTGTTCAAAACATACCAGAAATTAAAGGAATAAGACGTTTTCATAAACGCAAAATACAACGCGCCCAGAGATGCCGCCGGCGCAATCAGCGGCAGCAGCAGAATCCAATTAACGTCATAAGTTCTGAACCCGCGCAGCAGCGCTTCCCACCAGTTGCCGTAAATAACGAAAATATAAAAAGGGTTTTCCCAGATGTTAAAACCGTCATGAATAAACAGATGCGCATGAACCGAGCCGCTCTTAAACACATACCAGTGCACCGTGCTGAACAAAAAAGCCGAAAAGAATATAAAAAACACCAGCGTAAAAGCCAGCACCAGCAGAACATTCAGCAGCGCTTTCCGGGGGCTTTCTTCGTCTTCAAGTGTCAGATCGGTTGTCATTGATGCTAACGGCTGTCTCTTCCTCGATTGATAATCCTCTCGTCAAATTCTCTTTTGACTTCTTTTTTGGGTTCTTCCTTAACCACTTCTTTTTCGAGCTCCTGCTTCATCGCGACGCGCACTTCAAGCTCTTTGCGCTTACGCTCCTCGATAATGCGGCGCAGCTCCTCGTTATGCGACTTGGCCTTGTCTTCCTGGGCGGAGCGGATGTTTTTCAAGGCCTCTTCGTCTTTAACCGCCGGTTTTTCGGCACCGCGGCGGAAAACTTTTTTGCCCATGTTCATCAGCGTTTCGATGCTGATACCCTTGTCATGCGCAAAGTCCAAAACGCCGAACTCGCGGCCGTCGCCCAGAAAAATGTCACTGATGTCCACGCCGTTGAAACTCTTGGCCGCCTTTTTCTTCGGCGCCAGAATCCGCGCCAGTTCGTCCTTGTTCGGCACATGTCCGAGCGCCTGGGCAATCTGCTGCGGCGTAATGATGCATTCGCTCAAATCCAGCTCCATAATGTTGACGCCGGTAAAATCGCAGCCCGTAAAATCAACCCCGCGCAGACTGACTTTGCTCAAATCGATTTTGGCCAGATTAAGCAGCGTCAGATTCATCTTGGCCAGATTGAGCTTATGCGGATAATACTTGGCCAGATATTCGATTAACTCCTGCAATTCCTCAATGCCGAGCTCATCGATTTCAATATCGAGCAGGATGGCGTTTTCCAAATCCGCGTCCTGCAGCTTGACGCCGTTCAGCTTGGCGCCGGTAAAATTGGTGCGGTGCAGCACCGCGCCAGACAAAATCGCGCCGCTCAAATCCGCACCCGACAAGTCGGCGTCGGTCAGATTGGCGCCCGAAAAGTCCACCCCGCGGAGATCCGCGCCCGAAAAGTCGACTTTAGTCAGATTGGCTACCGAAAAATTGGCGTTCTTAAAACTTTCGTTGGCAAATTTTCCGTCTTCGAGATTCTTGCCGACAAAGTCAATCGTATTCAAAAACGTTCCGCGGCCGATGTCGTTTTCGACGGTGTTGGAAACCGCGCGCCAGACCGACCTGTCGTCGCCGATGGAATAAGAACTCCCCGCCGCGCTCCGGCTTTCCTGAATCTTAGAACGGATTGTTTCGATTTTGTTTTCTTTATCGTCTGCCATCGGCCAAGCGTCCCTGAAACTGTGCAACTTCTTTTATCATAAATTATCTTTTGCCGTTTTACAAACAAATTATAACGGCTACTGCAGCAGGCAGTCCGCCCCGCTGCCCGTCAGCTCCCCGCAGACTGCCGCCAATGCGGCCGGCCGGTCGTATATCCGCAGCCGGTGCCAAACTCTGCCGCCGACCTCGGCTTGTTCGATTTTGGGCTGATATTTGCCCAATACCGCAAACCGGGAACTCAGAGCCTTCCACTCGGCCGCGGCGCTGTCCCGGCTTTCATACGCGCCGAGCTGCGCCAACCGGGCGTCTGCAACGGCTTTCCGCGGTTTTGCCTGCGGCGCGCGCTGACGGCGGCTCTCTTTCATCACCTCTTCCAGCCAGTTGTCGCCTTTGGCCCAGCCGCTTTGTTCCAGCAGCGGCTGTTCTTTCATCTGCAGCGAAACCGTTGACAGCATCTCGGTCAAATCGTGATTAAAAGCCTCGCGCAGCGAAACCGTAATATCGTTTATGCTGCCTTTGAGCAGCGTCTTGCTGAACGGCGACAACCCGGCGTTAAAATACAGATTCCGCAGCGCCATCGCCCGTTCGGCCTTAATCTGGGCAGACTTCTGTTCCAAAACCAGCAGACTGATCTTGACATTCAGCAGTTCCGTTTTTTCCGCCGGCGTAAGCCGATATGCCTTTCCGAGCTTATGCGCCGCCTTGCGCAGCTTGGCGATTTCGCGCTCGTTGGCCTCGTAGTCCGCGTCGGCCTGCTCGACCAGCCGGTAAGAAACTTCAACCTGCGTCAGAATGGCCGCCGCCAAATCGTCAAACACCGTCCGCTGCAGCGACTGCCGGGCGGCGCTGCCTTCTTTGCTCTGCCGCATTTCGCGGATATCGTCGAGCAGTTTGCGCGCTATCGTCATCACCTTTTCATACAGAGCCTGCTCATACAGGTCATGCTCGACCTTCAGACCGTTGACGTCAAGCCGCTCGACCAGCGGATAATCGCGCAGCACTCTGTGACGGACTTCCCTGACGCCGTAGTTTTTGACCTTTTCCTTGGCCAGTGCAAATTCGCTGCGGTTGCGCACGGCCGCCTCCTGAAAAATCTCAATCGTATAATTCTTGTCAAAATCCTCAAGCTCGTAAAAGCGGCGTCCTTCCAGCTTAATGTCCTTGGGCAGGACCTTGGCCACCTGCTCGTATTCCGCCATGTTCATGGCAAACGCCTGCTGAAATTCGCCGAGTTTCAGCAGCGCCACGTCCAGATTTTTCTTATAGTCGAGCTCTTCGCTGCCGAGCCGGCCCTTGCGGTCAAGTTTGCTCTTCAGCTCGTCGGACTTTTTCTTCTCGGTCCGGATCAGCCTTGCCGTCTCCTTAAGTTTGCGGTCGGCAAACCAGGCGTCCTGGTGCACGCGGATGGCTGCCGCCGCCAGATGCTGCGCCGACTTTGCGTAAAGATAATTGTCCATAAACTGCGGATTGCTTTCCAGATTGACCACTGCGTAGATTGTGACATATTCAAGCACGCGCGACGCCGCAAACAAACGGCTCTGATCGTTAACGTCGGAGCTGACGATGTTTTCGATGACTTCCTGCGGTTTGAGGTTGGGATTCTGGTTATAAATTTTCTTTTTCAGGTTCTGCGTCGCCACGTCAACGTTATACTTGGAAGCCCGCGCCATCGTCGTATAAACGTCGAGCCTGCCCTTAACCGGTTCGGGATTCGAGGCAAAGACCAGCGTATCGGCATATACCTCGCTGTTTTTGCTGCTTTTATCAACACTGCAGGCCGCCAGCGCCGCCATAGCCAAAATCACGCTGAGTCTGAGCTTTCCGTAGGTTTTCATGCTTCCGTTCCCGTGTGTAACAATATGTAACAAGAATTTAAAAGCTTTTTATCAAATTTCTTGTTATATGTAAACCAAAATAAACTTAACCGAACTATTTAGGGGTAAAACTTATGTCTGACAATATCAAAGTAGCAGTTATCGGCGCCGGCATGATGGGCAAAAACCATCTCAAGACCTACAAGTCGCTCCCGGGCGTTGAGCTGGTCGGCGTTTATGACATTTTTCCGGAAGCCTGCAAAGCCGCGGCCGAAACCTTCGGCATCAAGGCTTTTTCTTCTCTGGAAGAAGTTGCCGCCGGCGTTGAGGCTGTCAGCGTTGTCACGACCTCGGTCACCCATGCCGAAGTCGGCGAATTTTTCCTCAACAAGGGCATTCACTGCCTGATGGAAAAACCGCTGGCTACTACCGAAGCCGAATGCCGCCGTCTGATTAAAGCCGCCAAAGACAACAATGTCACCCTGCTGGTCGGACATATCGAACAGTTCAACCCCGCCGTCGAACAGATGCACAAGCTGCTGAGCGACACCTCCAAAATCTGCTCGCTGACCGCGCAGCGCATGTCCGCCGCCTCCGGCCGCATCACCGACGTCGACGTTTCGATGGATCTGATGATTCACGATATGGAAGTCATTCAGTCTCTGGTTCAGTCGCCGGTTGTCAAGGTTCAGGCCGCCAGCGTCAAAACGCCGTCCAGCCCGCAGGGCAAGGACTACATCACCGCGCTGCTCGAATTTGAAAACGGCGTCACCGCCAACCTGACGGCCAGCCGCATTACGCAGGCGCGTGTCCGCACTTTGTCGGTTACAACCGACACCAACTATATCGACATGGACTTCATCAGCCAGAGCATTAACGTTCATACGCAGGGACGCATGCCCTACATCAATCAGGAAGAGATTCCCGAATGGATGCACTACGGTCTCAAAGGCAGCGTCGAACAGCTGTTTATTCCGACCAACCAGCCGTTGCAGGCCGAACTGAATCACTTCATCAACTGCGTCAAAGGGAAAGACACGCCGCGCATTACCGGTGAGAAGGCTCTGGCTGCTCTGCGCACGATTTGGAGCATTCAGGAACAGCTCGGTTTTTTCGCTCAGGACAATAATCTCCTCACCATTGCCGCCG
>JAFUQJ010000096.1 GCA_017480995.1 Alphaproteobacteria bacterium
TCAATTCACCCCCGGGTGAACCCGGGGGACCCTGTATTATTGCTGGATCCTCGTGTCTATTCCTCGCTTCGCTCGGGCACGAGGATGACGAGGGATAGAAGCGCTCGGACGAGGATGACGAAGAGAAGGCTTTGCGGTCGGGATAACAAGGGGTTGGACCCTCGGGTCGAGCCCGAGGGTGACATAAAAAAAGGGGCGAGGGTGACAGGAGAAAAGAGAGGTCGGGCATGACAAGGAGAGAGCTTTGCGGTCGGAATGACAAGGGGGCTGGACCCTCGGGTCAAGCCCGAGGGTGACAGAAGAAAAGAGGTGCGAGGGTGACAGGAGAAAAGAAAGGTCGGGCATGACAAAAAGGGGCTTTGCCACCGGAATGACAAGGGATTGGACCCTCGGGTCAAGCCCGAGGGTGACATAAAAAAAGGGGCGAGGGAGACATAAAAAAGAGGCGCGAGGATGACGGAAACAGTCATCAGAAACCAGAGATTAGTAATTAGAGCCGAAAGCATTATTATTAAGTAATCATGCTTCTGAAACTAATCACAAATAACGAATCACTAATCACGAAATAACGGCTATTCGATATTTTCGAGAATACATTCAAATTTGTGATTTTGCGGCGAGCAGCAGTATGCACCGGCTTTGATGACCGTTTGCTGATTTGCAAAATGAAACATCCGGATTTGACGGAATTTTTCTCCGTCCGTCGAACAAAAGAAAACAAAATCATCACCGCGGCGCATGACCTTACACCATAAATCGGAAGGCGCCGTCGGCAGATAATGCGACGACCAGTCGGAAATTCCGCCCGAAGTGACCACGCAGCCGAGCTGCGGCGCCGATAAATCCGGGCTCAAGAAACCGATTTTGGCCCAATTGCGGCTGTCTTCGCGAATCATCAGCCCGCACTGGTCGGACGCGACAACCGCGCCCAAATGCCATTTGAGGGTTAAATCAAAATTGCCCCGTTTTTCGGTATAGAAAAAATGACCGTCGTCTTTGGAAAAATTATGATGCGCCGCCTGCCAGAAATCCGTCTGCGGCATGGTCTCGACAAGCATTCCCTCTTCGACAAAGCGAACGTTCTGCGGTTCGTTATACCAGGAGAAATTCTTGAGAGAGTCCAACAGCATCAGAAATTCCTTATCGTCTCGTCCGGCAGCTTGCGCAGCGCTTCTTCCAGCCCGCTGTCAGCCTTTTTGGGCGCAACGATTTTGAGCGTGACAATCTGATCGCCGTTTTTGATTCCCTTGCCTTTGAGGCGCAGTTTTTCGCCGCTGGAAGCATAAGGCGGAATATTGACGGCAACCTTGCCGGAAATCGTCGGCACGGTAACCTTGGCTCCCAATACGGCCTCTTTGAACGTAATCGGCAATTCCATAACCACATTGCTGCCTTCAAGCGAAAAATACGGGTGTTTGTCGACATTTATGGTAATCAAAACGTCTCCGGCGCTGCCGCCGTTGGGACTCTGCCCGCCCAGCCCCTTGAGACGCAGCGTCTGTCCGGACAAAGTACCGGCCGGTATTTTGACATTGATGTTTTTGCCGTTGAGGTTAACCGTCTTTTCATCGCCGCGGGCCGCCGCCAGAAAATCTATCCGCATGGTATAACTGATATCTTCGCCTTTGCGCGGACGCCGCGTCTGCGCGCCGCCAAAACCCGAAAAACCGCCCCGGCCGCCGGTAAACTGGGAAAAAATGTCGCTGCCGAAAATGGATGAGAAGTCAAAGTCGCCGCCGTTATAACTGCCGCCGCCAAACGGATTGCCGCCGTACTGCTGATAAGAGCCCGTACCGCCGAATCCGGCGCCGAAACCGGTCGGTTTGCCGTCGCTGTCAATTTCGTTGTTGTCGTATTTTTTGCGTTTTTCCTTATCGCCCAAAATATCATACGCGCACGAAATTTCCTTAAATTTTTCGGCCGCTTCCTTGTTGTCTTTGTTCAGATCGGGATGATATTTGCGCGCCAGCTTGCGGTATGCCGACTTGATTTCGGCCTCGCCGGCGTCTTTGTTCACTCCGAGAACATGATAGAGGTTTTTATTCATTTTTTAACTCTTCCGCAAAATTCTTATCTACATTGCTATATAGGAAGAAAGAGAAGTCTTTGCAAGTTCGGCGGAGCCTAATTTTCATCCTGCTTTTGGCAGGCAAAGGTCGCCCGGCGGGCGTTGCCGCGCGTCATGGTTACCGTATACAGCGCCGCCTGCCTGTTGCCGCGTTCCTGACAATAAAGCGCGGCTATCGGCGCAACCTCGTCAACCCGGATGTCGCGGTATTCATAAGTCACATAATTCGGCGATTTTTCAACGACGCTGATATGAGCGGCCAAACGATTGTATTCGGGCTCTTCCCAATAGAGCGTCTCCGTACGGGTACAGGCCGAAACCACGGCCAGAAGCATGAGACAGAGCAGTTTCTTCATTCGGACTTCTCCTGAGTTTTTATTTTGCGCACGGCAACGGCGTTTTCTTTCTGAGTTTCCAGCGGCGAAAGCCCTTCGACGGCTTTGCCGTCTTTCTGCCGGATTATCTCCTGCCGGCGCGCCGTCATGCGTTCGAGAGCAGCCTTAAAGTCGTATGTCATCGCATTGGCCTTTCCGTTCGTTTATCTCTTACAGGATAGCAGTTTTTTATTAAACAATGCTTAATTACTTCAACTCGTCATAAACGTCTTTGCCGGCCTTGAGCAAAATATTGTACACCCTGCGGTTGGTCGAATTTTTGGTGCGGGTGTTCTGCAGCTTTTCGAGCATCCGCATCAGCTCGCGGTTAAAACGCTGATTCTCGCGCAGCTGTTCGACGGCGCTCAAATTTTCCTCATCGTCAATTTTGGCGTTGACCACCGCTTTGAGGGTGGCGATGTATTTGGCGTCGTTCTGCGCGGCATATTGCGCGGAACACGGCAGACTCAAAAAAAGGCTGAACAAAAAAGCCGCAAAAACAAAGCGCATGGGAAACCTCCGACAAAAAGGTTGTTTTAATGTTGATAAATAATATACTACAAGCATTAGAATCGATTAGCCACGACTTTTTGAAAGTTATTAAACATGAAAAAAACGCTCTGGGCCCTTTTTGACGACCGCACGGGAAGCGTCGGTCAGGCCAAAGGCATCATTATGGCTCTGCAAGACAGAATCACCGTTATTGAAAAGAACCTCGTTTATACCCGGGCGGCCGCCCTGCCCAACTTCATCCGCGGCAGAAGCCTGCTCGGAATCGACCGGCAGAAAAGCTCGCCGCTTGACGGAGAAGAATATCCCGATCTGGTTCTTTCGGTCAGCCGCAGAACCCTTCCGGCAGCGCGGCATATTCGCAAGATGTCGGGCAACAAGACCAAAATCATTCAGTTAATGTATCCCGGAAAAACAGGATTAAAAGAGATTGAGCTTTTGATTTTGTCCGAGCACGACCGCAAGAAAAACTCTCCGGACAATTTCTTTTACATTACCGGCTGTCCGCATCGCGCGTCTGCTCAGGTCCTGAGCGAAGCCAAAGAAAAATGGGAGCCGGTTTTTGCTCCGCTGCCCCGGCCGCTGACAACGGTTATTGTCGGCGGCGCCATCAAAGGCAAGCCGT
Source organism: Alphaproteobacteria bacterium (assembly GCA_017480995.1). GTDB lineage: Bacteria > Pseudomonadota > Alphaproteobacteria > RF32 > CAG-239 > CAZU01. Next base: position 3,578 of record JAFUQJ010000096.1, read on the forward strand.
TCTGCCTTGAAAACGCCCGCGCTCTGGCCCGCGAAATTCTTGAATTCAAACGCAAATGCGGCGGTTCGATTTTGATTACCACCTCGCGGCGCACCGGAGCCGAAGCCCAAAACGCGATTATGGAATGTCTGAAAGAGGTTCCGGCCTATACTTATCTGTGGGGAGAGAAAAAGGAAAATCCGTATATGGGTTTTCTGGCCTGTGCCGACAACCATATCGTGACCGGCGACACCGTCTCGATGTGCAGCGAAGCCTGCAGCACCGGCAAGCCGGTTTTGGTCTTTCGCGGACGCGGCTGGCTGACTCCGAAACATCTGCGTTTTGTGCAGTCTTTGTTTGACGGCGGATACGCCGCGGCGCTGGAGGCGGAAAACGCGCTGTCTTTTGCTCCGACGCAAAGACTTGACTGCGCCGGCCAAATTGCCGAGAGAATCTTAGAAATCAGGTAAGAAATAATCTTCCAGCGTTGCGTCCCGCGTCTCGGCCGAAGCGACTTCGCGGATGTCATTTTTGCGGATGGCGACAACCTTTTGGAACATCCGGCCGAAATAGGTGCTCTTGCGCCAGACGAAATCGATTTTGTTTTTGGCAAAGGTGTCGATTTCGCGATCCCACAGCTTTTCGGCAAAAGGATGACGCAGGCGGTTATACATGCGCACGACATAGCGCAGCGGATGCCAGTAAAGCGGATTATGATAATCGACAAACACCGCGCAGCCGCCGTCTTTTACGGCGTTGAGCGCATTGTTTATAACTTTCATCTTAGTGACAACGGGCAGCTCCTGCAAAAGCAGAAAACACAAAACAACGTCATATTTTTTCTCGACCTTGAGAGCGGCGGCATCCTGCTCAAAAATATGCAGGCACGGATAAATCGAACCGTATTTTTCCTGATTGCGGGAAACTTGAAACGGATTGACGTCGATGATGTCATATTGGCCGTAGGCGCCGACCGTCTGGGCGACCTGATCGATTTCGTTGCCGAAAACAAGCCCCATTTGCAATACGTTCTGGTTCATTTTGATATTGCGCAGCGCGGACGCGACCAGCCTGTCATACTGGAAAAAAGTGCGCAGACGCGCCGAAAACCGGGTGTCGAGCGTTTCGCTGGCGGTAATGCTGTTGTAGCGGTCGCCGTATACAAAACTGCTGTAAACCGGAATTGACGAAACTTTTTTCTCACTCATGGCCTGTCTCCATCTGCTGCATTATCTGCTTTACCCGCAGGATGCTTTCTTCATACAAAGTTTTACTCTCATTTATCTGCTTTGGCAATTGCGCAAAGCGCTTTTTGAGGATATTTTCCTCAATTCTGGTACAAAGGACGGCAAAGTCCTCCATGCCGAAAACCAGACTGCCGGAACGCCAGTTGTGGAATCGGGAGCGGCGGGCATCCCAGTCAAAATGCTCCATGCCTTCCCAGGCCTGCGCGGACTGCTCAAGGTATTCGCGCCACAAAAACGACATTTTCTCAACTCCGAAAATGCCGAGATAGGCGTTCAGCTGCCGCGGATTGACTATCATTTCAGAATCCCCAGCCGCTGCGCCTCGGCAACGGCGCCGGTGCGGTTGTAAACGTTAAGCAGTTTCAAAATGGCGGTCACATGCAGTTTGACGGTCCCTTCGGTGAGCCCCAGCTCATAGGCAATCTGTTTGTTGGAGCGCCCCCGGGCAATCAGCTTCAGCACGTCTATCTGCCGCGGCGAAAGGATTTTGGCGGTGTCGGCGGAAGCCGGAATTTCTTCAATCTGTTTCAAAAAGTCAAACTCGTCCCGCTCCGTGTTTTGCAGCAGCTCCGGCGGAATATAAACGCCGCCCGACATAACCAGATTGACGGCGCCGACAATAACAGCATTGGAAGAGGTTTTGGGAATATAGCCGGCGGCGCCGAGCTCAATGGTTTTCTGCACGACCTCTTTGTCAAACACGGCCGACAAAATGATAATCGGCGTCTCGGGCAGCATGCCGTGAATCTTCTCCAGCGCTTCGAGCCATTTGGCGCCGGGCATGGCCAGGTCGGTCAGAATCAGGTCAAAATCCCCGCGTTTTGAAATCGTTTCGAAAATCTCAAGATAATCTTTGGCCAGGCAAAGTTCTATCTGCGGGAAAGAATCGGTGAGAATCATTTCCAATCCCTTGAGAAACAGCTCGTGATCATCGGCTATCAAAACTTTCATGTCATTCTCCTTTATTCCAATCTCCGGCCGCGGCCTGCCAAACCGCCAGCGCGGCGCAGGCGGCCGTCTCGGCTCTCAGGATACGCGGCCCCAGCGCTACCCCGCGGACAAACGTCAAACTGCCGAGCAAGGCTCTTTCCTCCGGCGAAAAACCGCCCTCCGGCCCGACCAGCAGCGCGGCCGGACTCCCTTTGCACGCCTGAAAAGCCGGCAGGCAGTCCGCAGCATTCAACGTCTCGTCCAAAAAGAACAATACCCTTTCCTGCGGCCACTCGCGCAACAGTTTTTCGAGCCGAACGGCATCATGAACAACGGGAACGTCGGTGCGCTCGCACTGCTCGGCGGCCTCTTTGGCCTGCGCGGCAAAACGCTCGACTTTGACTTTTTCGGAAATGGTGTTCCGGGTTATGACCGGAACAATTTCCCGCACGCCGAGTTCGACGGCTTTCTCGATGACAAAATCGGTTTTATCCTTTTTGAGCGGCGCAAACAACAGCCAGACGTCGGGCGCCGGCATCGGTTTTCTAATCTGTGCGAGCACGCTCACGCGGCAATGCTTTTTGCCGGCCTCGAGAATCCGGCAGTCATACTCGCCGCAGGCGGCGTTGAAGCAGCTCAGCGCGGCTCCCTGCGACAGCCGCATCACATTGCAGAGATAATGCGAATCCGCAGGTTCGAGTTCAATAACGGCGTCCGGCGTCAGGACGGCGTCGACATATAAGCGGATTTTGTTTTTTGAGCGCGGGTTCATTCGCCTGGTTTTCCTAAATTCCTTGGCATAAAATCCAATTTGCGGTTTCTTCTCTTTCTTTTATGGAATATGTTAGCCTCATAGAAGTAAAATTTTAGTTACAACCGATTAAAATTCTTGGGTCTGACATGATTATCACGATTGACGGGCCTGCCGCGGCAGGCAAAGGGACACTGGCCGGAAAACTGGCGGACAAATACAATCTGGCTTACTTTGACACCGGCATGGTTTATCGCGCGGTCGGACTCGAAATGCTGCTTGGCGGTTTTGAGCTCGGCAATGTTGACGCGGCCGTGCGCTTTGCCAGGAATCTGACTTTCCCGCGGATGATGGAACTTTCACGCAATCCGGTGTTCCGCTCGCTGGAGGGCAGCAAAGCCGCTTCGGCAGTGGCCGCCGTTCCCGAAGTGCGGACCGCGCTGTTACAAATGCAGCAGGATTTTTCGAAGAATCCGGTTTTTGCCGACGGCTCGCCGGCCAAAGGCGCCATTTATGACGGCCGCGACACCGGAACCGTCGTCTGCCCGCGGGCCGACATCAAGTTTTTTGTGACCGCCTCGCCCGAAATCCGGGCCGAACGCCGCCACAAGGAATATCTGCAAAAAGGCCAGGCCGTCGACTATGCCGAAGTGCTTGAGCAGACAATCGCCCGCGACCAAAAGGACTTTGCGCGCGAGAGCAGCCAGCCGGCCAAAGACGCGGTTATTTTCGACACTTCCGGCCTGTCAATCGACGAAGTTTTTGCCAAAGCCTGCGAAATTATCGAGAATCGCAAGATAACTCTTGAAAAATAAATATTTGCGTGTATAAATGAGACACTCCCTAGGTCCAAGGGTGCGCTTGGCCTTGAGGAATTTAACCCCGCACAAGTCCGCTCCGCTTTTTGTAATGGGAGAACGGCAATTTTGAAATACTCATATTTATGATTAACACTGAAGTTAAAATCCCTGAAATGACCGAAAATTTTGAAGACCTGCTCAAAGAGCAGCTCGGCGACAACGGTATTACCGGTTCGGTTGTCAAAGGCACCATTATTAAACTGACTCCCGATTTTGCGACCGTTGACGTCGGCCTCAAATCCGAAGGCCGCATTCCGCTGCGCGAATTCGGTCAGAAAGCCGAACTCAAAATCGGCGATCAGGTTGAAGTTTATGTCGACCGTTATGAAGACAAAGACGGCAACATCGTCCTGTCCCGCGAAAAAGCCCGCCGCGAAGAAGCCTGGCAAGACCTTGAGAAATGCCTCAACTCCGGCGAACGCGTCAACGGCGTTATCTTCGGCCGCGTTAAAGGCGGTTTCACCGTTGACCTCAACGGCGCCATCGCTTTCCTGCCCGGCTCTCAGATTGATATTCGTCCGATCCGCGACATTACGCCGCTGATGGGCATTACCCAGCCGTTCCAGATTTTGAAAATGGACAAGGTCCGCGGCAACATCGTTGTTTCGCGCCGCGTCGTTCTGGAAGAAACCCGCGCCGAAGCCCGCGCCGAACTCATTAACGACCTCAAAGAAGGCTCCGTTCTTGAGGGTGTTGTCAAAAACATCACCGATTACGGCGCATTCATTGATTTGGGCGGCGTTGACGGCTTGCTGCACGTTACCGACATTTCCTGGAAACGCATTAATCACCCGGCCGAGGTTCTGTCTGTCGGCCAGACGGTTAAAGTTCAGGTTATCAAATTTAACGAAGACAACCAGCGTATTTCTCTGGGCATGAAACAGCTCGAGTCCGATCCGTGGCAGGCTGTTGCCGACAAGTACACCGTCGGTGAAGTCTACACCGGTAAAGTTACCAACATTACCGATTACGGCGCGTTTGTCGAGCTTGAAGACGGCATCGAAGGCCTGGTTCACGTTTCCGAAATGAGCTGGACCCGCAAAAACGTCCATCCGGGCAAGATTGTTTCGACTTCTCAGGAAGTTGAAGTCAAGGTTCTGGAAGTTGACGCCGACAAGCGCCGCATCAGCCTCGGAATCAAACAGTGCACCCCGAATCCGTGGGCTGCTTATGTCGAAGAGCATCCGGTCGGATCCGTTATCAGCGGCAAAATCAAAAACATTACCGAGTTCGGTCTGTTTGTCGGTTTGTCCGATGAAATCGACGGTATGATCCACCTGTCCGACATCTCTTGGGACAAAGCCGGCGAAGAAGCCGTCAAAGACTACACCAAGGGACAGGAAATCGAAGCCAAAATCATCGACGTTGACGTTGAGAAAGAGCGCATCAGCCTCGGAATCAAACAGCTGACGGAAGACACCGTTTCTTCCGCTCTGGACGGTTTCAAAAAAGGCGATGTCGTTAAAGCCAACGTTACCGGCAACGACGACAAAGGCGTCAATGTTGAAGTAAACGGCGTTGCCGCTTACATCAAAAAAGCCGACCTGTCCAAGGACAAGGCTCAGCAGAACCCCGACAACTACAATGCCGGCGATGTTCTGGAAGCCAAAGTCACTTCTGTCGACAAGAAGAACGGCAAGCTCGGTTTGTCGGTCAAAGCATTGGAAATTGAGGAAGAGAAGAAGGCTTTGGAAGAATACGCTTCCGATACCAGCAACTCTGCTCTCGGCGATGCTTTGGGCGCAGCCCTGAAAAAGAACGCTTAATTATCCGCGCTTAATCGCGCAGAATAAGTTCACAGAACGGCAGTCTGAAAAGACTGCCGTTTTTGTATCAAGAAAATCGCACATGTTTTTGTTGAATTTTGTCAATAAATCGGATATATTCGGCGGTGACAAAATTAAGAATATTAAATAACCCTAACAAATTATCAGTATGGATACAAAAACCGTTGCGTTCTCCTCTCTTGAAGAAGTGCAAAATTATTTTGCAGGAAAAGACGTTTCCCGAATGGATGTCAGAGAAGCCGTTGAAACCAAGTACATTGCCAAGAGTATTCTTGCCGCTTTGCAGAAAGATGGCGCTCCCGCGCTGGTTACCAATTTCTGGCACCTGCTGCAGCGACTGGCGGAAGAGCGTCTCAAGACGCTTGACTATAAAATCGTAGACATGCCTTTCGGTACTGTTACAAAAATTGTTCACATTGTTCCGGCGGACCTCATGCGTGCCGAACCACATACCGTGGCACGGCAGATGTTCGAAGACTTTTCCGACGAAAAACTCGAAGAGCTGCTCAATCAGGCTCTTGAAACACGGCCGCTGAACACGGATCTGCTCAATATGCTGCGTACCGAATATGCGCGGCGAAACAAGCTGAACTGACTCTTTGCGGCAATCTTAGAAAAGCCCCGCTCATCGGCGGAGCTTTTCTTTTATCTGTCAATTAATTCAATTTTCATGTCTTTGCCGTAGTGGCGCATCAGGTGGACGTATTTTCGGATTGCCGCCCGCTCGCCTCTTTCTATCTGTTCAATCGTATCGGCGGACAAGTCGCAGCAGATTGCCACCTGGCTCGGCGTCAGGCCGCGCTTGAGCCGCTCCTTTCGGAGCAGCGGCGCCAGCATTTGCCGCAGCAGCAAGTTAGACGTGATTTGCATGGTTTTGTAACTCCCCTGGTTCCGTTAAAAAGAAACCTCCCTGACACAACATCAAGGAGGGGAGCTCAAAACTGTTGAAACGCAGCCTGCCTTATTCGCCATACGAATATGCTTATATCGGCAGCTCCCCAAAAGAGGAGTTGTTCTGTTTCAAAGGAGTTTTGAGTCTCCGCCGCGTCAACCCGCCGCAGGCATACTCAGTATAAAAGAGATTAATTAAATTGCAATAAAAAAGCCCTGCGTCCGCAAGGCTTTTCTTGTTTTTTATCAGAATGTCCTATCTTACGAAAATCTGAACTTCGGAAGAAGTGACATTGCCGGTCTTGGCCGAAAGGTTAATCTTGTCGGCGCCGACGCCCATATCAATCAGATCCTGAAAAATCTGGGTGGCGTTGCTCTTGGCTCCGGCAGAACTGCCGTTGGCCGGGCTGACGGCAACAACGTCAAAAACAACCGAGGGCTTTTTGGCACGGGCGCTGTTAACGGCCTGTTTCAAACCTTCTTTATACTTGGTGCCGGCTTTGTTGAGCTTGGCGACAAACAGCGGACTGCCGCTGCCGACAACGGCCTGCGAAGAAGCACCGAAATGCGACGCCGCGGCAGACGCGCCGCTCAGCGGAACGTTGTTAACGCCGTAGCTGCCGACTTTGATGGCTGCGGCCAGATTGCCGATGTTGTCGCTTGCGGTCGCAACATACTGCTTCTGACGAACAATGTCGCTGTTGACTTCATTCAGAAGGCTGTTCATGAGAATCGAGGTCTGATTGGCTTCGTTCTCAAGGATGCGCAACTGGCGGTGATCCTCATCTACGGCGCCGGAAATGCTGTAGGACGCGCGAATGGCGTCAACAAGATAGTCGGTATTGGCGGCATCGGCCGAAACTTTGGCGGCCAGCTGGCTCAAGGCATTGGTATTGGCATTCATAACCTGGATATTGTTCTGAGCGCCGTCAAGCATGGCAAACATGTTGGGGTTGCCCGGCGTGGTGCCGACCTGCAGCTTGGCCTCAATCATGCCGATGACTTTGTGATACTGAAGGGCATTATTAATAACCGAAGCGCGAATCTGCTGCAGCTGGGCATTGTTGCTGCGGATGGCAGACTGAAGCTGCGTCAGCTCGCTGCGGAACATAACAACTTTCTGACCGACGAAAGTTCCGGTATTGCCGCCTTCGGAAACCTTAACCGGTTCAAAATTGGTCGAGCCGAGGCCGGGAACGACGTCTGCGGAAGCCTCCGGCGCCGCGGAAGCGATGTTTTCCTGCTCGTCCGAGCCGAACAACGACGGGAACAATGCGTCCGACGAATAAGAACAGCCGCTCATGACGAACACGGCAAGCATCATAAACGATAAGTTTGTTGCTGATTTTGTCATTGAATAAAGCACCTTTTTTGCTAAAAATAGAAACACTTACACTTTTTACACCTTTAACGTCTTTTGTAAAGGAAATTTTGTAAAAAACAAGCGCTAAGTATGAATCTTTGCGTCCTGAAAAGGAGTTTACGGGGAAATAGATTAAAATTCTTTTAAATTACTGCAATTTTTTGCTTGCATTTATTTTTCAGGTGCGCTAATAAGGTGCTTACAAAAGCGATGCACTCGTAGCTCAATTGGATAGAGCATCTGACTACGGATCAGAAGGTTGTGAGTTCGAATCCCGCCGAGTGCGCCATTAAAAA
>JAFUQJ010000097.1 GCA_017480995.1 Alphaproteobacteria bacterium
TCTTTGAGCAGCGCCGGAGACTTAACCTGTTTTGTCTTCTCGAGAACTTCGTCAAACATTGCCCGCAGGCTTTCCATTTCTTCGACAATCGCCTTGTCTTCGGCCTCGGCGGCAGATGTTCTGACAATCCAGCCCTCTTGCCTGGTCATGTTCTCTTCGACCAGAACGGCCAGATTTTCGGCCCGCATTTTATCTTCGATTTTGCCCGAAACTTCAACATCCATGCGATACGGACAATAAACCAGGTTTTCTCCCACAAACTGCAGCGCGCGCGTCAATCTGGCGCCTTTTTCGTCGCGCTGCTCCTGACACACCTGCACCACGACGCTCTGTCCTTCGGCCGCGTTCAGATCTTCCAGCTCCGCTTCCTCGCCGTTGATAAAAGCGTCTCTGCTGTCGCCGATATCCAGAAAATAACCGGATTTTCCGTTGGCCAGCTCGATTTTTTTGAGAATTTTGCCGAGATAAATGTTTCCTTCATGAGCTCTGCTCTGATCATAAAACTCCGCTTCGCGCAAAACGTCGTTGTCCAATATCGCCAAACGGCAGTTCCGATTGTTTTGTTCATATATCAGCTTAACTGTCATTTATTTCAACTCCTGTCTGATTCCCGCGCTTTCCAGCAAATTTTTGGTTTCAAACAAAGGCAGTCCGACCACTCCCGAGTAAGAACCGGTCATTTTGCGAACCAAACCGGCCAGACGGCCTTCGATTTTATAACCCGCGCAGCCTACCCATTCATGCGTTGCCACATAGTCTTTAATCTCCTGCTCGGAAAGCCTTTTCATCTGTATTTTGGTCGTATTCAGCCGCACGCGCGGCTTTCCTGCCGCATCAACCACGCATACCGCCGTCAGAACATGGTGGCTTTTGCCCGACAAAGCGCGCATAACCTTTTCCTGCTCTTCGTCGCTGTGCGCTTTTTGAATGATTTTTGCCGCGCAGACAACCACCGTATCGCTGCCGAGAACGACTTTTCCCGGATATTTGGCCGCCACATGCATTGCTTTTTCGCGCGCCATTCTCTTGACGTAAGCGCTCGGCTTTTCGCCCCGGAAAGGCGTTTCGTCAATATCGGCGGGCTCAATGACGGCCGGCTCCGTCCCGAGCTGCGCCAACAGCTGTTTTCTTTGCGGAGAACCCGATGCCAGAACAAAGTCCTTCATTTAAGATACCTTTCTTACAAAATTAGCGCAGTTACCTACGCTAATTTATTTCAATCAAATTTTAATTTTCAAACCCTATGCTTCGTCGTCATAGGTTTTTTCCATTCTCTCGTGTCTTTCCTGAGCTTCGATAGACAGCGTGGCCACCGGACGGACTTCAAGCCTTTCAATCCCGATCGGATCGCCGGTTTCCTCGCAATAGCCGTAAACGCCGTCCTCAATTCTTTTGAGCGCCTCGTCGATTTTGGAAATAAGTTTGCGCGCGCGGTCACGCGTTCTGAGTTCAAGCGCCTTGTCGGATTCCAAAGAGGCGCGGTCAATTTCGTCCGGCTGGTTCAATCCGCCCTGACGCAGGTCTTCCAACGTATCTTTAGACTGTCCGAGCAGCGACTTTTTCCATTCCAGAAGTTTCTGGCGAAAATATTCCAGCTGCATTTCGTTCATATATTCTTCGTCTGCCGAAGGCTTGTAATCGGGCGGGAGAATAACAGCGCTTTCCATTCTTTGTACTCCTAAAAAAATAAACTTTTTTCATATATAGTAAGAAAGATATAAAATTCAGTTAAACAACGCAACTTTTTTTGCCCTGTTATCACCTTTATTTTGTCAGTTTTGCCAGTTCGACCTCAACGCGGAGCTCAATCTCGGCCATCAGTTCCTGCAGTCTCGGATCCGAAGAAGCAATCTGATTTTCCTTCAGTATTCTCGAAATATTGATAAGTTCCTCTTTGGAAATATAGCCGATGAGCAGACCGTCGCGGATTTCCTCAAGTTTTTCAATCAGGTTCTGCCCGCGTTTGACCAGTTTTTTTCTGATTTCGCGCTCTTCTTCGTTATTAACCATCTGGGTTGCAAAAATCGCGTCGGCAACCGAAATTCCCGATGCCGAACCGACCGGTTTCGACGCGCTTTTCATCGTCTCGCTGAGATAAGCCGAAAAACTTTCGCCGCCGCCGCTTTTTTTAACGGCCTTGCCCTGACTCAGTTCGTTTGTTTTGTTAATGTCGTTAACTTTGAGCATCTGTCTTCCTATTGAAATGTCCAGGTCATCGTATTGTCGCCCGACTGACAGGCGCTCATCAGCACATTGACCTTGACCGGCAATGCGTTGTCGGCGCCTTTCTCCACGCCGCTGGCTCTGGTCGGCAGCACAAACGGATCCTTGTCGTTTATCTTAAGCTCAATCAGATCCGAACTCTGCGACATCGTCCAGTTAATCTGTCCGATGACAAAACACGTTTTTTGCGGAATTTCCTCAAACTTCACCGTAAAATAAGGCGCAAATTCGTCTCCCTCGTTTTTGAACTTGGGCGCAATCGTGACCTTGCCGCCCAAACGATGATAAATCTCGTCGCCGACAATCATCTGGCTCGGCAGCAGTTTCTCTTTCTTCCAGTCTTCTATATCAGTCGGAATGTCGTTGTAATAGCCAAAAACCCGATATCTGGCGGCAATGTTTTTCTGAACTTCGATAAGCTCGTTCGACACCATGTTTTGCTTAAACATGGTAAACATGCTGTTGATAAGGCTCATTCCCGAAACCGACAGCACGATGATAATCGAAAGCACCATCAGCGCTTCCATCATTGTGCCGCCTTTTTGATTCGAATTCATCTCTAAAACTCCTGTCTTATTTGACAATAACATCAAAAAAAGCTCTAAACAACAACTTTGTAATATAATTTTACTTCACTTTTTTTTAATTTATTATATAGTACATTTTGTTATAGACGTTTGGTTAAATGTCTATGGAACTTTATTAACTTTATAAAGGATATTCTCATGAATAAAACTTTAGCTCTCATGGCTGCTGCTTCTGTCGTTGCTTTTGCAGCATCTGCCAACGCTTATGAATTCACTCCGTACGTAGCTGCTGATTACACCTACACCGACACCAATTTTGCCGATGTAAACGGCGGTAAAGTTGCCCTCGGTACCGAATACAACAAATACTTTGGAACAGAAATTTTCTATCAGCGCACCGGTTCTGACCGTGTTCATGAAGCTGGCAAAACCAACGAATATTCCTTCCAGACCTATGGCTTGGATGCCTACGGCTATCTGCCGCTCGGCTGCGACCAGGTAGTTTCTCTGGTTGGTACCGCCGGTATTGCCAATATCGACATCAAATACACTCCGGCCGGTGAATCCCGCAAAACCGAAAACGGCCTCGGCTATCGTCTCGGTGCCGGTGTTGAATATGACGTAAGCGACAATGTTGCCGTCAGAGCTTTGTATCGCTACACCTTTGCCGACAAACTGGGCGGTGTAGATCACCTCAACGAATATTCTTTGGGTGTAAAATACAGCTTCTAAGCTGTTAAAGCACACTGAAAAAAGGAAGGGTAAATCTCTTCCTTTTTTTATGGAAAAAAAGCGCAAAAAAGGTTATCTTCA
>JAFUQJ010000098.1 GCA_017480995.1 Alphaproteobacteria bacterium
TCGCCGGAAGGGGATCTGGCGATTATGCAGCTGGCGGCGTATCTGGCGACGGCGCCGAAGTCGGTCGGCGTGTACAAGGCGATGTATGCGGCGCGGGATTTGGCGCGCAAAACGGGTTCGCTGATGCCGCCGAAAAATATTCTGAACGCGCCGACCAGGCTGATGAAACAGCTCGGCTACGGCGACGGTTACGAATATGATCCCGACTGCGAGGACGGTTTTTCGGGCGCCAATTATTTTCCGGACGGAATGAGCCGCGTCAAACTGTATCATCCGGTCGACCGCGGTTTTGAACGCGAAATCAAAAAACGCGTCGATTATTTTGATAAACTGCGGGCCGAAAAACAAAGAGCCAAAGGACTGAAAAATGATTAATCTGCTGAGTATTTTTGTCGGCGGCGGCATCGGATCGCTGCTGCGTCATCTGGTTTGTCTGCGAATCGGCAGCCATTGGGCGGTGTTTGTCGTTAATATTCTCGGCGCGCTGTTTATCGGCGCGGCGTATGAGTTTTTTGCCGACAAGAGCGGGCTGCGTCCGGAGCTGCGCAGTTTTGTGATGACCGGTCTGCTCGGCGGTTTTACGACGTTTTCAACCTATATGCTTGATTTCGGAACACTGCTCGGCGGCCAGCGGGCAGGCGAAGGTTTTCTGTATCTGTTCGGTTCGCTGGCGGTCGGCGCGGCGTTTTTGTTTGCGGGCATGAAACTGGCGCGGTTTTGCCTTTGAAACGGGGAGAAAAAGATTATGGCGGGCGTCGAACTCATAAAAGTTAGGGAAGCGGATGACGGAATGCGGTTGAACCGCTGGTTTCTGAAGTATTATCCGGGGCTTTCGCTCGGGCGTTTCAACAAGCTGCTGCGCACCAAACAGATTAAGGTGGACGGCGGCCGAGCCGAAGCCGGAACGAAACTTGCGTCCGGGCAGGTGGTCCGGGTTCCGCCGCTTGACAACGAGGCCGCGGGGCCGGCGGAAAATAACGGCGTTTCGGCGCGGGATGCCGAATTTATCCGCTCGCTGGTGGTGTATAAGGATGCCGACATTATTGTTCTGAACAAGCCGTCGGGGCTTGCGGTGCAGGGCGGCACCAATACGACGCGCCATATTGACGGAATGCTCGCGGCCCTGAAATACGATTATGAAGAGGCGCCGAAGCTGGTGCACCGGATAGACAAAGACACGAGCGGGATTTTGGTACTGGCGCGCAGCCGCAAGAGCGCCGAGCTGCTGACCAAGGCGTTTCGCGAGCGCGATCTGCACAAGACTTATCTGGCGCTGGTCAACGGTTGTCCCAAACCGGAAAGCGGGCAGATAAAAGCGCGGCTGGACAAGGCCGGGGACAAAGTCATTGTCAGCGCGGAGGGCAAGCCGGCGCTGACCGATTACCGCGTTGTCGACGCGCTGGGCAGCAGGTTCTCTTTGGTGGAGGCGATGCCTCGGACAGGGCGGACGCATCAGATCCGCGTGCATTTGGAGCATTTGGGCTGTCCGATTGTCGGCGATGACAAATATTTCGGTCGTTTGAAACAAAAAATCGACGGGATTGCCAATAAACTTTATCTGCATGCTTACAAAATCGATTTGTCGGGAATATATAACGGAAAGAAAGAGATTTGCGCGCCGCTGCCGGATCATTTTAAGGCGGCTTTGTCTGCTTTGGGCCTCACATTGGAGAAATAATTTATGAGATTTATCAAACTGTTGTCATCTGTCGTTTTCAGTCTGCTGATTATTCTGGCGATCGGAGCCTATCTGGCGGTTCGCCATTTTGATTTGAATCAGTACAAGTCTTATGCGGAAGATATGGTTCAGCGCGAAATCGGCCGCAAGCTCAAAATCAACGGCGATGCCGCGGTGGCGATTTCGCTGGTGCCGACAATCGTGATTAACGACGTGGAGCTGGCCAATGCCGAATGGGCGGCCGAACTGCAGATGATCCGGGTTAAGCAGATTGAGGTCAAGTTTGCGCTGCTGCCGCTTTTGAAGAAACAGATTGTCATAGACAGGATACTGCTCGGTCAGCCCGAGATTTATCTGCAGAAAAAAGCCGACGGCACCGCCAACTGGGACTTTGGTCCGGCACAACCGGCTTCCCGGCCGGCGGCGGCCGTTGCCGGCGGACAGCCGGTCAGCGCCGAAGATTTGAAGCAGAATCCGCAGCTTGCGCTTTTGGCCGGATTTGCGGCGCGCGACGTTTTGATTGAAAACGGCACGGTGCAGTATATTGACGGCAAAAATACGCAGAATGCCGAGATTAAGCGTCTGGCAGTGGAAATTCCGGGCGCGGATGAGAAAATCGCGCTGGATTTTGATGTCGTTTATAACGGCAATCCGATAAGCGGCCGGGGCACGCTCGGAGCGATTAATACCCTGATGCAGAAAGATGCGGCTTATCCGGTAATGCTGGACGTCTCGGCTTATAAGGCCGATATTGCCCTGAACGGCAGCATTGTCGATCTTTTGGGCGGAAATCCGCTTTATGCCTTTGAGAGCAATATCTATAATCCGGCCGGCAATTTGGGTGCGCCCGAGACGACGCTGAAGGCGCGCATAGACGGAGACGTCAACGGTCTGAAAGCCGAGATCGGCGTTTTGAACGTAGCCGCCAATCTGATTACCGGCGGCGTGGAAGCCAAGTGGAACGGAAAACTGCCGTGGGTTAAGGCGAATCTGAAGAGCGACCGCTTTAATCTGCAGAGCCTCAATGCCAAGTCTTCGCCTCTGGCGTTTGAGCTGCCGTCCGTCATCGGCGAAGCGCGGGCAATCAGCCTGCCGAATGAAAAAGTGCCGTATGCGGCGCTTAAAGGCATCAATGCCGACGTGACGCTCAACGTCAAAAAACTGATTGTAAATCCGGCCATGCAGGCGGACAATGTTTATGTCGCGGCCAAACTCAACAACGGCGTGCTGAACGTGAATCCGCTGCGTCTGGTGTTCGGCGGCGGCGAACTCAGCGGCCGGCTTACGGTCAATGCCAATCAGCAGACTTTGGACTTTGCGCTGAACAGCAAAAACATGAAACTGCAAAACCTGCATTCGGAATTTGCGGTCAGCGGCGGCAAAGACTTCGGCGTTTTGTCGGGCGGCGATACGGACATTTACATTACCGCCAATTCTTCCGGCGCTACTTATCCGCAGCTGCTCGGCGACCTGAACGGCAGCGTGGTCGGGATTGTCGGCAAGTCCGAGTTGCAGACCGGCGCTTTGGAATTTTTGAAAGGCAATATTCTGACGCAGCTTTTGAATATTTTGAAAATAGACGCGAACAAAACCAGCCGGCTGGACTTGACCTGCGCGGTGGTGCGGGCCGACATTGCCGGCGGCAAAGCGGTCTTTCCGCGCGGCATTGCCTTTGATTCCAAACAGATTACGATTGTCAGCGACGGGCAGGTTAATCTGCAAAATGACAAGCTGAACTTTACGATTGAACCTTCCATGAACAAACTTATGAGCGGCAACGTAACGCAGGCGCTGGCTTCGTTTATCAAGGTCAGCGGCACGCTGGACAACCCCAAGGTCGGGCTGGACGACAAGGCTGCGGTCAAAACGCTTATCGGCATGGCGGCGACCGGCGGCGTTTCCTATCTGGGCTCGCAGGTGTTCTTAAACGGCGACGGCAGTCCGTGTTATACCGCTTTGGAAGGGACGGCCTATGCCTCCCGTTTTCCGAAGCCGAGCGGAATAAAGGCAACCACGCAGAATGTGGTGGACGGAACTCAGAAACAGCTTAAACAGGGCTTGAAAGATTTTAAAAATACCGCTAAAGATATACTAAAATCTTTTCAAGTAAAATAGGAGCCGAAATGTCTGCCAAACTGGAACAAGCCACTGCCGAAATCAAAAAATACCGTCCGGAAATCATTGACCGGCTGATGAAATATGCGGCGACGGATATGCTGCTTT
This sequence comes from Alphaproteobacteria bacterium, assembly GCA_017480995.1. Classification (GTDB taxonomy): domain Bacteria; phylum Pseudomonadota; class Alphaproteobacteria; order RF32; family CAG-239; genus CAZU01. The sequence continues at coordinate 3,902 of JAFUQJ010000098.1, forward strand.
TCTGGGGGACGGACAAAAACCTGATTCAGCGTCAGGAAAAGGAATGGGGGCCTTTGCTGCGCTGGGCCTCAGCCGAATTCGGCGAAAAGTTTGAAAAAACGCACGGTCTGGAAGTCAGCGAAAAGAATCAGAAGTCCGGCTATCGGCTGAGAGCCTTTTTGGAGGGATTGAGCGACCGCGAGCTGGCCGGCTATTATCTGGCGGCGCTGAACATGCGCTCGGTTTTGCTGGCGGCGGCGCTGGTCAAAGGGCGGATTAATGCCGAGCAGGCGTATAAGGCGGCTTATCTGGAGCAGCTTTTTCAGGAAGAATCCTGGGGCAAGGACGAGGAATCCGTTGCCAAGCTGACCGAGCGGCGGCAGGAGCTGTCCGAAGTGGAAGCCTTTTTGAAAAAATGAAAGAAGTTTACATCAAAATAAAGGGGCGGGTTCAGGGAATCGGATACCGCTGGTTTGCCGTCAACGAAGCGAAGCGCATCGGCGGGCTGTCGGGCTGGGTGCACAATGCCGCCGACGGCAGCGTCGAGATTTTGATGCGCGGCGCGGAAGACAAGATTGACGAGATGATTCTGGCCTGCCGCCGCGGTCCTTCTCTGGCGCGTGTTGACAGCGTCGATTTTATTGTCGGGCGTATCAGCAGTTTTTTGCCGGAGATAGAGGAGGGGGTGTTTAAACGTGTATAGTTGAAAGTTCGTATAACGCGCATCTAAAGCAATTTGTACAGGTCGGAAGTTTCCTCACGTACTTCTTTGTACGCTGCGGTACTTCCGCCTTTCAAATTACTTTATCTGCATCGTTATCCGAACTTTCGGGAAAGTCCGTCTAACGGAGGAAAGTTCGTATAACGGCTCATCTAGAGGCATTTTTGCGAGGCTCGAAAAATTCATGTACCTCATTGTACACTAAAATTTTTCTCGTTCTTAAAATACCTCTATCTGAACCATTCTCCGAACTTTCTTGATTTCGTGCCGGGCGGCGTTCGTCGCCGGGCGGTATTGAACCTTTCTCGGCTTTGTGCCGGTCGGTGTTCGGTTTCTTTATTTGTCAATTAATTCAATTTTCATGTCTTTGCCGTAGTGGCGCATCAGGTGGACGTATTTTCGGATTGCCGCCCGTTCGCCTTTTTCAATCTGTTCAATCGTATCGGCGGACAAGTCGCAGCAGATTGCCACCTGGCTCGGCGTCAGGCCGCGCTTGAGCCGTTCCTTTCGGAGCAGCGGCGCCAGCATTTGCCGCAGCAGCAAGTTAGACGTGATTTGCATGGTTTTTAACTCCTTAATTCTTTTGTTAAAAAGAAACCGCCTCTGAAAAGTCAAAGGCGGGGAGTTAACGACTGTCACAGAACAGTCCGGGTTCTTCGTCATGCAGGCATGCTTATTCCCCCGGCTCCCCATTCTAGGAGTTGTTCTTTACTGTGAAGGAGCCGTTACACTCCGCTGCGGCAACCCGCCGCAAGCAGAGCCAGTATACAAAAAAGACGCAAAAGGTCAAGAGGAGAGAAAAAGAGGCGTCTATTCCAAATGTCTATTGTATTCGTCCGGCGGCAGCATACTTTAAAAACGTAATTTAATTAGAGGAGTAAATCGATGCTGGTTGCCAAAACAAAAGAAAACCTTAAAGAATGCCAATGCCGTCATTGTCCTTCCTATACTTTGGGCTGCAAAATCAAAAACTATCCGGTGAACGCCATCAAAATGCTGGAAGATTTGGATAATATCGAGCATTTTGAAGGAATGTTCTGCGCTTTTGAAAAAAGCCACTGCATTGATGAAGACCGCGGCTGTCTGTGCGAAACCTGTCCCGTTTATGCCAAATATGATTTGACGCGCGAAGAATACTGCATGAAAACGGGCGGCACTTTGTCTCATAAATGCGTCAGCGGATTTGACGAGACGGCCGTTCAGCATTAGACAGGACCGGAATCATAATGCAGAGCGAAATCGACAAGACTGCGGCGCCGGTTTCAATTATGCAGGTTTATAAACAGGCTTATGAAAGCGCCGGACGGGCAACGGTTCCCGACGACAAAATCCGGGCTTATGCGAAGGTTATTGATTTTTGCGCCAATACGCATTCGTGCCGCTGGAATCCCAATGTCAAACGCAATGTTCTGCTGTATTGGGCTCATAATAACATTGCAAAAGCGCTGAAAGAAAAAAATCAGCCTATGGAAGCACTGAAATATTGGCAAAAAGCGATTTATCTGGCCGGCGACACCCGTCAAAAAGTCGGCGTCTGGGAACAGATGCTCGAAACCTGGGGCGAGGCGCCGGTCAGCGTAACGCAGCGCTGCGAAGAAATCATAAAACTCAGCGCCAGCCTTTCCGAGATTTATATGCAGGAAGGCCTGCTGCACGAGGTCGTCCGCATGGAAAGACTTAAAGAAAAAGTTTCGAATCTGATGAAAAAGGCCGGGAACTAATCCCGGCCTTGCGTTTATCCGCGGCACAAAACGTCGTATTCGTCTTTTTTGTGGCGGAGCATTGCCGCGTTCTCACCCTGCAGCGGGGCAAACTTGCGCGCAATCGCATACTGCGGCAGCAGTTTTTTGATTTCGGAAACCGGACGGTTCCAGACTTGCGGCCGCAGGCGGATTTTCTTTTCCTGTCCGGCCGAAACCCTGGAAGTTGTTTCGCCGCTTGCGGCGTCTTCAAATTCGTTGAGCCGCAGTTTGACAACGTCCAGACTGCCGGGAACCAAGAACTCAAATTCTTCGCCGGCGTTAATAAAATTGCGGATTTCGAAAACCGCGTCGTCACCCTGCCATTCGACAATCGAGCCGGCAAACAGCCAGTCGCCCAGCGTGCGGGTGTATTCGTAATTCTGGCTGATGTTGGTCAGCCTGCCGTCATGAAAGCCGAGGCAGTAGCCGCGGTTTTGCAGCGTGTAGAGCTCGCCCATGTATTTGCGGTAATCCCATTCCCGGGGATTTTGATACCAGTCGTCGATTGCCCGGCGGTAGGCGCGGGCAACGGTAGCGGCATAGTATTCGGTTTTGTTGCGGCCTTCGACTTTGAGCGAATCCATGCCGATGCGCAGCAGGTCGTCAAGCCTCGGCAGCATGCACATGTCTTTTGAATTGAGGATATAACCGCCGTGTTCGTCTTCCATAACCTCGAAATATTCGCCGGGACGGAATTCTTCTTCGAGCAGAAATTCAAAAGAATCCTTGTTGTGTTCGTCAATGACCAGCTCTTTGACCGAGCCGTCTTTCAGCCGCAGGTGCAGCTTGTAGTGCCAGCGGCAGCAGTGCGCGCATTTGCCCTGGTTGGCGCTGCGGTCGGCCAGATAATTGGATATCAGGCAGCGCCCCGAATAAGACATGCACATGGCGCCGTGCATAAAGCATTCGAGCAGGATATCGGGGCATTTTTGGCGGATTTCCTTCATTTCTTCAAAGCTGACTTCGCGGCCTAAGACGCAGAGTCTGGCGCCCTGAGACTGCCAGAATTTGACAGCCTGATAAGAGCAGATGTTGGCCTGCGTCGATACAAACAGGTTTAGTTCCGGCGCGTGTTCCCTGACATATTGGAAAACGCCGGGATCGGCAATCAGCACGCCGTCGGGTTTGAGCTGCCGCAGCGTGTCGACAAAGGTCGGCAGCTTTTCGACGTCGCGGTTGTGCATGAACAGATTGAGCGTCAGATAAATCTTTTTGCCGTTTCGGTGCGCAAACTCAATGCCTTCTTTGAGTTCGTCCATGGTGAATTTGCTTTGCGCGCGCAGGCACATATCCGGCGTGCCGGCATAGACGGCGTCGGCGCCGTAAAGGACGGCGGTTTTGAGTTTGAGCAGGGAGCCCGCGGGCAGAAGAAGTTCGGCTTTTTCGAGCATGGGTTATTCCTTAATCGTTATCTTGGCGGCATAGGCTTCGAGCGCGCCGAGCGGGGTTTCGTCGATGCGGATGCGTGCAATGAAAGGTTTGCCGTCCTGTTCCATGAGCCAGAAGTATATCGGCCGTTCGGAGCTGATTTGCATGAGCATGTCGTCGTCATCGTTTTTGAGCTTGTCGATATACATCGAGCATTTGGCGGCCGGTCCGGCATAAGGCGAATTTTCGAGCGGCGGGAGGTTTTCTCGGCCTTCGTCTTTGAAAATGACGTCAAAACGGCGTTTGCCGTCAAAAACCTGCATCCGCGAATCGCAGAATCTTACTTTGTTGTATTGCCGCGCAAGCTCGGCGAAAACGGTCTGGAAATCGGTGGTGCCGGCGTTTTCGTCGTCGGGGGCGATGCCGACTTTTTTCTTGCGGCCGTTTTTGCTGCTCAGACGGTAAAGCAGGTTGCCTTTGTCATCGTAAACCAGTTCTTTGCTGCGTTTGTTAAAACGTGTCTGCGATTGGTAGTGATAACTGCGCGTCCGCAGACCGTCGGAGAGAATTTTGCCGGAGGTTTCGTACGCCGCCTTAAACGGGTAGAGCGCGTCAAACAGGCCGAAGGTTTCAACCGCGGATTTGATTTGAAAATCTTTGTCGTCCAGCGTATAGGAAAACTGCGTGCGGCTGGCGTCAAACGGGCCGATGCCGACATTAAAGTCATGCACGACCGAAAAGGCGCGGGCGGGCATGGCAAAAAGGCAGCCGCAGAGCAGAAAAAGTCCGAATTTTTTCATTTTGTTTTTATTCTTTCTTTAAACTTTTGGCATATAGTGATAACAATTCTGCATACCATAGCATAAAAATTTATAATTTAAAGGGTTTAATCATGTCTGAGAAGTCTAAAAAAGTTTTGGTTCTGATGGGCGGTTTGTCTGCCGAAAGAGAAGTGAGCCTCAGTTCGGGGCAGGATATTGTCAACGCGCTCAAAACCAAAGGATACGAGGTTGTCGCGCATGATTTTACCGACGTCTGGAAGCTGATTGACGTCATCAGAAAAGAAAAGCCGGACGTCGTGTTTAACGGGCTTTACGGCAACTGGGGCGAAGACGGCGAGATTCAGGGCATGTTCGATCTGATGCAAATTCCTTATACTCATTCGGGGTTAAAGGCTTCGGCTATCGGCATGGACAAATACATTACCAAAATGGTGGCCAAAAGCTGCGGCATCCGCGTGGCGCCGAGCCAAAAGATGAAAGTGCGCGATTTTCTGGCCAACGGCACGGTTATTCCGTTGCCCTATGTGGTCAAGCCGGTCTGCGACGGCTCCAGCGTCGGCGTGTTTATCGTTAACTCTCAGGAGGATCTGCTCAAAGTCAAATATAAGGATCTTGACCGCGAAATTCTGGTCGAAAAGTTTATTCCCGGGCAGGAACTGACGGTAATGTGTCTGGAAGACAAGGCCTATGTCGTGACCGAGCTTAAGGCTTCCGACGAGTTTTACGATTATAAGGCCAAATATACCGACGGTGTGACGACGCATATACTGCCGGCCGAAGTGCCTTATGAAGTTTCCGAAATCTGCAAGGCCTATGCCGAAAAGCTGCATCAGCGTCTCGGCTGCAATACGGTTTCGCGCGTTGATCTGCGCTATAATCCCGAAGACGGCGTGGTCCTGCTCGAAATCAATACCAATCCCGGGATGACGGCGCTTTCGCTGGTGCCCGAACAGGCCAGATACGCCGGCATATCGTATGAAGAGCTGTGCGCCAAGTTGGTCGAAAACGCCTCGTGCAGAAAGATTGTATAATGGCTTATCTAGAGCGATTTGTTCAGGTCGGAAGTTTCCTCTCGTACCTTTTTGTACACTGCGGTACTTCCGCCTTTCAAATCACTCTATCTAAACCATTCTCCAACCATTCGTTGCCTAAAATCTTATTATCCGCCTCACATCTTAAATTTTTTAGGCCTCGTTAAATTATATGGAAAATTTGTATGATTGAACTGGACAATATCAAACCCGATACCGTGATTGTAATCGCCGGGCCGACGGCTTCCGGCAAGTCGGCGTTGGCGCTGGACATTGCCCGGCGGTACAACGGCGAGATCGTCAATGCCGATTCAATGCAGGTTTATCAGGGGACGCCGGTTCTTTCGGCAGCGCCCGGGGCGGAAGAAAAGCGCGAAATTCCGCATCATCTGTATGAAATTTATCATCCTTCCGTCAACGGTACGGTGGTCGACTGGCTGGAATGCGCCGCAGCGGTTGTCCGGGATATTCGGAGCCGCGGCAAATTGCCGGTCGTTGCCGGCGGCACCGGCATGTATATTGACAACCTGATTAACGGAACGACGCCGATCCCCGAGCCTTTGCCGGAAGTTCGCGGGCAGGTGCGGCGGCTGGCGGCGGAACGGGGGCAGGAAGCGCTTTACGATTTGCTGCAAAAAGCCGATCCCGCCGGAGCGGCCAGGCTTAACCCCAATGACGCGACGCGGGTGCGCCGGGCTTATGAGATTTTTTTGCAGACCGGAATTTCAATCGCCGAATGGTATCGGCGCCCGATGGTCAAAAAACTTCCCGAAGCGGAGTTTTTGGTAATTAAGATTATTCCCGAAGCGCAGGAATTGGACGAGCGTTGTTACCGCCGCTTTGACCTGATGATGAAAGCCGGCGCTTTGGAAGAAGTCCGCTATCTGCTGTCACTCGATTTGGACAAAAATCTTCCGGCAATGAAAATGCTCGGCGTACCGGAACTGGCGGCGTTTCTGAACGGTGCGGCAGATTTGTCGGAAGCCGTTGATTCGGCTAAGCTGCATACGCGTCAGTATGCCAAGCGCCAGCGTACCTGGTTTCGCAACAAACTGGCCGCGGAAATAATTTTGGACAGATGTTTTTGTTAAAA
>JAFUQJ010000013.1 GCA_017480995.1 Alphaproteobacteria bacterium
GCAGAAGACTTTGGCAGAGTCAAACGGACATTTGACCATAGCCTTGCCGGAACATTCGGAAGCGGTCTGAGAGTAGCCGAGCGCGGCGCAAGACGGCGCGGTTGCGCAGGATTGAGCGGAGGCCTCTGCCGCAGTGACCAACAAAACGGCGGCAGAGAAGAGAAAGAGATAAGACAAAGACAGACGAGACATTTCGAAACATCCTCAAAAAGATAAAAGTGCAATTCTTTAATTATTATCGGACATTTCTCGCCAAGTGTCAACAATAAATCACAGGTCGAATTGACGAAAGATATTAACAAATTGATTTTAGGCGCAAGTTTGAAAAGGACGGTGATAAATTAAAAAAGATGTAGCCAAACATTGCAGAACTCACTATGTTTTCTTATATAAGAGACAAGGCTAATTTTTATTATATGAGGTCAAGATGGCTGAACAGAAAGAAAAGTATCCGGTACTTCCGCTGCGCGACATTGTGGTTTATCCCAAGATGATTGTTCCTTTGTTTGTCGGGCGCGAGAAGTCTATCCGCGCTTTGCAGGAAGTGGTTGACGGCGATCAGAATATTGTTTTGACTACTCAAAAAGACGCCTCGGTCGAGGAGCCGAAAAACAACGATATTTATAAAGTCGGCACGCTCGGCACGGTTTTGCAGCTGCTGCGGCTGCCGGACGGTACGGTCAAAGTTCTGGTCGAAGGGCTGGAACGCGTCAAGCTCGACAAGGTTTATGACGACGGCGCCTTTATGTCGGCCAACATTACGGTAATGCCCGATACGCCGTTGGACGAAAAGGAGATTGAAGGCGCCGCGCGCGCGGTGTTGTCGCAATTTGAAGAATACGTCAAACTTTCCAAAAAAACGCCGCCCGAGGTTTTGGTGGCGGTTAACCAGATTGACGATTACAGCAAGCTGGCAGATACCATCGCTTCGCACCTGGCTTTGAAGATTTCGGACAAGCAGGCGCTGCTGGAAGGGGCGACGCTGAGCGAACGTTTTGAAAAAATCCTTGAATTTATGGATGCCGAAATCACGCTGCTGGAAGTGGAAAACAAAATCCGCAACCGTGTCAAAAAACAAATGGAGAAGAGCCAGAAAGAATATTATCTCAACGAGCAGATGAAGGCGATTCAGAAAGAGCTCGGCGACGATGAGGATGACGAAATCTCCGAATATATGAAAAAAATCGAAAAGACCAGACTGACCAAGGAGGCCAAAGACAAGGCGCTGGCCGAAGTCAAAAAACTCAAGTCGATGAGCGCGATGTCTTCGGAGGCCACCGTGGTGCGCAATTATCTGGACTGGATACTGGACATTCCGTGGAAAAAACGCTCCAAAGTCAATAAAGACCTGAATAAGGCGATGGAGATTCTGGAGGCCGATCATTACGGACTGGACAAGGTTAAAGAGAGGATTATCGAATATCTGGCCGTGCAGGCGCGCGCCGACAAGGTCAAAGGCCCGATTTTGTGTCTGGTCGGTCCTCCGGGCGTCGGCAAGACCTCTTTGGGCAAGTCGATTGCCAAGGCTACCGGACGCTCGTTTGTGCGGGCGTCGCTCGGCGGCATGCGCGACGAAGCCGAAATCCGCGGCCACCGCCGGACGTATATCGGTTCGATGCCGGGCAAAATTGTTAAAGGAATGAAAAAAGCCGGAACCTCCAATCCGTTGTTTTTGCTTGACGAGATAGACAAACTCGGCAACGATTACCGCGGCGATCCGAGTTCGGCGCTGCTCGAAGTGCTGGATCCGGAACAGAACGCGACTTTTAACGACCATTATCTGGAAGTCGACTATGATTTGTCGGACGTGATGTTTGTGACGACGGCAAATTCGCTCGACATGCCGCGGCCGCTGCTTGACCGTATGGAAATTATCCGTCTGTCGGGGTATACCGAAGACGAAAAAATCGAGATTGCCAAGCGGCATTTGATTCCGAAGATTTTTGCGGAGAATGCGGTTGACGCCAAAGAGCTGGAGATTACGGAGAGCGCCATTCGCTCAATTATCCGTTATTATACGCGCGAGGCAGGCGTGCGCAATCTGGAGCGCGAGCTGGCAACCATTGCGCGCAAGGCGGTGAAGGAAACGCTGCTGTCCAAAAAGCCGAAAAAGGTTGAGGTAACCGAGAAAAACATCGAAAAATATCTCGGCGTTATCAAATACCGCTACGGCGAAATGGAAGAAAAAGACCATGTCGGCGTTACCACCGGACTGGCATGGACGGAAGTCGGCGGCGATATTTTGTTTATCGAGGCCGTGGATATGCCCGGCAAGGGGATTATCAAACAGACCGGAAAGCTCGGCGAGGTGATGAAAGAATCGATCGAAACCGCTTATTCGGTCGTGCGCGCGCACTCCAAAGAGCTCGGCATTGCGCCGGAAGTTTTTGAAAAAACGGATATTCACGTTCATGTTCCGGAAGGCGCAACGCCCAAAGACGGACCTTCGGCCGGTATCGCGATGTATACGACGCTGGTTTCGACCCTGACCAAAATACCGGTGCGCAAAGACGTGGCGATGACCGGCGAGATTACGCTTCAGGGCAGGGTGCTGCCGATCGGCGGTCTGAAAGAAAAGCTGCTTTCGGCGCTGCGCGGCGGGATTAAGACCGTGATTATTCCGCAGGAAAACGAAAAAGATTTGGCCGAGATTCCGGATAATGTCAAAAAAGGACTGAAGATTATTCCGGTTTCGGAAGTTAAAGACGTTCTCAAAATTGCTTTGAACGGCAAGCTCAAGCCGCTTAAAGACAA
>JAFUQJ010000099.1 GCA_017480995.1 Alphaproteobacteria bacterium
CTGCCGATTGTTGCCAATGTCGATTTCGGGCACACGACGCCGATGTTGACGCTGCCGATCGGCGGGATAGGGCGGATTGCATCTAATGGCTTGTTAATACAGATTTAGCGGGCCGGCGAAATGTTCATGTACTGTTTTAGCTCATTATCTGCAATCCTTTGTTTGACAGGATGGGAAAATGCCGGATTTTGAATGGGAGGACAAATTTAATGCGGTGACCGCCGGCGTGGACGAAGCCGGGCGCGGGCCTTGGGCCGGGCCGGTGGCCGCCGGCGCGGTGGTGATTTTGGACCGCAATCTGGACGAGTTTTTACTCAAAGGGCTTAATGATTCCAAAAAGCTCTCGGCGTTGAAACGCGAACAGCTTTATGAGCATTTGTTTGCCGCGGAGGCCAAAGGGCAGGTGGCAATCGGCATCGGTCTGGCCTCGGCGCAGGAAATCGACGAGACAAACATTTTGCAGGCAACTTTTGCGGCAATGCGGCGGGCGGTGGCACAGCTTAAGGTTCAGCCGCAATATGCGCTGATAGACGGCAATCAAAATCCCAGAGATTTTCCGTGCCGGAGCTGCACGGTCGTCAAGGGCGACGCCAAATCTTATTCGATTGCCGCGGCTTCGATTGTCGCCAAAGTGTATCGGGATCGTCTGATGTGCGAACTGGCGCGGAAATATCCGCATTATGCCTTTGAGAAAAATGCCGGTTACGGCACAAGCGCGCATGTTGCCGGGCTCAAAACGCACGGCGTGACGCCGGAGCATCGCCGCTCTTATAAACCGATTCAGAAGTTTTTGCTTGAACAGGCCGACTAGTCCTTGACAAAATTTTGGACATAACGTATAATTCGTTCATTAAAAGATATTTTTGTTAAACAATTTTAAATTTTGAATTTATGAACGAATTTGCAAAAAAACTGCAGCAGATGCAGATTGTAATATCGTACTGGACCAATCAGGCGATATTTGTCATGACGGGTGAGAATGAAACAGAGCAGCTCGGCGTCGGGTTTGAACAAAGAAAGGCCACAATATCCAAAATGGAAGGGGAACAGGCCGAACTTCTTCGAATCTTTGTCGAAGCCGAGGGTAACCTTTACGGCAAGCTGCACGTCATCTGCGAACGCATCGGCCAAAGGCTGGAGGCTGTTCTGCAAGGAGCCGATCGTAGCGACAGCCGGCAGTATCGCAATCTTGTTCGGGAGGTGAAGGAAAGTTACAAGAGGCTGTATGCCAAGGTGCACGCCTTTTAAGACTTTTTCTTAAAACTTATGTAAAACCGCGGGTTAGCAAAGCCGGCGGTTTTTTCTTTTTAAATTTCGGCGGTTGTTAATAAATTTATAACCATCTCTCACCCATACTGAGCTTATTGAACAGAATATTCACTATTTTGGTTGGTATGATGAGCGCAAAGCAGAACAAAGTAATCCTTAACACCGTTATTAACGACGACTGTGTTAAGGTCATGAACCAGATGGAAGCAAATTCGGTGGACGTGATTTTTGCCGATCCGCCGTATAATCTCCAGCTCGGCGACGCGCTGACACGTCCCGACAACAGCAATGTCAACGGCGTGTATGAAGAGTGGGACAACTTTGAAAGTCTGGCCGCTTATGACGAATATACCCGGCGCTGGATGTCCGCGGCGCGCCGCGTGCTGAAAGAAGACGGCGCTTTGTGGGTTATCGGCTCGTATCATAACATTTTCCGCGTCGGTTACATCTTGCAGGATTTGGGGTTCTGGATATTGAACGACATTATCTGGAACAAGACCAATCCGATGCCCAATTTCAAAGGCACGCGCTTTACCAATGCGCACGAGACTTTGATTTGGGCGTGCAAAAATCCCAATTCCAAATATACCTTTAATTATGAGGCGATGAAGGCGCTGAACGAAGACACGCAAATGCGCAGTGACTGGAATCTGCCGATTTGCACCGGCAAAGAGCGCCTGAAGGGCGAGGACGGCGACAAACTGCACCCGACGCAAAAGCCCGAGAGTCTGCTTTACCGCGTGATTATGGCTTCGTCCAAGCCGGGCGACGTTATTCTTGATCCTTTTTTCGGAACGGGCACGACCGGCGCGGTGGCCAAAAAGCTCGGCCGCAATTTCATCGGCATTGAGAAGGACGCGGCCTATGTCAAAGGCGCCAGAGAGCGGATTGCCGAAGTTGAGCCGGTCAAGAACGAGCTCTGTCTTGAATACAGCTCCAAAAAACGTCTGCCGCGGGTACCGTTCGGCAGCGTGGTCGAACGCGGTATGCTCTCGCCGGGAGACGTTTTGTATGACGCCGGCCGCAAACACTGCGCGGTGGTGCGTTCGGACGGAACAATCAAAAACGAAGTCATGGAAGGTTCAATTCATCAGGTCGGAGCGGCGGCTCAAAATGCGCCCGCCTGCAACGGCTGGGTTTATTGGCATTTTGAAAACGAGAAAAAAGAGCTCGTCTGCATTGACACGCTGCGCGAGGCGATCCGCAGCAATATGTAACTTGCGTTTTTTTTTGGTAAACGGCAGCCTTCCGGCAAGGAGGGCTGTTTTTTTTGAGGCGCAGGCATAAAAAATATTGTGCCGATTTAATTTATGCTCTATAACAGAATCAACTTAGTATAATTTTACTTGTAAAAGATTGAACAAAACAAATGCAGAAGTGGCATAAAAAGACAGAGACTAATCCGCCAGCCGTTATGCCCAGACAAAATGACAATCCGTCAGCCGCTCCGAATTACGCGGCGATTGATTTGGGAACCAACTCGTGCAGGCTGGTTATTGCAACGCCTACTCCGACATCGTTTCGGATTGTGGAAACTTTTTCCAAAATCACACGGCTCGGCGAAGGGATTATCAACAACAACGAGCTGTCGCGCGCGGCGGTGCGGCGCACGGTGGGCGCGCTTAAGGTTTGCGCCGGGGTTTTGGCCGAATACGCGCCGATATACAAATCGCGTTTTGTGGCAACGGCGGCATGCCGGCGGGCGGTGAACTGCCAGCCGTTTTTGGATCTGGTCAAAAAGGAAACCGGGCTTGCTCTCGAGATTATTTCTTCCAAAGAAGAATCGCGTTTGGCGGTGGTCGGCTGCATTCCGCTGCTGTCACGCAACATCAAACGCGCGCTGGTGTTTGACATCGGCGGCGGTTCGACCGAAATCTCGCTCGCGCGCACGACCAACAGCGGCAATACCTTTATCGAGGGTTTTGTCTCGCTGCCGTACGGAGTGGTGACGGTGTCGGAGGCTTTTCCGTCGCAGGAAATGACCGATCTGGCTTATAACACGATTATTGAGCGCACGCACAAGCTCTTGTCCGAGTTTGAGGAAAAATACCATATCCGCGAGGCGATTGCCAATCAGGAAATTCAGGTTATCGGGACTTCGGGAACGGTGACGGTTTTGGGAGCCGTGCATTTGAATCTGCCGCGTTATAACCGCTCGGCGGTGGACGGGATTGCCATGAGCCGGCAGGATATTGACAATACGATTGCCAAAATCAAGCGCCTCGGCGACGAAGGGCGCAAAAAACATCCGTGCATCGGCGCGCCGAAGGCCGACCTGACCATGGCCGGCTGCGCGATTATCGAGGGGCTGGCGACGTTTTGGCCGATTTCGGAGGTCACGGTGGCCGACCGCGGCATTCGCGAGGGAATTCTGCTTGATTTGATGCACGCGCATAAGAAAAATCCGCGTCACCGCCGCCGCGGCAGGCCGCGTTATCCGTTCGGAAAGAACCGCAACCACAAATTTGACACCAAATTCAAAGGAGCCGCCAATGACTGAGGAAAACTATGCCGCCATTGATCTCGGGACCAACTCCTGCCGCCTGCTGATTTGCGATAAAAACGGCCGGCAGATCTGTGCGCAGACGCAGCCGACGCGTCTGGGCGAGGGATTGTATAAAGGCAACCGTTTTACCACCGACGCGATTGAGCGCGGCGTCAAATGTTTTTTTGAATATCGGCAGCTGCTGGACAAACATAACGTCGGCAAGCTCCGCGCGGTGGCGACGGCCGCCTGCCGGATGGCCGAGAACAGCGAAGAGTTTTTGAAAAAAGTTTATGACGAATCACATATCCGGCTGGAGGTCATTAACGGTTATGAAGAGGCGCGGCTTAATCTGAAAGGCGCGCTGAGCCATGTCTGCGGCAAGAGCAAGTATGTCGTGCTCTATGATCTGGGCGGCGGTTCGACGGAGATTACGCTGGCGACCAACACCAGTAATCCGCAGATTCTGCATACGATTTCCATTCCGTGGGGCGCGCGCAACGCGTCGGAGGCGTTTGAGCTGGTGGAATACCGCGAGGAAAACGCCGCCAAGCTGCGGCAGGACATTAAGGCGAGAACGGAAAGTTTCGTCAAGAAGTCGTATCTTGAAAATTATATCGAAGACGTCTGCTTTGTGGCGACTTCGAGCACGCCGCTGCGGCTGGCCTGCATGATTGCCGGAATGGGAAAATACGATCGCGACGCCGCCGACGGCATGACGATGAAACGCGAAGACATGGACAAGGCGATTGATTCGATTTTGCATTCGCGCCGGGCCGAGATGGCCGACAACCCGTATATCGGCGACAAACGCTCCTATATTTTCATTGCCGCGAGCGTTATTTTCCGCACGATTTACGAAGGACTGGGCGTCAAAGAAATCACTGCCTCGCTCAAGAGCGCCAAAGACGGCATTATTGCCGAACTGATTGAAAACGGTAAAAAAGATGAAAAAGCTAACCAAGTCGGCTAAGGAAATCACGGGGCGGCACGCGCTGACGGTCAGGGTAAAAACCTCGAAATACAAGAAAAAATCGTCCAACCAGTGGCTGGCGCGGCAGTTGAACGATCCGTACGTTGCCGAGGCGCAGCGGCAGGGGTATCGCTCGCGCGCGGCGTTTAAGCTGATTCAACTGGACGAGAAGTTTAAGTTTTTGGGCAAGGGCAAGACCATTGTCGATCTGGGCTGCGCGCCGGGCGGCTGGACGCAGGTGGCGGTCGCACGCAACAAAGGCAGCGGACAGGTTGTCGGCATAGATATTCTGGAAACCGGGCATATTGACGGCGCGACGCTGCTGTGCCAGGATTTTACGGCGCCGGAAGCGCCGCAGATGCTCAAAGACATTCTCCACGGCAGGCCGGACATTGTGATGAGCGACATGGCCGCCAATACCACCGGGCACCAGCAGACCGATCATCTGCGCACCATCGGCCTGGTAGAAATGGCTTACGACTTTGCCAAAGAGGTTTTGGCGCCGGGCGGCATTTTCATCGCCAAGGTTTTTCAGGGCGGCGCCGAAGGGACGTTGCTGGCCGATGCCAAGAAGAATTTTGAAAAGGTGGTGCATTTTAAGCCCGATGCCAGCCGCTCTTCTTCTGCAGAAACGTATCTGGTCGCATTAGGTTTCAGAGGCGGAAAAGAGGGAAACTAAGTTATGCAGACGGGAGCGCGGTATCAGGCCGTTTTGGAATTAATCGGCGAGATATTCAAAGACGAAAAGCCGGCGGACGGCATTATCAACGAGTATTTGCGCGGGCGCAAATACATCGGTTCCAAAGACCGTCGTTTTATCAGCGAGAAAGTATGGGAAATCGTCCGCAACCGGATGAAACTTTCTTTTGACGCGGGAACAACCGATCCGCGGCGGATTTTGCTGTGGTCGGCGCGCGATGTTTTGGACGAGGTTTTTGACGGTTCGCAATACGGTTTGGCGCCGTTGAGCGGGGAAGAACGCGCGTGGCTGGCGCAGGACAACGAGCAGCCGTATCCCGATTATGTCGAGGCCGAGTGTCCGCAATGGCTGTTTGCCAAAATCAACAACATTGAATTCTGCAAGGCGCTGAATCGTCCGGCGGAGGCCAATTTCCGCGCGCATAACCACAGCCGCGACGAGGTTGTGCGGCGGCTGAACGGCGAGGGGTTTGACGTGTTTCCGACAGTCTATTCGCCTTACGGCCTCAAGTCCAAAGAGCGCATCAGCCTGCCCAACTGCATGACTTATCAGGACGGCTGGATGGACGTGCAGGACGAGGCGTCGCAATTGGCGGCGATTTTGTGCGACGTGCGTCCGGAGCACAAGATTATCGATTATTGCTGCGGCGCCGGCGGCAAAAGTCTGGCCTTGTCGCATATTCTCGGCAACAAAGGCAAAATCCTTGCTTATGACGCGATAGCCAAACGTCTTGAAAACATTAAGCCGCGGCTGGCGCGGCTCGGGGTTAAAAACATTGAGCTGACGGATTTTATTGCCGACAGCGACCGGGATTTTGACCGTTTTATCATTGACGCGCCGTGTTCGGGAACCGGAACGTGGCGGCGCGGTCCCGACGCCAAGTTCCGTCTGACGGAAAAAGCGCTGAAAGACCTGAATACGGTGCAGAGCGGGATTTTGGAAACCGCGGCGCCGAAAGTCAAAAAAGGCGGGCGGCTGATTTATATGACCTGTTCGGTATTAAAGGAAGAAAACGAACATATTATCGACCGTTTTGCGGCGGCTCATCCGGAGTTCGGTTTTGTGAACATTCGCAGAATTTGGGAGAAGCATATCAAGGCGCCGTATCCGCACAAGAGCGAAAACATGCTGCGGTTGTCGCCGCTGTCGACCGGAACTGATGGCTTTTTTATCTGTATTCTGGAAAAATCCTAGTCAGCCGCGTTATTGCGGGCGCAAAAAATCCGCTGTAACGATAACGGGCAGCGGATGTTTTTCTGCTATTTTCAGGGGATAACGTGAAAATTTAAAATTCGTTTGTAAAACAATCGTCTATAATGTTTTTGCGGCAATTGAGCAGCCTTATATTTACGCAGAGGAAACATCGCCGGATTTTTAATAATTAAGGTTATTAGAAGAGAGCATTTTTTTATTAAAAAAGGGTCATCCACAATATGCTTTGCGCATGTTGTTCAATCATCAGCGATGACAGCTATCGTTTTTGTTTGGTCGTCTTCCGAGTATAGTAATAACAATTCTTGGAAACTCAATATGAATAATGGCAACCGTAACAACAACAATAAGAACAACAACAACTACGTTCGAGTTTTTCAGCTTCTTTAATAAAAAATAAGATGTCTGCGCAGTTTATGGGATTTATTATGGTTCAGTCCGAATTATTCGAAAACCGGAATGAGGTTTTGTCCGGTCAAGTAGCCTTGGAAGACGTCTTTCGGGCTTATTACGAATGCCGGCGCAACAAACGGCGGACCGTTAACGCGCTGGCGTTTGAATTGGATTTTGAACAAGAGCTCGTGCGTTTGTGGCGCGAGATAAATTCCGGTCAATACAAGATCGGCCGCTCAATTGCCTTTGTTGTCCAACAGCCGGTGCAGCGCGAAGTTTTTGCCGCCGATTTTCGCGACCGGGTGGTGCATCATCTGGTGATAGACAAGCTGAATGCTTTGTTTGAAGCCGATTTTATTGACGGGAGTTACAGCTGCCGGCAGGGGCGCGGCACGTTGTATGGGGTTAAGAGCATCGGCTCGGCGATAGAGGCGTGTTCGGAAGGCTATACCCGCGACTGCTATATCCTCAAACTCGACATTCGTTCGTTTTTTATGAGCATTGACAAGAACGTTTTGTACCGGATGCTGCATGAGTTTATCTCGGAGCGTTATCACGGCGCGGACAAGCCGGTTATTTTGCGGCTGGTGCGGCAGATTGTTTTTTATAATCCCGAAGATCACTGCGTGATTAAGGGCAGGCGCTCGGACTGGAACGGACTGCCGTGCCATAAGAGTTTGTTTTGGTCGAGCCGGTATTGCGGTCTGCCGATCGGGAATCTGACGTCGCAGATATTTGCCAATTTTTATCTCAACCGGCTGGACAAGTTTGTGACCGAGGAACTCGGCTTTGAATATTACGGGCGTTATGTCGATGATTTTGTGCTGATACACCCGAGCAAGGCGGCGCTGCTGGAAGCCCGGCGGAAAATCGCCGCGTTTTTGCAGACCAGGCTGAAACTCAGCCTGCATCCGCAGAAGTTTTATCTTCAGCATTACAGCAAAGGCGTCAGGTTTATCGGCGCGATGATTAAGCCGTATCGGATTTATATCGGCAACCGTACCAAAAACAACCTGTATTCTAAAATTTATACGCTGCTGCCGCGGCTGGCCAAAGGCGTGCGGCAGACGCTGGACGGGCTGACCGGTTTTGCGTCCTGCGTCAATTCGTATATCGGGTTTATGCGGCATTATAATACCTATAATCTGCGGCAAAAAGTTTTGAAGCTGTTGGACAGCACTTTTTTGGGCGAAGTTTCGGAACTGAAACCGCGTGCCGAAAAATTTACGGTTGACAAAAGGTTTCTGCCGTCCGTGCAAAAACAGCGCCGGCTGCGGCAGCAGCGTCAATATCGCAGGCAACAACATAAAAAACAACTGAAAGGAACAAACGATGGTGATGTATAGCCAACTGCCGATTTATCGGGATTCATATTTGCTTTTGACGGAAATTTATCAGGCGACCAGCAAGTTTCCGCGCGACTATAAATATACGCTGGGGCAGGATATGAAGCGCGACTGTCTGACGCTGTTTCGGGATTTGTACGGGGCCAACGTGTCGGTGGAGAATCGGGTGCGGCACTTGGAAAACTTTTTGACGTCGTTTGAATTGCTGAAAATAGAAATGCGTCTGTGTGTCGATTTGAATGTTTTGTCGGTCAAAAAGCTGGCGCAGCTGAGTTTGTTGATGGACAGCGTGGCCAAGCAGGCTGCCGCCTGGCGCAAAAAGACGAAACAGTGATTAGTTGTTTGTGAGTTGTGATTTGTAATTCGTTATTCGTGATTTGTTGTCAAGGCTGTATAGCTTCTGAGATCCTCGGGTCAGGCATTTTATGCCGCCCGAGGATGACGGAAAAGAGGGTGTCTCGGGTTGTTTTTTGTGTCATTCTCGGACGGGACGAAGTCCCTGATCCGAGAATCCAAGCCAATAATGCAGCCGTATGTTTTTCTGGATCCTCGTGTCAATTCCTCGCTTCGCTCGGGCACGAGGATGACCGAAAAAAGAAAGATA
>JAFUQJ010000100.1 GCA_017480995.1 Alphaproteobacteria bacterium
ATGCGCAATCTCGATCCGTATCTGAACGTTGATCAGGGTACCATGATTCCGTATCAGCACGGCGAGGTGTTTGTTACAGACGACGTTGACGAGACCGATCTCGACCTCGGTCACTACGAGCGTTTTTCGGGTGTTGCCTGCCACAAGACCGACAGCATCACCACCGGCAGGATTTATCAGCGCGTAATTGACAAAGAGCGTCACGGCGATTATCTGGGCGCCACCATTCAGGTGATTCCGCACGTTACCAACGAGATTAAGGACTTCATCCTTTCCGACATTACCGACGAGGACTTTGTTTTGTGCGAAATCGGCGGCACCGTCGGCGATATCGAGGGCCAGCCGTATCTGGAGGCAATCCGTCAGGTCGCTTATGATTTGGGGCGCGACCGCGCCATGTTTATCCATGTGACGCTGCTGCCTTATATTCCGGCCGCCGGCGAACTCAAAACCAAGCCGACGCAGCACTCGGTCAAAAAACTTCAGGAATACGGCATTCAGCCCGATATGCTGCTGTGCCGCTCGCAGATGCCGATTCCCGAAGGCGAAAAACGTAAAATCGCCTTGTTCTGCAACATTCGTGAAGAAAACGTCATTGCCGCGCTCGATGTCAGCAGCATTTATCAGGTGCCGCTTTCTTATGCGGCCGAGGGCATGGGGCGCCAGGTCTGCAAACATTTCGGCATTCATCTGGAGCATGAGCCGGATTTGAGCAAATGGCAGAACATCGTCGATACGCTGCGTCATCCCGAAGGCGAGGTGAGAGTGGCCGTCGTCGGCAAATACACCCAGCTGCTGGAAGCCTACAAATCGTTGAACGAGGCTTTGACGCACGGCGGCATTGCCAACAGGTACAAAGTCAAAATCAAATGGATTGATTCGGAATCGCTCGAAAAATCCGACAACCTTGACGAGCAGCTCGGCGATGTCAGCGCGATTTTGGTCCCCGGCGGTTTCGGCAAACGCGGCACCGAGGGCAAAATTCTGGCCATTCGTTATGCCCGCGAGAACAAAATTCCGTTTCTGGGAATTTGCTTCGGCATGCAGATGGCCGTTATCGAGACCATGCGCAACGTTGCCGGCATCAAAAACGCCGGTACGACCGAGTTTGAGCCGAACTGCGAGCCGGTTGTCGGCCTGATGACCGAATGGGACAAGGAAGGAGCCAAAGAAATCCGCAGCAAAGACGGCGATTTGGGCGGGACCATGCGTCTGGGCGCTTATCCCTGCGTTCTGTCTCCCAATTCTTTTGCCTGCAAAGCCTACGGTAGCGACAAAATTTCCGAACGTCACCGTCATCGTTATGAAGTCAACATGAAGTACGAACAGGCTTTGCGCATGGCCGGCATGAACATATCCGGCAAGTCGCCCGACGGCAAACTGCCCGAAATTGTCGAGATACCCGATCATCCCTGGTTTGTCGGCGTGCAGTTTCATCCGGAGCTCAAGTCCAAGCCGTTTGCGCCGGCGCCGTTGTTTGTGGCTTTTATCAAGGCAGCCATTGACAAGAGCCGCTTGCTTTAATATTTATGAATAAAGAATATTAAGAACAACGGGAAATTTTAATGAACATAAGAGCTTTGACACTGGCGGCGGCGCTTTTGCTGGCTCCGCTGCAGGCCCGGGCCGGGTTCGAAGAATACTGGCAGGGGCTGAAGCGGGATGTCGCCGCGACCTGGGCATCGGATCAATACGATGCCTATATTCCCGTTTATGCCTGGCACAACCGTCTGACCTATGACAAGAGTCATATCGAAAAGTACAACGAAAACCCGTGGGGATTCGGTCTGGGCAAGTCGTACTATGACGAAAACGGCAACTGGCATAGTTTATATGCCATGGCCTTCAAGGATTCCAACAAACATCTGGAAACTTTTTTCGGCTATGCCTGGATGAAAAACTGGTTTGTCAACTGCAATCGCGATTTCCGGGTAGGCGTCGGCTACACGCTGGGTATCACCCAGCGCAGCGAGTGGCTGTATATCCCGGTGCCGGCGCCGCTGCCTCTGGCCGGCGTCGAGTATAAGAATATCGCGCTGCAGGCGGCTTATGTTCCCGGTGTCAAAAACGACGGCAATGTCTTGTTTATCTGGACCAGAATAGCCATTAACTGAAGTAGATGTATTTTGACAAAATGTTGAAAATTTCGTAAAGAGCTTGACTCGCTCTGTTTTTTATTATAAGACTTTACCTCAGAAAAACAGGCCCATCGTCAAAAAAGGAGAAGATATGGCTGAAATTAAAACTTTTTATCCGCAAAAGAAAATCAGAATTGCCGGTTTTGAGATCGGCAACGATCTTCCGCTGTCTTTGCTGTGCGGGCCCTGCCAGATTGAGAGCCGCCAGCATGCCGTCGATATTTGCGGAGCCATGCGGGAAATTACTTCCAAACTCGGCATGAATTATGTTTTCAAGGCTTCTTTTGACAAGGCCAACCGTACGTCGATTAACGGCGCGCGCGGTGTCGGCATTGAAGAGGGAATGCGTACTTTTGACGAGATTAAAAAACTGTATGACAATATTCCGATTGTAACCGACGTTCATGAGACCTGGCAGTGCGCCGAGGTTGCCGAGCATGTCGACATGCTGCAGATACCTGCCTTTTTGTGCCGCCAGACCGATCTGGTCGTGGCCGCGGCTCGGACCGGAAAAGTCGTCAATGTCAAAAAAGGACAGTTTTTGGCGCCTTGGGACGTTAGAAATATTGTCAAAAAAGTAACCGACAGCGGCAATGAAAACGTCTGCATTACCGAACGCGGCACCAGTTTCGGATACAATACGCTGGTTGTCGACATGCGCGCTTTTCCGCAGATGTCGCGCGATACCGGCTGTCCGGTGATTTTTGACGCCACCCATTCGGTTCAGCAGCCGGGCGGGCAGGGTGCTTCGACCGGCGGTCAGCGTGAATTTGCGCCGGTATTGGCGCGCGCCGCGGTTGCCGTCGGCGTGGCCGCCGTATTTATGGAAACGCACGAAAATCCGGACAAGGCGTTGTCAGACGGTCCCAACACGATTGCTCTCAAAGATATGCCCGCCGTTTTGGAAGAACTCAGGGCTTATGATGAATTGAGCAAGCGTTTTCGCAAAATTGAAAGGGAAATGACGCAGGCCGTCTGAGGTCTGCCGTTCACACAAAAAAGGTCTGAGTTAAACTCAGACCTTTTTTGTGTAAATAAGAAACCTCATTTCAGCAGAATGACCGCTTCTATGATTGCCGCGCATCCGAGATACATCAGCAGGCAGGCAAGACGTTCGCATATTATCATCAGCTCCAAACAGCGGGATTTCCTCATCATGTGAGAAACCCATGCGTTCGGACTGCGTCTTTGCCGCTGCAGCTTAAGCAGTTCTCTCTCAAACAGACAGCGCAAAACATACAGAAGGCCGCCGCCGCCCCATAACACCGCCATAACTATCAGAAATCCCTGTTCTCTGAAATTATGGATCAGCACGCCCGTCAGAACGGATATGCCGATAATGATGCAAATGACCGCTTTCATAACGCAACGGCATGACTGATTAACGTAACGAAGGCAATGACGCCGGCTTCCAAAAGCAGGAAAGCGGCCATGGCCCGCTGCTGTCTGGCGGCAATGAGCCAGCGGAGACGCTGTTGTCTGTTAATGCTTCTCAAGCGGCTTTGGAAAAAGGCCGTTGTCAACAGAATCAGCGCCATGCCGAGCAGCATGTAGATAACCTCTCTGATGCCGTGCCAGCTGATTTTCGGCCAGCAGACAATTAACTTGACCAGAGCCCACAGGGCGGCAAACCAGGTCAGGGCTAAGAACCATAAATTGGTTCTGGTTGCTTGTTTTACTTTTCTTTTCATTTCTCTTGGGTTTTAATAATTTGTAACTTGTATTATGTCAATAATTGTAAAATAGTCGTTTTTGTCCAAAGCGTCAAGAAATTTTTGCAAAAAAGCCGTTGACCGCGGGCGCGAAACTCAATAAACTTTTTCCCTAACGGAGGAGCAATGCAGTTTCAGGACGAAGGCTATATCGTAAATATCCGCAAACACGGCGAGAGCGGCGTTATTCTGACCGTCGTCAGCCGCGAGCACGGCAAGGTGACGGGCTACGTGCGCGGCGCGCTCGGCAAACGGAAGTTATCCACATTTCAGCTCGGAAACCTGATTGAGTTTTCGGCCTATTCGCGGGTTGACGACAATATGCTGACGCTCGGCGTCGAACTCAAAACGCCTTTTGCGGTGCGTTTTTTGAACGATGCCGCCAAGCTGCAGGCGCTGACGTCTTTTTGCGCACTTTCCGCCGTCTGCATGCCGGAGCTCCAAAACCTCGAACGTTTTTATTACTATGTTGACAGTTTTTTTAATCTTATAGATGAAGATAATTGGTTAGTGCATTATTCTTACTTCGAATATTATCTTCTTGAGTTTCTCGGCGTAGGGTTGGATCTGAGCGAATGCGCCGTCACCGGAACCACCGAAAACCTAGCCTATGTTTCGCCCAAAAGCGGCCGGGCGGTCTGTGCCGAAGCTGGGTTTCCGTACCGCGGCCGCCTGTATAAATATCCGCGTTTTATTCTTGAGCAAAATTATGCGCCCTCTGCCGAAGAACTGGCGGATTTGCTGAAGCTGACCGAGTTTTTCCTCTATAAAAACTTTTTTGCGACACACAACTTGAAATTTCCCGAATGCCGTGCTAATCTGGCCGCAATCATAAAATAAAAGCCTTGGATATCCGGGGCTTTCACTTTGGAATACAGCTTTATGGAACAGGAAGAAAAAGTCAAAAACGTCTCCATGGCCGAGGAACTGAGCTCGCGCTATTTATCGTATGCAATGTCGACGATTGTCGCCCGTTCGCTGCCCGATGTGCGCGACGGTCTCAAGCCGGTGCACCGGCGCCTGCTTTATGCCATGCGCCAGCTGCATCTGGATCCCAAAGCCGGTTTTAAGAAATGCGCGCGCGTTGTCGGCGACGTTATCGGTAAGTATCACCCGCACGGCGACAGCGCCGTGTATCAGGCCATGGCGCGTCTGGCGCAGGATTTTTCGGTGCGTTATCCGCTGGTTGACGGCCAGGGCAACTTTGGCAATATCGACGGCGACGGTCCCGCCGCCATGCGTTATACCGAAGCCCGTCTGACCGAGTTTGCGGTTGCTCTGATGGAAGGCCTCAATGATGACGCGGTTGATTTCCGCGACACCTATGACGGCGAAGAATCCGAGCCCGTCGTCATGCCCGGCGCCGTTCCCAATCTGCTTTGCAACGGTTCCTCGGGCATTGCCGTCGGCATGGCCACCAATATTCCGCCGCACAACCTTTCCGAGGTTTGCGACGCTTTGCTGCTGCTGATTGAGAAGCCCGATGTCGAGATTGAGCCGCTGGTGCGCAAAATCAAAGGGCCGGATTTCCCGACCGGCGGCATTATCGTCGATAAGTTTTCGTCCATTCTCGATGCCTATACGCAGGGTAAGGGAAATTTCCGCATCCGCGCCAAATGGGAGCGGGAAGACCTCGGCATGGGACAGTATCAGATTATCATTACCGAAATTCCGTATCAGGTTGTCAAATCCAAGCTGATAGAAAAAATCGCCCAGCTTTTGCAGGACAAAAAAGTGCCGTTGCTGAGCGATATCCGCGATGAATCGACGCACGACGTCCGCATTGTCCTGGAGCCCAAAAACCGCAATGTCGACGCCAATATGCTGATGGAACTGCTGTTTCGGCAGACCGAGCTTGAAACCAGGTTCAACATGAACATGAATGTGCTTGATTCCGATGGAGTGCCGCGGGTTATGAGCATCAAAGAGGTTTTGAGCGAATATCTGAATCATCGTCAAAAGGTTTTGATTCGCCGTTCAGGTTACCGCCTCGGCAAAATCAACAACCGCTTGGAAATCCTTTCCGGCTATCTGATTGCTTATCTGAATTTGGACGAGATTATCCGCATTATCCGCGAGGAGGAAGAGCCCAAGCAGGTAATGATGCGCGCGTTTGACCTGACCGAAAATCAGGCCGAGGCGATTCTCAATATGAAACTGCGCAATCTGCGCCGCCTCGAAGAAACCGAAATCCGCCGCGAATTTGACGAACTGACTGCCGAAAAGGAAAGTCTCGAAAAGCTGCTCGGCAGCGAGGAGCTTTTGTGGCAGAAGATTGCCGAGGAAATTAAAGTCGTGCGCGAGAAATTCGGCAAAAAGACTGCGCTCGGCCGCCGCCGCACCGAGTTTGCGGAGGTTTCCGAAGACATTGAGATTTCGATAGAAGCGCTGGTCGAAAAAGAGCCGATAACGGTTATTTTGTCGCAAAAGGGCTGGATCCGCTGCACCAAAGGCCACAATGATTTGCACGAGGATTTCAAATTCAAGGACGATGACAGTTTGCTGATGGCGATTCACGCCCAGACGACCGACAAAATCATTCTGCTTGATAATTCCGGCAAGTTTTTTAACATCTCGGGCAGCGAGATTCCGAGCGGCCGCGGTTTCGGCCAGCCGCTGCGCCTGATGGTTGATCTCGGCAATACCGACAATATTGTCAGCATGTTCGTTTTTGAGCCCAAGGCCTCGTATCTGATAGCTTCGACCGGCGGTCACGGTTTTGTGATTGACGAGAATCACATTATTGCCCAGACGCGCGGCGGCCGCAAGATTATGAACGTTGCCGACGGCGAAAAAGTCGTTTTCTGCACCAAGATAGAGGGCGATATGGTTGCCGTTGTCGGCGAAAACCGCAAGCTGTTGATTTTCCCGCTGGAAGAAGTCCCGACCATGGCCCGCGGCCGCGGCGTCTCTTTGCAGAAGTACAAAGACGGCGGCTTGGCCGACATTCAGATTTTCAAGAAAGAAGAAGGCTTCCGGTTCGCGCGTTCCGGCGGCGTCAAGGTGGAGACCGAATTGTTGACATGGCTCGGACATCGTGCTCAGGTC
Source organism: Alphaproteobacteria bacterium (assembly GCA_017480995.1). Classification (GTDB taxonomy): domain Bacteria; phylum Pseudomonadota; class Alphaproteobacteria; order RF32; family CAG-239; genus CAZU01. Next base: position 6,899 of record JAFUQJ010000100.1, read on the forward strand.
GGCAAGCTGGTACCTTTCGGCTTCCCCAAAAACAACAGGTTTTTGGGCTGAAATCCGCAATGAATGGCAAACGGGACTTGACATCGGCGTTAAGTCCCGTTATTTTTAATCCGAATGATATATGGAGTTTTTGATGCCTTTTATTTTGCATGACATATGCAAACGAAAAATGACCGCCGGAATTTAAGTTCCGGCCGGGGCATTTCGGTGTCCTCTCAGCCTGTATTCAAGGCGCTTTTATCCCGCTTGATTTTGATAACTTGTTTTTTGCCGCAGAGGAAACCCATGTCCGCAGATTCCGTGCTTCTTAATACCCGCTTGTCCAAAACCGACGAACTTTGCCAGATACGCCGCCTCCGAAATAAGGATATTTCCGCCGTTACGGCGCTGCATCGGATTATTCTGGCCAATCTGAAACCCGGGCAGGAGTGCTTTATTCATCGCAAGTCTGCCGCCGATTTTCAAAAGATGATCGAAAATCCCGATCAGCTTTTCATCGGCGCGTTTTGCGGAGAGAACCTGGTCGGATATGCCTCGGCCAATTTTATCGGTGAGCAGACGCTGGACAGCGTTTTGCCGGGGTTTGCGCTGGATTACGAGGCCGGCAAAATAGCCGTTCTTGAGCAGGCGTCGGTCAATCCGGCGTACCGCGGCAACAATCTGGCGTCGATTATGAACGCGCTGCGCCAGAAAATCGCATATCAGGAATACGGCCGCCGTTATGCCGTTACCATGGTAGACATTAAGAACTTTTACAGCTATCGCAACGGTTTCAGAAACGGCATG